>DATEHP010000166.1:0-2390 GCA_035279505.1 Candidatus Sulfotelmatobacter sp. | reverse complement strand
CTGTCAGGACAGCAACCGTACTGAAGTCTTTCCGCATGTGCAGTTCACCTTTCTTGGTTTTACGTTCCGGCCAAGGAAAGCCATGAGCAAGCAGCATCGGGTCTTTACCAGTTTTCTGCCCGGTGTGAGCGCTGATGCGGTAAAGCGAATGCGGAAGGTGGTGCGAGGCTGGCGCATTCCACGCCAGACGCCGGCAACCTTGGCCGAACTGGCGGAGCAATACAACTCGGTGATATGCGGGTGGTGGGAATACTACGGGTCGTTCTATCAAACTGCAATGCGAGAGCCCTTTCGATATATCGATCGCAAGCTCGAGCAGTGGGCCAGACGCAAATACAAGACGCTGTCGCGGCACAAGCGGCGCAGCCTGGAATGGCTCGCAAAGGTGAAGAAGGACGATCCGGGGTTGTTCGTCCACTGGCGGGCATTCGAGAACCAGGCTGGATGACAAGAGCCGTGTAAATCGAGAGATTTACGCACGGTTCCGTGAGGGGCTCGGGGTGAAACTCCCTGGGCCTACTCGACACCGCGACGGCTTCGCCGTATGGAGCAAGCGACTGGAGGAGGGGACGTACGCGGTTCCGTTTGGCGACGGAGGCACAGAACGCCAGCGTGAGATCACGGCGCAGGAACTGGGAGCGCTGCTGAGCGGCATCGATCTGAGCACAGCGAAACGGCGGAAGCGGTACCGGCGCGAGGGCAAGTAAAAACATATCGGCTTACTATTGTTTTTACTTGGAAACGGGCCGGTTTCCCCGTAAGCTATATACACGGTGGCCATCGATCCGAACAGCTTGCCGCGGGATACAGAGACGCTACGGAAAATCGTTGTGGATCTGGCCGAGCAACTGGATCGTTCCCGCGTCGAGCAGAACCAGTATCAGACTCTGCTGCGCGAACTGCTGGAGGCGCAGCGCAACCGCAAAAGTGAGCAGCTGTCGAAAGAGCAACTGGCGCTGTTCGAGGCAGCGTGGCAGGCACGGAGTGCGGAAGGCGAATCCGCTACCGGCGAGGACGACGATCTCGATGGCGCTGCGGGAACCGGGGCGAAGCCGAACGAAACGTCAACCCGGAAACGTGGCGGGCGGCAACCTCTGGCACGGCATCTGAAACGGGAGAGAATCGTTCACGATCTGGCCGAGGCGGAGAAGCACTGTGGCGGCTGCGGCAAGGACCTGCGGCTGATTGCGGAAGAGACCAGCGAACGCTACGAATACATCCCGGCCTCGATGAAGGTGATTCAGGACGTTTGTCTGAAGTACGCCTGCGACTGCACGGTAAGGACCGCCACCAAGCCGCCGCAACCGATCGAGAAGAGCACGGCGGGAGCGAGCTTGTTGGCGCAAGTGATCGTGGCGAAGTGGGCCGATCATCAGCCTCTGCACCGGCAGGAGAAGATGTTCGAGCGGCATGGCATCGACATCTCGCGCAAAACCATGGGCGGCTGGATGGCACAGTGCGCGGAACTGCTCGATCCTTTGTACCAGTTGCTGAAGAAGGAGCTGTTGAGTTCCAAGGTGATCGGCACCGACGATACCAGCGTGAAGGTGCTGGACCGGAAACTTCCCTTTGCCAGGATCGGGCGGATCTGGCCTTATGTAGGAGACGCGCATCATCCGGTGATTGTGTACGACTACACGCCCACGCGATCGCGCGCCGGCCCGGCGAAATTTCTGGAAGGATACAAAGGGTACCTGCAGGCGGACGCCTACTCCGTCTATGACGCGTTTTTCAAGTCCGGACGGGGCATGACCGAGGTGGGGTGCTGGATGCACGCCCGCAGGTATTTCTTCAAGGCGTTGGAATCCGACGAGCCACGCATGGGACCGGCGCTGCACCTGATCGGACGCCTGTATGCGGTGGAGGAGCGCGCTCAGGCGCTATCGATGTCGCCCCAGCAACGGTTGGCATTACGCCAGCGCGTATCGGCGGGGCTGCTCGGGAACCTCCACCAGTATCTGCTGGCGTTGCAGCCGGAGGTGCTGCCGAAGAGTCCGTCCGGCGCTGCGGTGCGCTATGCGCTGAATCAGTGGGAGGCGCTGACGCGCTTTTTGCAAGACGGCGAACTCGAGATTGACAACGGCGCCACGGAACGGGCCAACCGCGATATCGCGCTGGGCCGGGGCAACTGGACATTTTTCGGCAGCGATGGCGGCGGTAAAACAGCGGCGGTTTTGCGAAGCTTCATCGCCTCCTGCAAGCGGTGCGGCATCGAGCCGTTTGCCTGGTTCCGTGACGTGCTCTCGCGCCTCCCCGCGCACTCCATCACCCGGCTCGGTGAATTGTTTCCCCACAACTGGAAGCCGACGACCTCCGCAGCCCACGCTTAAGCAATCCGCCCATACCACACATCAACGACTAACCCCAGCGGTGGTTCACGAGACGCTTAC
>DATEHP010000165.1:0-6663 GCA_035279505.1 Candidatus Sulfotelmatobacter sp. | reverse complement strand
ACGGTCACGACCGCAGCAGTCAGAACCGTCTTGGGATCAGCCATCGAGAAGAACGTCTTCCTCTTCATCTTTCCTGCGGCTTACAGGCACGGAAGGCGCCGTAGCAGCGACCGGGGCTGTCTCTACAGGCGCAGCTTCAGGTTCTCCGCCGCTGTCGCGGGATGATTCATCAAGCAACCGCAACCCCTCCATCAGAAGCCCTTGCGTATTGAGTTGCGTCGTCTCCTGGTCCGTCTTGCCCTCGAAGTTGAGCTGGAAGTTTCCGCCGGTCCATCGCAGGACTTTGAAGACTGCTTGATCACCGACGAGCGATCCGTAGGTGGCGTGCTTGACCTGGCCCTCGACGAAAAATACTTCGCACTTGTCGCCTTCATTACTCAGCGAGAGTTGGCAACTCTTGCGGCCCATTTCGAGCGATTGCATGAGGTCGATGACGTTCATCTGTGAGAGATTGCCGCGTACAACTCCGTCGGAGGGAGCGGTCTTGGCCATCTTTTCCAGGGCAATCCGATCGATCAGGCGCTTGATCCGGCGAGTTGCCTCTTTTAGGAAAAAAGGCTTTTCGAGATAGTCGTCGGCGGCGTCCTGCGGAGAAAGACGCTCGGCAATATCCGCCTTGCTAGCCATCAAAACCGTGGCGAAATTCGCAGTCGCGGGACGGCTCTTGAGTTTTTCAACCAGTTGACGGCCATCCATACCGGGCATGCGATAGTCGCAAACGAGCAAGTCAGGAACGTCATCCACGGCCTTGAGCAGTGCGTCAGCAGCATCCGTGGCCGTCGCGACCGTGGCCAGCGACGACAGGGCCTGCTGCAGCATCGCCAGCACCATCGGGTTGTCGTCTACCAGCAGCAGCTTGAGGTTATCGGCCATGAATCCGTGTGGCGCCGCTACTTCCGGCGGCGGTAGTCTCCGCTCTTGCCTCCGCTCTTCCGCTCCAGCACAATTTCGCGAATCTCGATGCCCTTATCGGCGGCCTTCAGCATGTCGTAGATGGTCAACGCCGCAACACAGACGGCAGTCAGGGCTTCCATCTCGACTCCGGTTTCAGCGGTCGTCGCAACTTTCGACGTGATCGCGAGGCCATTCTCGCACACGCGCACCTCGACATCAACGAGCGACAGCGGCAGCGGATGGCACATCGGAATCAATTCCCATGTTCGTTTGGCCGCCATGATGCCTGCCACGCGTGCTACTTCGAGAGGATCGCCCTTGGGATTCGACGGCAGCGCTCCTAGAACAGCTGCGCTGATCGCCACGAAACCGCTGGCCTCGGCTTCTCGCCTGGTGGCGGTTTTGCCGGAAACGTCGACCATGCGGGCGCGGCCAGCGCGGTCGTAGTGGGAGAGCTTGTTGGGCATGTCGGACGCGTGAGCGTCGTAGATATCTTACATGGACGGCGTGCGTTGGGCTTCCACTCTCACCGCAGCATGCTGGGTACGAATTCTCCGGCCGGAATCAATTCACGGTCGGCGGGAATGACGATATAGCAGTTCGCGCGTGCGGTGGCGGCGATATCGCCTGAACCCTGCCAGGGCACTAGTTCCACCTGCGAAGCCTCGAATTCGCCCGACAGGACCGCCGGCAGGAAACGCTTCAGACCTGGCTTCACGCGGATTTCCGATTTCAATTTGGCGAACACAAATTGCAGTTTCCGCGGAGACATGCCGGCGAGTGCTTCCAGCATGGGGCGAGCGAACAGTTCGAACGTCACCATAGTCGAGACCGGGTTACCGGGCAGGCCGAAGAAGTAAGTGCATGCAATTTCGAGGCCGGGACCGGCCTTGCCAACCTTGCCGAAAACAACTGGACGCCCGGGCTGAATCTTCGCTCCCGTGAAGAAGAATTCGGCTTTCAGTTCTTCGAGGACTTGTTCGACCAGGTCGTAACGGCCCATAGAGACTCCGCCGGTTATCAGCAGCAAGTCCGACTTCAGGCCTTCTTCGATTAGGGTCCGCAGCTTGCGCGGTTCATCAGGGGCGATCGGCAGCAGAACAGGATTGCCGCCGGCATTAAGAATCTGGACCGCCAGAGAATAGCTATTTGAGTTGCGAATCTGGGTGGGACCGGGGGTAGCGTCGATGCTGACGATTTCGTCGCCGGTTGTAAGCACTGCGATTTGTGGGCGCTTATAAATCTGGGCCCGCGATTGTCCCGCCGTGGCAGCCAAGGCGATCGCAGCATCGTTCAGGCGCACGCCGCGCTCCACCAACACGCTGCCCTGTTTGGCCTCTGCCCCGGAAGGGACAACGTTCTCTCCCCCTGTAATGGCCCTTGTAATTTCGACCCGCTTGCCTTGCTGCGCAGTGTACTCGACCATCACTACTGCGTCGGCGCCAGCAGGGACGGGCGCTCCCGTCATGATTAACGCGGCCTGCCCACTTCCAAGGTGTCGTGGAATATTTTCGAGGCTCTCGCCTGCTTTGATTTCACCAATGACATCCAGAACCACGGGGACACGAGCCACATGAGCGGCGCTCACAGCATACCCGTCGCGAGTAGAGCGACGGAACGGCGGGAGGTTGCGATCCGACAGTATAGGTTCAGCCAGCACTCGACCAATTGCGGCGAGAAGGTCGACCGACTCGGTCTTCGGCTGACTTACATGAGATGCCTGTTGTTCGACGGTACGTCGAGCATCTTCAAAGCTCAAAACACCAGGAACCTGTGCAACTGGCATGGAAAGATCATAGAGTATGAGGAAGATGTTGGTGGCGCGGTCAATAGGTGCACTGCTTTTTGTTCGCAGCCAATGGATGTGAGGCGCTTACCTGGCTAGTTCCTGCCCCAACGCGCCCGGATTAGTGGCGAACGACAGCCCTGTCTCCAGATCAACCACGCGGTCTTGCACCAGTTGCGCAATCTCCGAGTCGAAGTGTTGCATACCCTCTGATTCTCCGGTCTTAATCGCGTCGAGCAAGCTGTTGTTCTCGCGCTCGCCTTTCTCAATGCATTCGCGGGTGTGGGAGTTGGCTTTCATGATCTCAAAGGCAGCCACCCGTCCACTGCGATCCGCTTTCGGCATCAGGCGTTGGCAAACGATGTAGCGGAATGACTTGGCAAGCCGCTCGCGAACCAACTTCTGCTCCGCCGGAGAGAACGAACTGACGATTCGCTCCACGGTCTTGGACGCGTCCATGGTATTCAGACTGGACAGAACCAGATGCCCTGTCTCCGCCGCCTCAAGCACGATTTCCATGGTCTCGCGGTCGCGCATCTCGCCAACCAGAATTACCTTCGGCGCCTGGCGCATCGCCGAACGCAGAGCATGAGCGAAGCTGGGCGTGTCACTATGCAGTTCACGCTGGTGAATGGTCGAGCATTTATGGTTGTGCAGAAACTCGATGGGATCTTCAATGGTGATGATGTGGTAGTACTTCTCGCGGTTGATCGCGTCGAGCAGCACGGCCAGCGTGGAAGACTTGCCGGAGCCGGTTGATCCCGTGACCAGAACAATCCCATCCCTAAGTTTGGTGATTTCGGTCAATTGCTCCGGCAGCCGGAGTGCCGCAAAATCCGGAATATTGGTCGGGATCACCCGCAACACGACAGCACAACTGCCACGCTGAATAAAGACATTGACGCGGAACCGGGCCAATCCTGGCAACCCGTAGGAAATGTCGCAGGATCCATGTTCGCGCAGGGTATTGATGGCTTGCTTATTGTCGCCAATCAGATCGGCTGCGATGTGACGCGTATCGTCCGCGTTAAGAACCGTGTGCCCATGCACCTGCACGGGGATCATCTGCCCGTAGACTTGCACCTGCGGCGGGCGGCCCGGAGAAAAGATCAGGTCGCTGATCTTTTCGGCCGCGCGCAGCATGGCCCCAAGCAGAGCCGGAGTGGCGACCCGGCCGTTTCCAGAGAAATCTTCAAGGGCAACGGAGATCGGAGCAATTGTTGGTGCTGCCATTCGTCCTCACACACAGGAATCGCACGCACCACAGATTGGAAGAAAGCTGTTGAATTCACTGTACCGCGTGCTGGGCCGCCAGCGAAGGACAGTAAGTCCATAGTCCTTCGTAACCTGATCCAAAGCAAAGGGACGGCTCCATGCCGTCCCTCTGAATGAGGCCTAAGTTGTTGTTGCGTAATAAGATACGACCTTACTTCTTGACCGGCTTCTTCTTGGTGCCGTAGCTAGTCTCAACCGAAGAGCCAATGCTCGTCAGCAGGTCCTTTGCGCTCTGGGCATTCGGACCCGTGGGAGCGACCTCCAAATATTTCTGGAAGGCCTCGGCGGTTCCCGGAGGCGCGATGGTCTTGTTCCCCTGCAGCGTTGCCTTGCCGAGCAGGTTGACGCCCTTCTGGTAGTAGGCTTCCGCTCGTGTCGGGTCGGCAGCGATGCACTTATCAAACGCAGCATTTGCGTCATCGACGCGGCCCGCGTTGGTGTAAACGGCACCGATGTTGAAGTATGCCGCACCGGCCTGGGCCGGGTCAGCTTTTGCCGCAGCCTCGTAGCTCTTTACCGCATCGTCGATCTTCTGCTCCTTGGCGTACGCGTCGGCCATATTGATATAGAATCCGGCAAGCTGCTGGTTGGCCTTCGCGGTGTCTTTTTCCTTGCCGTTTTGCACTGCGTCTTGCTTAAGCTGGATTGCTTTCTGGTATGCGTCTACGGCCGATTCGTAGCGCTTCTGCTTCTCTGCCTTATCCGTCTGCTGCACCGCCGACAAGCGATAAGCATCACCGAGGCGATACCAGAGAACATCACGGGTCGCGTCGATCTGATTGGCTTCCGTCAGCGCACTGATCGCAGTATCGTAGTCCTTGGCGACGATGGCCTGGTTGGCCGCATCGAGCTTACTCTGCAGGCTTTTGACAGTATTGGTTTCTTTTTGCTGCTTCGCCTGCTGCTCTTGCATTGCCTTCAACTGCTCTGGAGTGAGGCCTTCTCCTTTTGCCTGCTTCTCCTGCTCTTTTTTCTGATCGAAGTCCAGTACATTTTCGTCGAGCTGAACCGGAAAGCCCTTTACGAAGTCCAGGGGTTTGTTGGCCTTCATGTCATCGGCAGTCTTGTACAGCGAGACGTTGTACTTGCCAGGGGTGAGTCCGAGAGAGAAATACTCCCCTTTCTTGTTCGTCTTCAGTTGGTATTTCTGACCGTTATCCAGATTGGCAAAAATAACGATCGCGTCAGCGATGGGATTGCCCTGGGCGTCCTTACATGTGCCCTTCACTGTTCCTGAAGCCTGCGCGAAAGCCACCGGGGCAGACAGGGCCGCGGCTAATAGTGTGAACAAAACGATTGCAAAGTGCTTTTTCATATTGCCTCCCGGCAACAAAAAATATCTATCGGGCCGCGTAGGGAATCGGATCATGGATTCCCACGGCCTGGAACGCGCGCAGGCGCAGCACACAGCTATCGCATACTCCGCAGGCCTGATCCGCGTGGCTGTAACACGACCAAGTTAAATCGAAGGGCGCTCCCAATTCAAGGCCAAGGCGCACAATCTCGGCTTTCCGCATGGCGATAAGGGGTGTGACGATTTCGATGTTCCCTTCCTTCGTGCCCATCTTCACAACCTCATTGAAGGCTTTGTAGTAGGCGGGACGACAGTCCGGATATCCCGAACTATCCGGCTCCACGGCGCCAATGTAGACCTTCTGTGCGCCAAGCACCTCGGCCCAACTGACCGCCGCCGCCAGAAAATGTGCGTTGCGGAAGGGCACGTAGGTGATCGGAATGTTGTGCCCAACCGCCTCCGCGCGGGGCACAGCGATGGATTCGTCCGTAAGAGCAGACCCGCCGATCATCCCCAGCGCCTCATTCTTAATGATCAGGCGATCATGAATTCTCAGGCGATCGCAGATGGCTTGAAAGCTTCGTTGCTCACGGGCTTGCGTACGTTGTCCGTAGCTGACATGCAGGGCAGCTGCATTATGATCACGCGCTGCTAAAGCGGCGCAGACGCACGAATCCATCCCGCCACTGAGCAGTACGACCGCTTTCGAACCCGTTTGCGACAAGCGATTTAAACCCCCTTCATCGCCGGGTCCCATATGAATTTATGCAATTGCAGACTCAGCCGGGCGGGGACATTGTCGGCGATCATCCATTCCGCAAGCTCTTGAGGATCAAGCAGGCAGTGTGAGCTGTTGCGAGCCCCACTTGCCTCTTTCCTGAATGCGGGGGAAAACAGAACTGCGTTCACCTTCTCGCCGAGCCTGTGCCGGGCAACAAATTCGCGGGCGAACTCATAATCGGCGCGACTGCTGAGGACGAACTTAATCTCGTCGCGATCGGTCAGCACCTCGAGGGTCTCGCGCCGAAAAGTGCCACCTTCGCCGGAATCCGGGCATTTCACATCCACGATTTTCACAACAGCGGCCGGAACACGCTCCAGCGGCCGCTCTCCGCTGGTTTCGAGCAGCACCGTGTAGCTGTGCTCAAGCAATCGCTGCATCAACGGCACCAGCTCCCGTTCCTGTAGCATCGGCTCGCCGCCGGTGATCTCCACCAATCCGCCGCCGGGACTGAGCTGCAGAACTTCATCCAGGACTTCTTCCATCGACATCTTACGGCCACCGAAAAATGTGTACTCACTGTCGCACCAGCTGCAGCGCAGATTACAGCCCGTCAGGCGCACGAACACGCACGGCAGACCCGCATATGTCGACTCACCTTGCAGCGACTTGTAGATTTCGGTGATTTGCATA
>DATEHP010000164.1:0-6692 GCA_035279505.1 Candidatus Sulfotelmatobacter sp. | reverse complement strand
CCCTGCGACGACTCCGGATTGACGTGCATGAATCCGTGGCGCCAGATGCTTGATTAAACGCGCAGGTGCTCACGGTCTGTGTAGAATAAGGCTGAATGTCTCAAGCAGCTCCAGCAATCACCCGTAGCCCAGGCGAAGTAGTCCGGCAGGCGCCGGTTTCTCAGGCTCCCAATGGCGTCTGTTACGCCAGCATGGGCGAGATCGCGGTCAACTCTTTTGACCTCGACCGCATGGTCGCCGCGGTTCCGACCCGCATCGCCACTGCGCTGGAACGCAAGGCTTACTACTTCGTTCCACTGACGGTCAGTCACGGCGATGAAACCCTTATCGCCGACCGCTACGACATAGCCCTCAGCGACAACGCAGTCTGCCATCGGAACCTGAACCTGGGCGACTCACAGTGTGTCTTCATCTCCACCCGCTTGATGGACGACAAGTTCTCAGTGGCGTTCGAATTTTTCATCAACGTTGGCCACGCGCTGGTCGATCGCGCTGGAGTATCGTCCGAATTCGCCGAACTGGCGTGGAGCCAGGCGGAAGCCGGAGTTCGCGGCGAGACCTCGATGGATGCATTCGAATCCCGTAAGCTCGCCACCGCCAACGGTCCTGACGCCGAGCGGTTTAAGAACGAATATCTTGAAGCCACTTTTTCCGACACCATCTCGATTTATTTGCTCTCGCTCTACCTCGACTTTGACTACGGGGATTTGCGGGAGCGCGACTACCCGCTGATCGCGCCATCCGCCCTGGCTGAGCGGTTGCGCAAAGTTGCGGAACTGTTCCCGCCCAATAACGGATTCGAATTCGCCATCCTCTACAAGCGCCGGGGGTGAAGTTGAAGGCCACCGGTACAACACCGCGAGCGCCACGCTGGTATGGCATTCCGGTGCGGGTGTTGCTTGCAACCTTCATCGGGACGCTGATCTGTTTCGCGGTAAGTCTTTTCATTGCAATTTTCGGCACAATGATCGTGTCGGCGCTGCGGGGAATCCACCCTGACATGCGAATCGCCTACCGCCAGATCGCGCTGCCCATGGCGCTGGTTGCAGGGACAATCATCTTTGTCCTGTCGCTGGTCATGGAAATCCGGCACTATCGCCAGGTAAAAGCTCTGTCGGCGATCGAGAGAATGGGATAGCGAATGCCTCCGCGCATTGCCATCCCCATGCCGCACTCGACCGACCACGAATACGGCGAGCGCGCGATTCCGCAATACGAGCGCGCCGTAGCTCTCGCGGGCGGAGAGCCGGTACGCATTCCGCTCGACCGCACTCCGGAAGAAGTCAGAACTCTTATTGATGGATGCGATGGTGTGCTGCTGCCGGGCAGCAATGCTGATATCGATCCCGCAAGATTCCAGCAAGCGCGCTCGCCGCATTCGGCCAAGGCTGATCCGCGTCGCGATGATGTTGACACCCTGCTGCTCGACGATGCCTATGCTCGCCGAAAACCCGTGCTCGGCATCTGCTATGGATTGCAAAGTCTGAATGTTTATTGCAAGGGTTCGCTGATCCAGCACATTCCTGACTTCCTTCCAGAAGCCATCCGGGCCAAGGTCAATCACGAAGCGGGAAGGACGGTTGCAATCGCGCACTCGGTCGAGGTCGCGGGAGATTCGTTATTGGCGAAGATCATCGGAAATGAAGATCGCAATCAGCAGTCAGACCAGCGCAGTTCGATAACCATGCCAGTGAACTCTTCCCATCATCAGTCCGCCGATGCGATCGGCGAGGGATTGCGCATCGTGGCTCGCTGCCCCGACGACGGCATCATCGAAGCCGTAGAAGGAAAAGCACCCAATCATTTCGTGCTCGCTGTACAGTGGCACCCCGAACGGTCGGCAAATGAGGACGAGGCTTCGCGCAGGCTCTTTCGTGCCCTGATCGAAGCCACCAAGGGCTGAACCGCCATGCCAAACAAAGCCGCCAGGAAAACGCTCGAGTTAATCGCGGGCGCATCGCTGCTTGTGGCCCTGTTCGTCTGGCCGCATGGGCGCACGGGATGGACCGTTCAGATCGTTTCAGTGGTTGTCGGGTTTGCCTGCCTGGGGGTTTTGCGGAAGTGGCCTTCAGCGTGATTTCGTCCGGCTGCGCTTTCGACGCGCTCTCTGCAACAAGACCACTACATGCGCGATAGCCGCAGCATCCAGATTGAGTCCCTCGGGAGTCTTCGCCTTCAAACCAACGCAATCAGAGTGAACCCCGAGCAACTCGGCCACCCGCGCGCGAATCTCCGCGGCGTGCGGACCTATTTTCGGGGCGGCCAGGATAAGGCTGGCGTCGATGTTGGCGACCGCGTACCCAGCGTCGTGTACTCTCCTCAACGCCTCGCGCAGAAAGATTATGGAGTCAGCGCCTCTCCACTTCGGATCGGAGGGCGGAAACAGCGCGCCAATGTCTGGCGCCGCCACCGCTCCGAGTAGCGCGTCGGTAATGGCATGCAAGAGAACGTCTCCATCCGAGTGCCCGCCAAAGCCCTTGTCGTGCTTGAGAGCAATTCCCCCGATCTTCAGGGGGATGCCGGGGCGGAATTCATGGGAGTCGAAGCCATATCCAATGCGAGTTGATGGCTGTTCGGTCTTTGGTCGTCGGTCTTTGGTCTTGGTCATTCGTCAGAAGTTCGCCACGGATTTACACGGATTCTCACGGATCTTTTTTCTTTCATTATCGAAAAGGAGACGGCGGAATTGCGGCCGAATGCCAAAGCCTAGCAGGAGGCCCACCTCGATTTCCGTGGCTCGCAAGTAGTGAAGCAATTGCGCCTCATGCTGCTTTTCCAGAATTCGACCGGCCTTTAGTTCGAGGATTATGGCTCTTTCCACCAAGAGATCCGCGAAGTAATGTCCGATCTTCCTCCCGCGAAACCAAACCGGGATTGGAACTTCGCATTCGACCTGGAGACCTAAAGCATCGAGTGCGACTGACATCGCACCACGATAAGTCGATTCGAGAAATCCATGGCCGAGTTCGTTATACACGTCATAGAAAACCCCGATGATGCGCTCTGTCAGTTCTGAATACTTCAAAGTGCATGACGGGCTTTCCATGTCCCGAGTCTACGCGGCTCATTCGGTTTATCCGTGGAAATCCGTGCGAATCCGTGGCTTATTTCCCTAAATAGAACTCCGCCAGTTCCATGTCTCCGGGGGTGGTGATCTTTATGTTTTTCGGCGAGCCCATCACCACGGCTACTTCGTGTCCAGAGCGCTCAGCCAAAGAAGCCTCATCCGTGCCCATGAAACCGTCGGCAGTCGCTTCGTCAAACACCTTTTTTATTACCTCATAGCGGAATCCTTGGGGCGTTTGTGCCAATACGACGCCCGCGCGTGGAATGGTCGCCTTAATGATCGCCCCTTCGGCAGTACGCTCAACCTGTTTCACGGTATCGACCGCGGGAACTCCCGCTATCGCGGCACCGTATTTGCGGGCAGCCTCGATGACTTCGTGGATGATCTCGCTCGTAACCAAGGGCCGGACCGCGTCATGGACAAGCACAATGTCATTAGGCGCGGCGACAATCGCATTGAGCGCGTGCTCGACGGATTGCTGGCGGTGCTCGCCCCCAATCACCAACTCGATCTTCTTTCGGCGCACGACGCTGGATTCTTTTTGCAGCCGCTCGCGAAAGCCTTCGATCTCATTTTCCCGCAGCGCAATCCAGATCTCGGCGACCTCATCCACGGCAGCAAACCTGCGCAGCGTGTGAATGAGGATCGGCGTTCCGGCAAGCTCGGTGAATTGCTTTGAAAGATGAGGCTTGGTGTCTTTGGCGCTCGACACGGGGGCCATGCGTGTCCCAAGACCGGCAGCGGGAATGATGGCAACAACCTTCATGGCGGGCTGTAAGTATACGGGCGCCAAGGCGGCTTATTCAAATGATCGACGGGCGCAAGTCGCGTCGCCGGGCACGCCGTTTGTATTTCTCAGGCAAGCGGCAAACAATCTCTGGACGTCTAAGCCGGCCCAGTTTTTGTGTCGACAACGGTCTGGCTCGGCACCGCCGTTGTCGTGGTCGGCACCACGGGAACGGTGGTGGGTGTTACCGTGACTGGGACAACCTGCCGGGAGTAAGCGGCGCGTTCGTCCCATTTTCCGAAAATCATCTTGCCTGCGGTGGTCTGCAGAACCGATGTCACCGATACATCAATGGTCTTGCCGATCATTTTGCGCGCGTTGTCGACGACCACCATGGTGCCATCATCGAGGTAGGCTACGCCCTGGTTGTATTCCTTGCCTTCTTTGAGGATGAACACGCGCATGGTTTCGCCGGGCAAAACGATCGGCTTCAGCGAGTTGGCAAGCTCGTTGATATTCAATACCTCTACGCCCTGCAGCTGCGCCACCTTGTTCAGGTTGAAGTCGTTGGTGATGATCTTGCCCTCGTACAGCTTGGCCAGTTCAATCAGCTTGAGATCAACTTCCCGAACAGCGGGAAAATCGTCTTCCACGATCTGAATCTGGAGGTTCGCGACTTTTTGCAGGCGCTGGAGAATATCGAGACCGCGCCGGCCACGATTCCGCTTCAGCGAGTCAGCAGAATCGGCGACCAGTTGCAACTCACGGAGTACGAACTGCGGCGTAACGATGACGCCATCGAGGAAGCCGGTCTCGGCAATGTCGGCAATTCGTCCGTCGATGATGACGCTTGTATCAAGAATCTTATAACTCTTCTTTCCTTGCTTCTCTCCGCCGAAGATTCCACCCAGGGCGGCCAGATTCAAAAGATCACCCTTGTTGGCTCCGACGATGAGGCCAACGTACGCCATAAGGAGCATGACAAGGATCTGGAGGAAACTTTGGGTGTGTCCCGTGGGGATGCTGCTGCGGATAACCAGCGCGAACAGGTACGCCCCGCAGATGCCGAGGATGCTTCCGATCGCGGCTCCGATCAGGCGTTTGAGACTGACGGTTCGCAGCTTCCACTCGAACAGAACGATGGCTGCACCAATCAGTGCTCCGACACCGGCATCCCAGGGCCGCTGCAGGTTGAAGGGTTCAATAACAAAGCAGGTTGCAGCTACAACGAGAACAAAAAGAAGACGTACAAAAATGATATCCACGGTATACCTCCCCGCGGATGCACTTTCCCTGTGCTACCGGACGATGCACCCGAGCCAGCCGTCGCCGCCCCCGGCGGGTTGGCCTTTCTTAAGCGGGGCGCAGGAATTAGGGGAATGAATGCACGCCCCGTTCCGGCCCTCTGGGGCAGGCCGGAGGAACATTAGACTGACGCAAAAAGTATATACCTCTCGGTTACACCTTGGGGAAGGCTCAATGGTGCCATCCGCGTACCCAGTTCGGCGGCATCCACCCGGACCTCTCTAGGCGCCCGTCGAAGTACGTAAGTTCCTCCTGCTAAACTTCCATCATGAAAGCCTTGGTAATCACAAGCCTCACCGGCCCTGAAGCTTTGGCGATTCAGGACGTACCGGAGCCCAAGCCCAAGCCTGGTCAAACCATCGTGCGCGTCTTCGCTGGAGGCCTGAATTTTGCGGACTTTATGACTGCGAAGGGTGGCTACCCCGGGACCCCTCCGCCCCCTTTGATTGCGGGACGGGAATTCGCCGGCATGGAAGAAGGCACAGGTCGCCGCGTCATGGGCTATACGCAGTGGGGAGCCTTTGCAGAAAAGGCTACCGCCTACGAGCACATGCTGTGGCCAATACCTGAGCACTGGACTTTCGAACAGGCTGCGGCTTTCCCGGTCAACTACTTCACTGCCTACTTGGGATATTGGCAAGCAGGTATGACGCCCGGCAGCGCAGCATCCTCGGTTGTCTACCGGGAGGAGGCAACCAAGCGCACTCCGCGGGTCCTGATTCATGCCGTGGCCGGGGGCGTCGGAACCGCGGCGGTACAGATCGGGCGACTGCTTGGAGTGGAGATGTACGGCACGTCTTCGTCGGACGAGAAGCTGGCCCGGGTCAAGGAACTCGGCCTGCAGCATCCGATCAACTACAAGCGGCACGACTACGAAGAGGTCGTGAAGAATCTCAGCCATGGCGAAGGGGTGGATGCCGTCTTCGAGATGCTCGGGGGCGAGCACACGGCGAAGAGTCTGCGTTGCCTGCGAGACTTCGGCCGCGTAATCCAGTACGGCACCGCCACTGGAAAATCTCCACAGATTGATTTACGGGCCATGTATGCGAAGTCGGCCAGCGTGCAAGGACTCTGGCTCACATATCTGTCTCAGAAGCGAGAAATCATGGATCCCGCCTGGAAGCAGTTATCGGAGTGGATCAGCCAAAGGAAGCTCACGCCACAGATCGGCCATGTGCTGACTTTGGAGCGCGGGGTTGAGGCCTATAAGTTGCTGGAAGAGGGAAAGAATTACGGAAAGATTGCGGTGAAGATCGCCTCTTAGTCGCCGCCGACACCCGATCTGTCCACCGATTCCTCGAACACCCATTGCTCGCTGACCAGGAAGTTCGCCAGCGAGCACAGTGCGATCGCCAGGGCATTCGCAAGCAGATAGTTCATTCCGCCATAGCCCACCATCACCTTCATCAGAGCCAGATTGCCCAGGATGGAGACCGCTCCTGTCGTCAAATTGAACCTCGCGAATCGAGGGAGGGATCGGCGCCACGACGCTTGCACGCGGTCGGACCAGGTGAATTGTTCGTGCCATACGAAGTTGTGAACTACCGCGGCTTCAACCGCAAGCGCAGTCGCCGCAAGATAATTGAAGTGGAA
>DATEHP010000163.1:0-12514 GCA_035279505.1 Candidatus Sulfotelmatobacter sp. | reverse complement strand
TGCATGTAAATCTTGCGCCACTCGGCGGCATACGGCGTCACCCAAACGTCTTCATCGCCTTTCCTGATCCAAAACGCCGAACCCCCGCCGAAGATAGCGGGCTCCCCGGTGATCTTCCTCTGTAGCCAGTCAGGATGCTCCCTGGCCAGCGTGTGCGGCGTCGCGTCCGCATTCGCCGTAATGCATTCCGTGCCTGCGATGTATACAAAGGCGTAGTTGCCTGCCCGGTGCGCCTTTTCCGCCACGTCGTGGATTGCCTTCAGCTTCTCTTCAGGATTCACAAAACTTTCGTAGCGCCCCGGAATATCGTTGTCCACCTCGATCCCGAAAACGTTGCTGGCTTGTGCGTCGGCAACAATCTTGTCGGTGTTATTTGGCTGCAAACCGTACGCCCCGATGCGCACGTAGTTCATCCAGCTCTGTCCGGGCGGATAGGACGCAACAGCGCCCAGCATCAGCAGCGAAACTGAAAGTAGCACGAGAGACGCCAGTACAACCTGAATGGTTTTCATAAATGTTCTTCGAGCCGATATTCTGGGAAAGGGCACGCTTTCGCACACTCCGGAACTTAGCTCCGAAGCAGCGCAGGAAGACGCACAACAGCTTGCCCTCCGCGTGCCGAATCGGCGTTAAGGCGTGAGAAGAATTGCCCTCTCAAGGGCCAACCATTTTCTCGGCCCGCCACTTGCACTCAGAACTCGAACCTCACCGCGATCTGGCCGTTCCGCGGGCTGTTCGCCGTTCGGGTGACTTGACCGAAACCGGAATCTCCAAGGAAGGAGTCGGGGGTCCGGAAGCGCACCGTGTTGGTGAGGTTAAAGAACTCGGCTCGCAGTTCCAGTTTCATCCCTTCGTGGACTGTAAAGTCCTTAAAGAACCCCATGTCAATGTTCTTGATGCCTTCTCCTCGCGCATTGGCCGAGAACCGCGGCGCGTTGCCCGGCACCTGGTCGTCAGGAATACTGAAGCAATTGCCGTTGAAGTAGCTTGCGTTCGGGTCGGTGGAAAAAGCCAGGTCATGCAAGCTGAGCCCGGTCCTGGGTGAGCAGGTGATATCCGGCCGTTGCTGTCCGTCGGCAATGCTCGAATTGGCCAAGGCGAATGGCACGGGTTGCCCCGATTGTAGAGTCAGAAGCGCGTTGAGCGACCAACCGCCCACGACCGCATCCAGGACCCGGTTCATGTCTCCACCCAGCCACCGCTTGCGCCCGAACGGCAGATCGTACACCGCCGCCAGCACAAACCTCTGCGGCGTGTCGTTCGCTCCAATCGAGTGTTCTGCTTTCAGGTTATTGATGTCCTGAGGATTCCCCAGGCCCGACCCTTGGAAGAAGATGAAGCTGTTGGCCCCGTAGGACGAGTAGTCCGTCGCCTTCGACCACGTGTAGTTCCCTTCAAAGCTCAACCCGTGGCTGGCCCGTTTCTGGAATCGCACCAGCAGCCCGTTGAACCAGGAACTCGCTGCTGTCAGGGGCAGCCCCTCAAAATCTCCATCGAATTGCGGAAAACGCCGCAGCAGGTTGCCGACAGGAATCGTCGCGTTGTTGTAGATGGAATCAGGCTCGTTGAAGACAGCGCTCGGCCCGTTAAACATTCCCTGAAATGGATTTGGCACCAGACTGGACTGGCAGGCCGAATCGCACAGATTCCGCGCCGCCGTCGGCAGCGTATCGCGGTTTCGCGTTGCTCCTCCCCAAGGCAGGTGCGTGCTGCGATTCGCCGAGTAGTCGGCGGAGATGACAATACCCGCCGGGAACAAGTGCTGCAGCCCGAGGTTCCACTGATAAATCTCCGGGTTGCGATCCGACAATGTCCCCAGATCGTTGCCGTTCCCCAACCCCCACTCCGCTAACGCACCATAGCTGGTTCCTTGAGGCGTGGGAAACGTGTTGGGAGGCAGTGTGGGAAACACATTGTTGAGGGCCCACCCCGGGGCAAGGGTTACGCCACCGTCCAGCGAGATGTGGAAGCTCGACGACCTCGAGAACGCCGTCCCCGGATACTGGAAGTTGGTAGCGGTCGAAAGCCCGTAGAACATCCCGGCGCCGCCGCGGAGGACCGTGTTCTTTGCAGCCTGATACGCGAAGCCGAGCCGCGGTCCAAAATTGTTGCGGTCGATGGGAACGTGACGCATGCTCGAACTCGGAAACACTGTGGTTCCCAGCAACTGCGTTGATCCCAGCCCCAGACTACTCAGGTCGACGGGATTCCCGTTATTGTCGACAATCAGCCCGCTCGACGGCGGTGGCGGAGTCAGGTCCACGGTTACCCCGCTGTTGCCGGTGAAATTGCTGAATTGGATGCGGTTGTAGCGCTCCGTGTAGGGCACGCTCCACTCATAGCGCAGTCCCAGGCTCAGTGTCAGCCTCGATGTCGCTTTCCAGTCATCCTGCGCGTAGAAGTCGGTTTGCTTGGATTTCTCCAGTACTGCCGGCTTAATGTTGAGGTGACCGTCGGTCGGCCATCCCAGTTCCAACGCCGCCATCGCATCTCCATCCTGGCTCAAAGGGTCAAAAAAGGCATTGGCCGCTGTGGTGCTCCCGGAAAAATGAAACAGCCCCGTCGCGTCGTCGGGTTGAAAGAAATTATTGAAGAACAGCCGCTGCTCGCCGCCGAACTTCATTACATGGTTTCCCTTCACCCAGTTCAGGGACGAGGAGTAAACGTACTGCGTGTGCCCATTGATCGTGTTAATGCAGCACTGCGGGTTCAACCCCGAATAGTTGTCGACCGCGACCTCAGTCATCTTTGTGATGTGGTTGGCTTCGGTCAGAATCGATTGAAACCCGAACTGCGCCGGATCAACCTTCTGCGGAGTTTCGTTCTGATAGTAGAACTCCAGCCCAAACCGGCTGGTCAGCAGCAAATTCGGCGTCATTGACCAAGTGTGCTCCAGAGCCACGTTCCGCGTCGTGACTTTCGTCTGCGACCCGTCAAAAAACAGCCCGGGATTCGTGTCATGATAGTCGTTCTCGCTGTACCGGCCCATCAAATGGACTTTGTTGGTGAGTTGGTGATCCAGCTTGATATCAAATTGGGTCGTGGGTGTCGTTTCGGTCACCGGCGCATTGAAATTGACATTTGAGCTGTCGACCGGACCCGTGGGCATGGGAAACGCATTCATAGAGTTCAGCTGGTTCCAGACTGGGCTCATCATGTTCTGGGGAATTACTTCCGTGCTACCCGTGGCTTGGTCGACCGGAAAAGGTTGCCGGTCGCCTGTATTCGGGTCGACATTGAAGGGGTCGAAGAGTTGCACCGGCGTGATAATGGTATTGCCATTGGCATCCTGTCCTTGGGTCAGCGTCTGGGTGAAGTTGCCCTGCCGCTCCAGTACAGTCGGAACTCTGCCGCTGACCAGGTTCTTCGAGATATTCCTCTGTCTCTCCAGATCAACCAGAAAAAAGGTCTTCCCTTTGAAGATCGGGCCTCCCAGCGAAAACCCGTATTGATCGTGCGTCCCGCCCCCTCGAGGCACTCCATTCCGCACCGAAAAGAAGTCGTTGGCGTTCAGCCAGGGCCGCTGCCCAAACCACCAGCCGCTCCCATGGAATTTGTTCGTTCCCGACTTCATCACAACGTTTACCACCGTCCCGCCGTTGCTGCCGAACTCCGCCGCGAAGCTATTATTCTGCACCTTGAATTCCTGGATCACCTCGGTCGACGGCATGTAACTCAGATTGTTGGTCGCCCCCTCCCCCTGTTCCGGACCAGTCGCCAAATTCCCATCCAGCCGGATTTCCGCTGACCCATAGCGTTGTCCGTTGGAGGAGAAGTCCGTTCCGGTGGGATAGGCATCCGCATTGTTCAGCTTCGTCACTCCAGCCGACAGGTACACCAGCTGTGTGGCGTCGCGGCCCTGCAGCGGCATCCGGCTGACGAACTCGTTCGTAACCTCCGTGCCTAGCGACGAGGTTCCTGTATCCAGCAGAGGCGCAGTCTCGGTCACGGTGATCGTCTCCGCCTTCGACGCCAGACTAAGCGCAAAATCCACCGTGGCCTGCTGGCTCACCGCCAGCACTAGTCCCGTCCGCACGACATCCCGGAAGCCGGTTGCCTCCACCTTGATGGTGTAGCTCGCCGGTCGTAGCCCGTTCACTACATACTCTCCGCTAGCGTTGGTGGTCGCAGTGGTCGCAATACTGGTCGACTCATTGGTCAACGTGACCTTGGCATTGTTCACCACCGCGTGGGCTGGGTCCGTGACCGTGCCCCGCACTTGTGCTGTGTAGCTCCCCTGGCCCAGCGCCGCCTGATGAATGAGGAAAACCACGGTGAGGAAGAAACTCCAGCGACGAAAGTAGGAACCAGCGCTACGGATGGGCATCTTGGACCTCCCAGAATTACGAATAGTAAGCCTGACGGCGCCAAAACGTAAGAAAAAGCAAGCGTTCGTAATATAACCTAAATCACTCGCTTGTCAAGCTCTCGATCCGAGGAAGCGTGTAAGGATGGGCCTTGGTTGGTTCATGCACTGCGTGCTTCGCAGAAGAAGAGGGTACTCGCCTTCGGGCGCGGGAGCGTTGGTTTTATTGATATTTTCCATACGCTAAATCAGTGTTGAATGATGGGTCGGCCAACTTCCCTGTTGCCCGTCATTCGGCCAGAAACGTACTTGCGAGTATCGCTCCCAGGGGAGTGCCCGAAAATTCCTTGCGATTGATCGGGCCCGTCGATCTCCTGAAAGGCGCAAGAGAGGTCTTTACACAGCAGCGCGAACGGGTTCCGCGTCTGTCGAGTGAGCATCTTTCGAGACCGGAATAGTTGCAAGAACACGTGTTCCGGAGGCGTCCGACTGAATACTCATTGTGCCTCCGAAGTGACGTAGGCGTTCCTGAATTCCGGCGATTCCTACACCGGAGCCTCGCAACCGGATTTCGGCTAAGCGATCCGGCGGTATACCCTTCCCATTGTCCCGCACTTCAACGCAGATGCTTCCGTTTTCGCGAGCGATGCGAATCGTTGCAGTGTCGCTTTGTGCGTGACGGTGGATGTTTGTTAAGCATTCCTGCACAACGCGGAAGATCGCAAGCTCTATGTCGGGAGGAAGCCTTCCGAAGTCTTCAGGTATGCTGAACTCAATTGCCATCCGGCTGCGTTCCATTATCCCCTGTACATACCCACCTAGAGCGGACTTAAGTCCGGCTTCGTCCAATAATGGAGGATGCAGCAGATACGACGTGGTGCGAATTTCACGATGAAGTTGCTGCACGACTTCCTCAATCTGTCTTCCTTCTTTCGCCAACTCCGGTGAGATCGCGCCTGCATGTTGAACCAGCTCGGCGAGACTCAAGCCAAGGACGGTAAGTGTTTGACCGGCACTATCGTGAAATTCGCGGGCGATGCGCCGTCTTTCTTCGTCCTGAGTTCGCTGTAACCTCCACGAGAGGTCTCGAACCTGCGTGGCTTGCTCCTGAAATGCCGCTGTACGCACCTGCACCTCGGCATCCAGCGTTTCCGACAATTTACGAAACCGTTCTTCGCTTTGCCGTAGCGCATCTTCAGCGCGTTTGCGCTCTGTTATGTCGCGCAAAAAGCCCGTAAACACCGACCCCTCGTTACTGACGGATTCACTTAAGGAAAGCTCGACCGAAATCTCGCGACCGCTCTTGTGCAGGCCTGTGACTTCCGTACGTGCCCAATTCAAATGTCGTTCCCCAGTTTCGAGGTATCGCTGTAGAGCACACCTGTGAACTTCGCGAAGATAATCAGGCATGAGAATTGCGAGTTCGGTGCCGATCAACTCGTCCGGTTTGTACCCGAAAACCTTCTCCGCTGCCTGATTAGCGAACAGAATGACACCGCGCCCGTCCATCCGAAGAATCGCATCGGCTCCGGTTTCGGCGATACTTCGAAAACTCTGTTCGCTTTCCCGCAGTGCTTGCTCCACCCGCTTCTGCGCAGTAATATCCCGTGCTACCTTAGACGCCCCAATCACCCGCCCGGCGGAGTCCCGAACGGGCGAAATAGTGAGCGACACATCAATAAACGTGCCATCCTTGCGCATGCGAATAGTTTGGAAATGGTCGATGCGCTCACCGCGACGAAGGCGAGCAAGGATGTCATCTTCCTCAGCATAGCGATCTGGGGGGATGATAAGCGTGATGTGCTGACCGACAGCTTCCTTGGCGGTATAGCCGAAGATACGCTCCGCACCTGTGTTCCAAGTCTGTATGGTCCCATCCAAAGTCTTGCTCACGATGGCATCGTCTGAGGAAGTCACGATGGCAGCCAACAACGCGGTTGCTTTTTTACTCTGCTCTAATACCTCATCGTTCCGTTTGCGATCAATGGCGAAAGACAACTGTCGGGCAATTGTCAGACTCAGGTCGATCTCTTCCTGCGTGAATTCGTGCGGCGTATTGAAGTACGCCATGAACTTTCCATTCAGCTTCCCGTTCGAGACTAGAGGGATGAAAGCCAATGCACCGATACCCTCTCGTTTCACAATGGCTTTGAGTGCCTGACTCAAGTCGGCAGTGTTAATGTCGGTGATACAGACTGGCTTCGCATTCTTCTCATCTGGCCTCCATGCCGAGTGACCATCCGTGGCGGCCCGGTACTCCTTTGACAGACTGCGCCAACTTTTAAAACGCATGATCCCAGAGTCATCGCAGAGCAAAATGGAAGCCCGGTTGCATTGCAAAGCATCCAAAATCGCGTTCAGCGCGGAGTTGTAAACCTCTTCCATTGAGCGAGCGCGATGAAGTTCATCTGCTAGGTCAAACAGCGCCTTCTGCCGCCGTGCCCCGCTTGCCAATGCGTTTTCGCTAAGCTTTCGTGCCGTAATGTCATTTATCACACCGATGACATAGGAAGAGTTATCGTGATCATCTCGAACGAGGTTTACAGCGATATGTGCCCAGAATATGTTGCCGTCTTTCCTGAGACACTTTTTCTCCACTTCGAGCGCGGAAACGGCCCCGTCGTGAAGTCGTGCAAGATTCTGTTTAGTGCTCGCTTGATATTCGGGATGGGTAAGATCGGCTACAGTCAGATGTTGGAGTTCCTCGCGGCTATAACCTGTGATTTCGCAGAACTTATCATTGACTTCAACAAATTTCCCCGAAGGAACTTCGGAACGTGCCACTCCGACAGCCGACGACTGAAAGAATGCCTTTAAACGCTCGTCGCTTCTCCGCCGTTCAAGTTCGTTTCGCTTGCGATCCGTTATATCGGTATGGATGCCGATCATTCGGACGGCTTTTCCTTCGCCATCGCGGACAATGCGTCCATGCGAGGTCACCCATCTGAACTCACCGTTTCTCGGAACCGTGCGGAATTCAAAGCTGAACTCCTCTCCCTCTGACCAAGATCGTTCCGCCTCTTTCATCAGCCGCTGGACGTCGTCCGGGTGAAACAAGCGCACCCATTCCTCCGCAGTAATGTACTCGCCCGCTGGCTCGAATGTGTAGAGCGCGGTCATTTGGGCGTTCCATTTCCCACGTCTCTGAAGAACATCCCAATCAAACATGGCAGTCTTCGAAGACTCCAGCGCGAGGACGAGTTGCTTTTGGCTCTCTGCCAGAGCGTCTTCCACTCGCTTGCGTTCCGTTATGTCTACGTTGACGCCGATTAAGCGGTCTGGCACTCCGGCATCGTCCCTTAACACCCAAGCTCGACCTAGTAACCAGTGGACGGAACCGTCCCCCCAAATGACCCGCCACTGCTCCTCAAACCCAGTGCCTTTTTCGCTCAGTGCCCGCTTGACCGCGTTGATCGCTCTTTCGCGGTCTTCGGGATGCAGGAGTTGTTCCCAAGCGGATTGAGTCCCCGCGAATCCTCCCGGTGGAAGTCCATAGATTTGTTCCAATTCAGGCGTCCAGCGGTTCACCCCCGTTTTGATATTCCACTCAAAGGTGCCTACGTTTGCGGCTTGCTGGGCAAGTCGCAAACGTTCTTCAGTTTGCCGCACCGCATCTTCCGCCTGCTTCTTCGCATCAATGTCCTCCACCACGGAAATGAAGTGCCTAAATCCACCGTTCTCATCCCAGACACCTGCAACACTTAAGTTAGTCCAGACCTGCGACCCATCCTTTCGGATATAGCGCTTCTCCATCGAGTGCGAAGTGAGTTCGTGCTTTTTTATCTTTTCGTGATTCGCGACATCGGCGGCCAGGTCCGCCGGATGCGTGATGCTCTGGTAAGTTCGCAGAAGAAGTTCAGATTCGGTATAACCGACAATCTCGCAAAACTTCTTATTTGCACGAAGCCAGCGCCCCTCCGCATCTGCATGAGCTATGCCAACGGCCGTCAATTCAAAAGTAGAACGGTACAATTCCTCGCTCTCGCGGAGAGCTTTCTGGAAAGCCACACTTCGTTGCAGGATTTCCTGAACATCCGTATGAGTCGGAGAGGTCTGATTCAGAATCGCGATGTCAAAGAAGTAGTTCCCCTGCGAGACCTTTAATATCGCCTCAATCAAATCTCGCGAAATGGAACTTTTTACCACATAGCCGCGCGCACCCGCGTTAAGAGCCTGACGAGCCATCTCGTTGTTCTCATGTTGGCTGAGTATCAGGATTTTGCAACTGGGTAGGGCGCTCCGCACTTGCCGAGTGGCTTCCAAACCGTTAAGCCGTGGCATGCTTACGTCCATAACGATCAGGTCGGGTTTCAACTCGCGAGCTTTTTCTACCCCGTCCTGACCATCTACGGCTTCACCGCACACGTTCCAGCCTGACTGCTCCGATAGAAGAGAACGAACGCCCCGGCGAACTACTTCATGGTCGTCAACAATCAACAACCGCATCCTGCATCCTCACGTTGGTAATTCGGGAAAGCAGTCTTTTCAGACGAAACGTTCAGGCAGACACCAGCCCACGATAGGTTAGCTAAGGTGTGGTTGCTAGCGATATACAGAGAAGACTGTAGAACGCGGCTCTCTACGAGGAGGGTGCAGGAAGTCCTGCGCAAGAGGAAACCAGCCAATGTGCCCGTTTTTCCAGGTGGGCGAAAACCAATTATGCTCTTTGATGAGATCAGGCTTGCGGGAGGCTGTCTTGAAGTTGTGGCTTCGCAACACGGAACCAAGCGTCTGCACCGGGAGCCATTAAGAAGGCGATCAACGCATGTGCAATTCGGACGGGCGGCAGCATGAAATCCACCACCCATTTTTGTAATGTTGCCTGAGGCATGTCGAAGAACTCGGCAGTCTCCGCATCCTGAGCCAGTACCCGACCGCCTGCATGTGCGATCTCCTGTGCCCCTTTAGCTCCATCTGAAAGGCATCCGGGAGATGACGCCGTCAATAGGGAAATACACATTTGCTATGGTTCGAGACTTACGTGATTATGAGAAAAGGCGACGATTCCAGACTAACCAATCAGTTCGTGAGGTCCCTCCTCCGCAAATACGCGGTTCTAGCTCCTTCGGCAACTCAGATGGAACTTTCGCTCTGGCCTAAGCGCTCCCTCACAACGCGGTTCCAAACCTGGACAAGGTTTCACTTTATGCAGCGGTGGGCTATTGGCATCACAGTGTTAGTACAGCGGCCATTCATGCTCATCTACGACTCCAATTCCAACTTCCGGATGGCTCGTGATCCACCCAGAGTTGCAACTCATTTCCTTGCACTTCAACCGGGAGCACGGACTGGACAAGGGACGCAACGGTCGGTGGGAAGAGGCACTGCGCCAGCTAAAACTTGATAAAGGATCGGCGCGGTGGGTTGTGAACTACCAGATTGCCGAGAATCTACCGCCCGATAAATGCTTCTTCTTGCAGACGCAACGGCGAACCCGGAAGACTCGGTTTACCCAAAAATATGGGGAAAAAAATAGGGCAATTCCTACCCTATTTCAGCCTATCGCCGAGAACGAACACGCCAGTATCGACCCCGCTCCCGACGACAAGGTAGACGATAGTCCTGACCAGCGGCTCCCTGTTGAATGTGTGTTCGTCCTCACCTACCAAGAGAAGCGCAAGTTTATGGAAGCTGTTGCAAAACTGGGGACGTTCAATTCCACGGAGGAGATGTTCCGGGCCGTCATCCGCGCCGCTAACATGGACGAAAAGGCGGCGGACGCATGATCTTGCCAGAAAGTCATATCACCTCGGTTCTTACGGAGAAGCAATATAAGGGCGCTGGTTTCTGTTACATGACTGTCGGAGATGGGCCACCACGAGATTGAGCCGAACGTTGTCTATTGGGATTGGGCAGAGTATGAACACAAGTTCCAAGAGGTTGGAGACCAATTGGAATGGCGTACCGAGAAACGTAAGCGAAAACAGATCAAGTTCCTCCTGCTCCCCAAAGCCATTGAGACTGGAGCTTATCGTCAGGCAGAAACCTTTCTCCAAGCAGCGGATAGAAGGGGCGTTTTCAAAACAGGAAGCCGTGCCGCGAACGGTCAGAAGTACGGGACCAAAGTCACGCTCGGCTGGATGAAGCTGCGCTATCCCGGCTATGACAACATGCGAACTGCTCCCACTTGCGACAATCCGGAACTGCTTGCCGGCCTATACCCACTGTTTACGAACATGGACTCGCTATTACAGGAAGCCGTTCCCGAGTATTACAACTATGCTTGGAACTGGGCTATGCGGGCTGAGCGACCGCAACTTCGTGGCGAGGACGGAAGATTTGTGGACGAGGATAATCTGGACAGACAAGCCGTTGCGCATGGGAAAGCCGTGGTGCATGCGTTGGATCCTTGGGATATGACGTACACAATTCGCGGAACGGTGTTCTCGTCAGCAGAACTAAACCGCAACATTGTCTTCAAGGCTCATGAGGACAAACACAACGTTGACGGAACATGCGTTTGTATCACCACTCTCGGAGACTTCGTCGGCGGGCGGCTTGTGTTTCCTCGTTATGGGTACTCCGCCGAGTTGGGCCCCCGCGATCTTCTACTGTGCGACAACAACCACGAACTGCACGGGAATCTTGGACCCATTGTGGGCGAAAGATTCTCTGTCGTCGCCTTCTTACACGACTCGGTCTATGGCACAGGAGCGGACGCGGCAGCTAGCGTCCCTACGGGAGGTTAGTTGTACGCTGTTGATCTCGGTTCGCGTATTTCGGATGCCGCGCCTATCATTTCAATTTGGCCACTACCTTCTCAGTTTTGAGAATCTTGCTTTCATCAAGCCTTCTCGCCAGCAAACTTGCGAAGATCAGGTACTGAGCAGCTTTTCTATCGTCGAGGTCATGCGTTAGGCTGTGAGCCTTCGGATTGCGAACATCTTGAAAGCTCATTTTAGAATCTGCATGAATCCCTTTTGGTCGTTTTGGCCAGACTCGGTTTGCAGTTCACTAAAAACTAGATATGGATCACCAGAGACATTGGCGCGGGCCGAAGCAGATCGGCAATGCCCAAACCTAAACGAACCGAACTTCAAAGGACAGGTGACGTTCAAGCACATCGCCGAACACTTCCTCAAGGAAGAGCAGTCCGATAAACGACGAGCCACCAGCACCCTTGAAGATCGCAACCGCATCGTGAACAAGGTACTGGTACCCCGCTGGGGGAATCATGCCGCGCTCACCATCAATGCTCCGTCAATCAGGCAGTGGAAGAGAGCATATCAAGCAGAGCATGGCATCCGCGATGCCACGATGAAGAAGATTCTCGACATCATGGGTGGTGTCTACAGGCTCGCGATTTGTGAATGGATTGATTCCCCTCACGGAGAACACCAACCCGGTTCGTCCTGTGGCGAGGAGTGCCGAGAGCGACTACACCGCCGTGATAGTCGATCCGAAGCAAGCCTTGGCGATTCTGCTCGGTATGCGTCAACCCGAACGCACTTTGACTCTGCTCGTAGCCGCGACCGGGCTCCGCATTTCCGAAGCACTCGGTCTGAAGTGGGAAGACATCGACTACCTAAAGCAGCGGATTTGCATCACCCGCGCCTACTGAGCGGAATCTTCGGCAAGCCAAAGTCGAAAGCCAGCAAAGCACCAGTCCCCTTGCCCCCGATGCTCGCAACATTCCTGCGCGCTTGGAACAAGGAGTCGATGTACGCGAAACCTACGGACTAGGTCTTTGCCAGTGATCGCTTGAAGGGCAAACAGCCACGCACTGCCAACATGCTCGTGGAGGATCATCTCCGCCCCGCAGCAATCAAGGCAGGTGTAATGCTGGAGCCAGGACGGCGGTTCGGATTCCACAACCTACGGCACAGTCTCGCTACGTTCTTGGTCAACGCTGGTACGAACGCCAAGACGTGCAGACTCTGCTCCGCCACGCCGACGTATCTACGACTCTGCAACTCTACACGCAGGGCAGCATCGAGAACGGATTGGCTGCGCAGGGAGAGATGCTTGACGCGATCGGGCTGCGTCCGGAGATGGTGAATTGACCACCGGGTGGAAAAAACCGGGTGGAGAAAGCGGTTGGCATCGGACAATCGTCCTAAGGCACTGTGACCGACCCGACACATAGGTAACAGATCGTACCGGACACATAGGTTACACTTTCTCCCTTTTTCTTGGGGAGGAAAGTGGATGCCGTGGAAAGAGTGTTCGGTCATGGATGAAAGAGTTCAGTTCGTGGCTCGGCGATTG
>DATEHP010000162.1:0-5098 GCA_035279505.1 Candidatus Sulfotelmatobacter sp. | reverse complement strand
TTACTACGTGTGGCTCCCCGCGCTTCGTATCGCCGATATGTGGCTGCGCCCGCGCACCGAACTGTTCCCCTCGGACCCGCGCTGGTGGGAATTCAACGACGATCCCCGCTGGCTCGCGCTGAGCCTCGCCTTCGGCGTGATGAATCTGGCCTATGTGCTGATGGGCACGGCCGGCTTGGTGCGCAGCCGAGCTGTGTTTGGCATGGGAATGCTCTTCGTGTTTGTTGTGCTGCGCTCTCTCTTTCTCGGCAGCCTCGAAAATCCCGAACCTCGCTACACGCTTGAGTGCTTTCCCGCCTTCATTGTTGCGGCGTCGGGGTTGTTTCTGAGGAGATGACACGAACATTGTGCCAGGGCATGTGAGAGCGCGTGTCTTATCCGCCGCTGTTATGTTATGAATCTTGAAAGCTGAAACCCTATGAGCGTTCGTATGTGAAATTCTGTATCCCTCAGACCGCGTTGCGGTGTAACGCATTGAAACTGCGACACGCGCGTTCTGGCCCTGAAGTTGCAGCCTCCATAACATCAAGCAGCACATTATTCCTGCCCATTCCGGGTGCGGATAAACAAAAATTCAGTTGTTATGTCCTTGCATGTGAAGGAGACCTCGATGCGGTGTCGCCACTGTGTATCTGCCCTTGTTGTCGGCATGTCGCTTGCATTCGCCAGCCTCGCGGCGGGTCAGACGGGTTCAACATCGTTGCGCGGAACAGTAAGTGACTCGAGCGGCGCCGCCATCGCCCACGCCATGGTCACGTTGACCAGTTCCGATCGTGGTATCCAGCGCAGCGCGACCAGCAATGACACCGGCAGTTACGAATTCTTGCAGCTTCAGCCCGGCACTTACGATTTAACCGTCGAAATGACCGGATTCAGCAAGTACCAACAGAGACAGATTCAACTGCTCGTGGATACTCCCGCGACGGTCAACGTTAGATTGGCTGTTGGAACCTCGACCGAGACCGTCGAGGTAAGTGCCGAAGCCGCAGCGATTAACACCACCGACGCATCGATCGGGAATGCCTTCACCGAGATTCAGGTCAAGCAGCTTCCCATGGAAGGACGCAACGTTCCTGACCTGCTGACGTTGCAGGCCGGCGTTACCTACTTCGGACACCGCGAGAGTTTGAACGCGCAGACCAACGACACTCGCAACGGCGCCGTTAACGGCGCTCATAGCGACCAGACGAACATTACTCTTGACGGCGTCGATGTGAACGACCAAGTCAACGGCTACGCCTTCTCATCGGTGCTCCCCGTCACTCTGGATTCGATGCAGGAATTCCGGGTGACCACGACGAACTATGGGGCCGACGCCGGACGTTCTTCCGGCGCCCAGGTTTCTCTGGTGACAAAGAGCGGCACGAACAGCTTTCACGGTTCGCTCTACGAATATCTCCGCAACACCTACACGAGCGCCAACGATTACTTTGTGAAGTCGGCGCAGATTCAGAGTGGCGCGGAGAATCTGCCCCCCAAATTGATTCGCAATATCTTCGGCGGATCGGTCGGCGGCCCGATTATAAAGAATCGTTTGTACTTCTTCGCCAATTATGAAGCGGCGCGTCAGCGTGAGGAAGAAAGTGATGTTCGGATTGTTCCCAGCGACGCTTTCCGCGATGGAATTGTCCAGTACCAGTGCGCTACCGCATCGCAATGTCCAGCCGCTCAGGTGGCAGGCGTAAGCGGAACTCTCTATAGCATTCCCGCTGGGATTTTTGGGCTCACTGCAACTGACCTGACAAGCATGGACCCACACGGCATCGGCCCTGATCCGGTTATCTGCTGCGGCAGTTCAAGCTACTTGCAGTCCTTTCCACACGCCAACGACAACTCGCAGGGCGACGCATTCAATTTCCTGGGTTATCGCTTCCGCGGGCCCATCCCGACCAACAAAAACTGGTACATCGCGCGCGTGGACTACAAACTCACGCAAAACGGCAACCATAACCTGTTCTGGCGCGGTGCTCTGCGCAATGATGTGCAGTCGGGGGCGCCTTATCTTCCAGGTGGTGCGCCGCTGACCAGCTTGGCGGACTACAGCAAGGGGTTCACCGTCGGTTACACTGCGACTCTGCGGCCCACGTTGCTAAACAACTTCCACTGGGGATACACCCGGCAGAGTTGGGGACAACCCGGCAACAACGACTCGACTCCGGTGATCTTCTTCCGCGGGCTGAATGACAACAGCACTCCCATTGATTCCAGCCTTGCAGTTACCCGCGGTCAAGATTTCCGCTCCATCGTCGAAAATATCGTCGACGACCTATCTTGGGTGAAGGGTAAACACACCTTCCAGTTCGGAACCAATCTGCGATTCATCCGCAGCCCACGCAACAACTTCATCAACTCCTTCCCTAACGGCGTCACCAATGTCTCGGCTCTTGACACCGCAGGATTCGCCAACACTCCCAGCCCCTTCGATCCAGCCAACGGCGGCTTCCCGGCGGTGAGTAACAATTTCAACAATCAGTACGACTACCCTGCCATTGCGCTGCTCGGCATGGTTACCCAGTACAACGCCTTCTTCAACTTCGACAAGACGGGTACCGCGTTACCCCAAGGTACGCCGGTTCCCAGGCATTGGGGTGCCGACGAATACGAGTTCTACATCCAGGACTCTTACAGGATGAAACCCAATTTCACCGTTAACCTCGGGCTGCGCTATTCACTATTCTCTCCACCCTGGGAGACGACCGGCACGGAGGTGACTCCGACTGTCAGCATGTCGCAATGGTTCAAGCAAAGAGAGCAGAACATGCGAGTTGGCATCGGCTCAAACCAGGATCCCCTGGTGTCCTTTAACCTGGCAGGCCCGGCGAATGGAAAGATAGGTTACTACGGTTGGGACTACCACAACTTTGCTCCGAAGATTTCTTTCGCCTATACGCCGCGCCCCGATGGAGGTTGGTTGCGCCGCCTTGTCGGTGAAGGCGACAAGACCGTCATCCGTGGTGGGGCCGGAATGGCTTACGATCATATTGGGCCCGGATTGCTCTCATCCTTCGATCAGAACGGATCCTTTGGGCTTTCCACCAATCTCACCAACTCCGTACTGCCGACGGCCGGTAACGCTCCCCGACTCACAAGCCTAACGTCCGTTCCGACGACTCTGTTCGATGGCGTGACTCCTTTTGCGCCGCCGACACCGCAAGGGGGCTTCCCTTATACTCCGCCCTCCTCGGGTACCGGCCTCGGAATCTTCTGGGGCTTGGATGACCATCTCAAGACGCCCTATTCGTACACGCTCGATCTTTCGGTCGGTCGTGAGTTGGCAAATGGCTTGAGTTTGGAAGTTTCCTACGTGGGACGCCTCTCGCACCGCTTGCTGGCTCAGGAAGACTTGGCCATGCCGCTGGATCTCGTGGACAAGACGTCAAAGGTCAACTATTTTTCGGCGGCTCGCCGCTTTTCCGAGTTGTCGGCGCAAGGTACTCCAACCAGTTCGATCACGCCCGCCTTGGTCGGGCCAACCGCTGCATACTGGCAGAACATGATCGCGCCCCTGCAGCCCGGTGACCAGTACAACCTTTCCTGCCAGGGGAATGTGAGTGGGAACGGTCCGTACCTGTTCACAACTGATCCCCTTCAGGCGGCCTACGATTTGTACAATTGTTACACCTTTAACGAGACCACCGCTCTCTCGGCCATTGACTATGCCGGGTCGGATTTCAACCCATCGGGGGTGGCTGGTATTGCCGGCATGCAAGCTGGACTGGCGAACTGCACCTATTCCAATGGCAATCCGTGTTCTCTCAATCACTACCCAACGGTCCTTGGCCCGAACGCGTATTTCAACAGCCAGTTCCACTCGTTGTACGCGTGGCGCTCTATCGGAAATGCGAACTACAACGCATTGCAGGTAACATTGCGCAAGCGGATGTCACACGGCGTGCAATTTGACCTCAATTACACCTACGGAAAGTCCATCGACCTTTCGTCCTCCGCTGAGCGGGTACAACCCTGGAACGGCGTAGGAGGCGGTATCAGCGGAAACATCATCAACTCCTGGGACCCGAACCAGCAGCGCGGCATCTCGGACTTCGACACAACGCATCAGCTGAACTCCAACTTCATCGTCGAGTTACCTTTCGGAAAAGGGAGGTTCCTGGCCCGGAATGCGAATGGCTTTACCAATGCTTTCATTGGGGGCTGGCAGCTTTCCGGACTTGCCCGCTGGACGAGCGGATTCCCCTTGACGATCGGCAACGGCGGCACCTGGCCTACGAACTGGCAACTGGGTGGCGCGGCGACGCAGATTGGTCCCGCAAAGACCGGTGTGACGAAGCAGAGCGGCGCATTCCCGAATCAGGTGCCGAACCTGTTTCCTGACCCGAATGGCCCCACCGGCATCGGCGCATTTCGCCATGACTTCCCCGGCGAAGCCGGAGGACGCAGCCAGGTCCGTGGACCCGGCTACGCCGGTCTTGACGCTGCTCTGAGCAAAACCTGGACCATGCCATACTCCGAGGCGCATCTGCTGAAATTCCGCTGGGAGGTATTTAACGTGCTGAATCATCCTGAATTCGATGTGAACTCCGTGACGAACAACATCGATCAGGCCGGTTCGTTCGGAACTTTCAGCGGACTACTTACGAACCCGCGGGTCATGCAATTCGCCCTGCGGTACGAGTTCTAACCGCGGAAGGTGGGTAGCGCGCGATCACTATTTGGCGAGTGCCCTCACGCGGAGGGCGCAGTAAGCCACCGGGGGCGGACCAAATCCGCTCCTGTTTTTTTTGTCCGCATTGTGGCGGATTCGTGCCTCGAATATTTCTTACGTCGTCGGATTCGTTTTTCTTCTAGCTCCAGTGCCGTCTTCTGGCGCAGCCCTCGAATTCCTTCGCCGTTCTTGACTTCTGAAACTATCCCACGGTCATGTTGCCAGCGTGCTGCGTTTTCAGCAGCATTCAAACGTTTTACACAACAAATACAACTTGAACATTTCTGTTCAGCAGGAGCACAATAGCGCCCCATCAGGGCTTCCCAGGGTTCCCGTGCTCTCTCAGTTTCCTGGGCAAACGTGATTGGAATAGGGCCGCGTTGGCGGCGAAGGGGGATTTCCATGCGTTCTCGCTCGTGGCAACTGGCTATTTTG
>DATEHP010000161.1:0-49092 GCA_035279505.1 Candidatus Sulfotelmatobacter sp. | reverse complement strand
AAGATTGACGAGATTCTGGCATGGGAACAGCGGAAGGAGACGGAGCGAGACACGAAGTTCGTCGAACTCGCGCGCTACTTATGCGAGGTGCGGGCGGGGCAGTACTGGCGGCTGGAAAGTTTGAAGTGTTTCGATGAATTTTTGGAAAGGCGTTTTCCGGAATCGAGAAGGAAAGCGTACTACCTGATGTCGATTCACGAAAACTTGCCACCACAGGCGAGAAAACAGCTGAAGGAAGTGGGATGGGCGAAGGGGATCGAGCTGGTCAAGCTCGCGAGGAGGGACAGGCAGAACTTCGATTGTGCAACCTGGTTGCACAAAGCCCGGCAGATGCCGAAAGAGGACTTCAAGAAGGAAGTCGAGCGGGAACTGACGGGGCGGGAAACGGAACCGTGGGAAATCATCTACTTCAAACTGTACCAGAGCCAGATGCCGGTCATTGAGCGGGCGATCGAAACGGCGGCTTTAATGCTGGGAAGCGATCGATCCCGAGGCTACTGTTTGGAAATGATCTGTGCGGACTTCCTCGCCGGGGCGAACCTCGACAACGGAGACCCTGAGACGTTGCTGTTCTCGATGACGAGGTTTTTCAGCCTTCTGCCTGGAGACCAAAGGCAAGCATTTCTGGGGAGCTTGAGTCAGAGGGCATCATGAGCTCGATTGGCCCAAAACCGGTGCGTTTGCGACTGGATCCGGTGTCATACGAGAGTCTGCGGCAGGAGGTGTTGCGTCGCGATGGCTGGCGGTGTCAATCGTGTGGCACGATGTCAAACCTGGAGGTCCATCACAAACGGTTTCGCAGCCACTCCGGCCACGACTCTGAAGAAAACCTGATTACATTGTGCGTCGGTTGCCATGAAGAGATCCATGCCTCGAGCGGACGCCGCCAGTCCATGGTGCGCAATCCTGCGAACTCAACTTGGCTGCACCAGAAATCTTCACGGAAGCTTTGACGCTGTGAAGCGCACTGATTATACTTTTTCCACGAGTTGTGATCTCCCGACTGGGCCGGAACCTCGTAGTGGCTTCACCTTCATGAATTAAAACTCCCAAAGATCGTCCAGGCGTTCGACCAAAAAAGCTCCGGAGCTTTACCAGTCAGAAGCGGAATAAGGGCTGCATTACTGAGGTAAAATGCCTCGAACGGGTCGGTTTAGAATGGAGCGTGCCCGGTGCGGTCCGGTAATTCGCAATCACGCAGCGTTGGAGGAGGTTGTGTGGAAGGAGTGGAGAAGGCTTACTCTCCTGACAGTGTCGAGTTGGCAGCGACGCCCCCTCTTCAGCTTGGAGGCGACCCTAACGTTGGCACCGGTCGCTGGTACGCTCTATACGTTCGATCGCGACATGAAAAAGTTGTTGAAAACGGCCTGAGACGCAAAGGATACGCCGTTTTTTCGCCGTCTTATCGGACGAAGCGCAAGAGAGTCGATCGAATCGCCGAAATCGAAGTAGCGTTGTTTCCGGGGTACGTTTTTTGCTACTTTGACTCGAACAAGCGGCTGCCGATTCTAATGACTCCGGGCATTGTAAGAATTGTGGGGTCGGGGAATAGGCCAGAGCCAGTGGATGACAATGAAATTGCTTCGATCCGAACCATTGCGCTGTCGGGACGTCCGGTTCAGCCGTGGCCCTTTTTGAGTTCGGGGCAGCGGATCCGGCTGCAGGCTGGTCCACTCACGGGTGCGGAGGGGATCTTCTTGCGGGTTAAGGATGGGTACCATCTGGTCGTTGCCATTACATTGCTTCAGCGTGCCATCTCGGTCGTTGTTGAAACAGATGCTGTTGCACCGTTGTTGACAAGGGACCGCCTCACCAATTCGTTCGAGAGTTAAAGGGCGCATTGATCCCCGAAACAGCCCGTTACTACGGGTTAGGCCGCGTAAATGGGCACCCTCTCGAAAAGCGCTGAATAAATCTGTACAACTAGACACAAGCGCGTGTCCTCAACAGCAAATGCCGCCAGTTCTTCGGTTGGTGAAGTATTGACACACGCGCCAGTTAGAGGTAATGTTTTGCTTCCCAAACAGCGGGACTGGTGGCAGAGGGCGGTAGCTTGTCCAATTCTTGATCAGTCTTTGTGTAGAGCGCTCCGCTGGCGTTTAGAGCATCCCCGCTGAGCGTGTCACCGCTTTGCGCCTAGGTCAACAGTCAGGGATTGCGCGGATTAACCAAAGAGACAAGGCGAACCTTCCTGATTGCGTCGCAAAATACATCATAACTCTGACATTACCGGGCCGTTCGCGAATGACGGACTACAGTGCGGAAATTCGGACCACATTGCCACAGTATCTGTGACGCCCACCACAGTTCCTTATTTGGCACCATCCTAATTGCGAGACGACAAAAGTAGCAGGGGCTGGAGAATATTCGGAGAATGGCATGAATTGGAGCGACACTTCTGTCCTTATAACGGGAGGCACGGGTTCCTTCGGAAATAAACTCAGTGAAGTCCTGATGCGGGATTTTCCCCCAAAAAGGCTTATTATCTTCAGCCGCGACGAGCTGAAGCAGAGCGAGATGCGGCAGCGGTTTCCGGATACGGGAGGATCCCCCCTCCGTTACTTCGTGGGTGATGTTCGTGACCGTGATCGCTTGCAGCGAGCTTTCAAGGATGTCGATGTCGTGGTTCACGCCGCTGCTCTTAAGCAAGTGCCTGCGTGCGAATATAATCCGTTCGAAGCCATCCTGACCAACATCCTCGGAACTCGTAACGTAATTGATGCTGCGATCGATCAAGGCGTCAAGAAGGTACTCGCCGTGAGCACGGACAAGGCCGTTAACCCGGTGAACCTTTACGGTGCCACGAAGCTATGCATGGAAAAAGTGATCGTGCAAGCCAATTATTACTCAGGCGGAAGCGGGACAAGCCTGAGTTGTTCCCGCTATGGCAATGTGGTGGGCAGTCGGGGAAGTGTACTCCCGCTTTTTGTGGAACAGCGCAAGAGCGGGCGGCTTACGATCACCGATCCCCGGATGACGCGGTTCTGGTTGACGTTGGAGTATGGCGTTCGCTTTGTGTTGAATTGTCTCGACATGATGCACGGTGGAGAGGTATTCGTCCCCAAGATTCCCAGCATGCGTGTTAGGGATCTGGCCAAAGTGGTTGCACCGGAATGCAAACTAGAAACGATTGGCATCCGCCCTGGGGAGAAGCTTCACGAACTTCTTATCTCCGAGGACGAAGCCCGGACGACGGTGGATTTAGGCAGTATGTACGTCATCAAGCCGGCGCATCCCTGGTGGAATGCTGGTATCTGGAAAGACGGCGCCGATCTACCCGACGGCTTCCGATACGGTAGTGACACCAACGATCATTGGCTGGCGCCCGACGACTTGGCCAAGCTTTGCGCCTAAAGGGTCTACACCTCCACTGACCGCAAAGGGGATAATGAATCTTCTCACTGAAAAACTAGCGGTTTATGGCGGACCAGCGGTTCGAAGCAAGATGCTACCCTACGGCCACCAAACGATAGGCACGCCTGACGTCGAAGCCGTGGTCGAGGCGTTGCGCTCGGCGTGGCTCACGACTGGACCGGCCGTCGATCAATTTGAACGCGATTTTGCGACGACCATCGGAACCGAACATGCCATCGCGGTCAGCAGCGGAACGGCGGCTCTTCACACCGCTTGTCACGCTCTGCGGATTGGGAAAGGCGACGAAGTCATCGTGCCAGCAATTACGTTCATCGCATCTTCCAACTCGGTCATTTATGTCGGTGGCGTCCCAGTCTTTGCGGATGTCGAAGCGGATACGCTGACAATCTCCGCCTCGGATGTCGAGGCGAAGATTACCGATCGGACGAAAGCAATTGTTGCGGTGGATTTTGCCGGTTTACCTTGTAACTACGCGGCCTTGCGAGCGATCGTGGATGCCCGCGGCATTCCCATTCTCAGTGACGCCTGCCATTCCCTTGGAGCCACGGTCGGAGGAGCGCCAGCCGCCACGCTCGCAGACATCAGTGTCTTCTCGTTCCATCCGGTCAAGCACATTACTACCGGAGAAGGAGGAATGATCTGCACGAACCAGAGCGAGTGGGCTACGCGGGCGAGAAAATTCCGCAACCATGGAATCGCGACCGACCATCGGGAGCGAACCATGACCCGGACCTTCCACTACGAAATGGTTGAGCTCGGATACAACTATCGCATTACCGACCTTCAATGCGCACTCGGATCCAGTCAGTTACGCCAACTTCCAACGTTCCTCGAAAAGCGCCGTCGCATTGCGGCCTACTACGACGAGCAAATTCAGAACATGACGGATGTTCAACCGCTCGCGAGGCGTCCGGGTGTTGCAAACGCCTACCACCTCTACGTAGTGAAGTTTCAACTGGAGCGGCTTCGTGCAGACCGTAGCGCCCTGTTCGCCGCTCTTAACGCAGAAGGCATCGGGGTCAACGTGCACTATCAGCCCGTCTACCAGCACCCGTATTACCGGCAACACTTTGGAGACCAGTCCGGTTGCTGCCCAGAGGCAGAGCGTGCCTACGAGCGAATCCTCTCTCTGCCTATCTTCCCGGAAATGAGCATGCAGGACGCCGAGGATGTGATCGCAGCTCTTCGAAAAGTGCTCGACTACTACGGAAGGGAATAAGGCGACGAAGGTGAGTCGTGCGAGGGACTACAAATGGCTCGTCCTCGGATGTGGGTCCATTGGTAGGCGCCACATCCGGAATCTGCTTGCTCTGGGCGCGAACCGTGTTGTGGCCTTCGATCCGCGAAACGATCGGCGCGAAGAGGTGCGCTCTCAATGTGCGGTTCAAGTCTTCGAATATATTGAGCAGGTTTGGCAGGAGCACCCTCAGGTCGCTATCATCGCGACTCCAACCAGCCTTCACCTGCCGCTGGCGCTGCAAGCGGCACGGCGCGGATGTCATTTGTTTATCGAAAAGCCAGTGGCAGACAGTCTCGCGGGCTTGGATCAGCTCTTTGACGAGGTGAGAAGGAGTGGGCTAATCACGCTCGTAGGATGCAATATGAGGTTTCATCCGGGAATCGCGCAGACCCGTCGCCTTATTGAGGAAGGCGCAGCCGGCAAGGTCACCTCGGTCCTCGCGCAAGTTGGACAGTATCTTCCGAATTGGCATCCCGGAGAAGACTATCGCCAAACATACAGTGCGCGAAAGAGCCAGGGCGGTGGAATCGTTCTCGACGCGATTCACGAAATCGACTACGTGCGGTGGTTTCTTGGAGAGGTCAAACTGGTCGCCGCATTTTGCGGCAAGCTGAGTCGCATTGAAGTCGACGTGGAGGACACCGCTGCGATTCTGATGCGAACCCACAGCGGTGCGATCGCGGAAGTGCATCTCGACTATGTTCAGCGGGTTTATTCCCGAACATGTCAAGTCATCGGGGAGGAGGGATCGATCTTCTGGGACTTCCGAACCGAAGAGGTCCGGTGGTACTCCGCCGTTACCGACAAGTGGCAGGTGTTCCCGAACCCCCCAGGCTGGCGCGCAAACCAGATGTATCTGGACGAACTGAGACACTTTATGGCTTGTCTCGAAGGCCGTGAGACTCCGATGCTAGATGTGTTCGAGGCAGCGCAGGTATTGGAGGTTGCTCTCGCAGCAAAGCGTTCCTCAGATACTGGAGCCTCCGTCCCAGTTAAAATGTCTCACTCATAGCGTAATCCTTTCGACCGTCTATTGGGCATTACGGATCATCGAAACGTGGTTAGGAGCTAGGTCGCATAATGTGGAATCTGATGGTTTAATGGTGCGCGTCGCTATCATTCCAGCCCGAGGCGGTTCCAAGCGGTTACCTGGGAAGAATGTACGGAGCTTCTTTGGCCATCCCATGCTGGCTTACGCCATCGCGGCTGCCGAGAATACCCGTCTGTTCGAGGAAATCGTCGTTTCTTCCGAGGATCCGGAAATCGGCGGAATTGCAAAATGGTATGGAGCGCGATATCTCGAACGACCTGCCTTCCTGGCGACGGACGAAGCCAGCCTTGTCGATGTCGCTTTGCACATGCTGGACGTCTTGGTTTCGGAAGGCAAGCGGCCCATGGAGCTATGCCAGTTGATGCCCAACTGCCCGTTACGTACGAGCAAAGACATCGCGGATTTGCACCAAGATTTCGAGAAGAACGCCCGCGACTTTCAAATCTCGGCGATACCGTACCGGGGCGTGTATCCCCACTGGGCGATCGTGGTTGATGAAATGGGTCGGGGGCGTTGGGCGTTTGGACAAGAGTTCCTGGTGCAGAGTCAGAGTCTTTCGAGAACCTACTGCCCTACCGGAGCAACTTGGTGGGTTCGCACAGAGCCCTTCCAGCGAGAGAAGAGTTTTTACGGCCCTGGATTTTGCGTTGCGCCAATGCCTCCAAACGAAGGCATCGACATCGACACCGAAGAGGATCTCCATCTGGCAGAGCTTCTCGTAAAAGGCCAACTCTACGATGGGAAGAATCCCTTAGAACCGATCCGGCAAGTGATTTTTGCCGGCTGAACTATAATGAACATTTTGTGCGCCATACCGGCGCGGCTCGGCAGCCAAAGATTGCCGAGGAAAAATCTGCTCTCGCTCGCCGGCAAACCGATGATCGCATATTCGATCGAGGCAGCTCTGAGCAGCGGGCTCTTCGACAAGGCTTACGTTTGTACCGAGAGCTCGGAGATCGCGGACATCGCTCGGAACTTCGGTGCCGAGCCCGTGCTTGTTCCTGCAGAACTTTGCGGGGATCTCGTTCCCTCTCATGCGCCCTGTCAGTGGCTCGTGAAACGTCTTCGCGAAGGCGGGGAACACCCGGAGGCACTTGTCTGTTTGCAGCCGAGCTCTCCCCTTCGCACCTTGGAAGACATACAGAATTCCGTTGCGGCATTCCAGCGCGGAAACTACGATTTCTTGGTCAGCGTTACGTCCGTCGATCCTCACTATTTCCACTGGGTGGTGACGCGGCGCGAAGACGGCACCGCGGGAATGTATTTCGGCGACACCTTTTTGAAGGAACGCCCTCTTCTCCCGCCGGTATTTCGGCCAAATGGATCGATCAAGATTGCGAAGCCGGACCGGTTGAGGGAGGTCGGACACTTCTTTGGACCGAATCTAGGAGTTGTGGAGACTCCAGAGGAGCGTTCCGTGCATGTGAACAACGAATTTGACTTCCGGCTGTGTGAAAACCTGCTTCGGGAGGCACATTGAGAGGCCTCGCGGGCAAAGGGGTCCTGGTGACCGGAGGGACGGGCCGCTTGGGAAGCGCCATAAGCGAACGGCTTGAGCAAGAAGGAGCCTCGGTCTTCGTCGGATCCCGCAAGATAGCAAAGGCCAAAGAGTGGATAGCAGCGAGGCAGGGACAATTTGTTCCTGCGGAAATCGATCTCAACGATGATGAAGACTCCATCCGTACTGCAATCTCGTTGCTTACGCAGTACAGGCCGCCTCCTACCGTGCTGATCGCGAACGCCTCAAGCCGCGAGGGTCTGACCCAGCCGTTTGAGAGCCTCTCGCAGCAACAGTTTTCTAAAGTGTTTGAGGTCGATGTTGCAGGACACTTTGTCGCGGCGCGCAGTCTTGTGGATCGACTCGCCGAAGGCGAAACCGCCAATGTCGTGTTCTTATCGTCGATCTATGCAGTTAACGGTGTGGATCCTTCCATCTATCCGGACGGCGTTGCATCCACTCCAGTGCAATACGCAGCGGCTAAGTCGGCAATGACAGGGCTGGCGCGAACCCTAGCGGCGCGTTGGGGCGCCCGTGGCATCCGTGTAAACTCCGTGATCGTCGGGGGCATTCAAGGTGACCAGCACCCCGATTTTAGGCACAATTACAACAACAAAACCATGCTCGGACGAATGGCAAAGCCAGCCGAGGTTGCAAGCGCGGTGGCCTTTCTGGCTTCTGACGATGCGTCGTACATAACCGGGGAATGCTTGTACGTTGACGGAGGGTTTTCTGCGTGGTGAAAGAAACCATGGACGGGTCTCTTCTTGTCCGCGCAGATGCTAGTCCCACAATTGGATGGGGACACGCGATCCGCAGCCTTGCGCTCGCGCAGACGTGGATCAGGAGCGGCAAGCGCGCCACGTTGCTATCATGCGAGTTGCCGCCGCCAATCGCGAATGAGTGGAAAGCATCTGGAGCCTGCGTGGTGCCACTGCAAAGCCAACCGGGCACACCTGCAGACGCCACGGAGGCGGGCAGGGCCGCGCGGGATTCTGGTGCCTCATGGGTCGTTCTCGACGGCAATATCTTCCACGCCGACTATCCGCGTGACCTTCAGTCGGCAGGATTGCGGGTGCTGCGGATCGATGACGGGCATTGCCCGGCAGCAGCACGCTGCTCGGATATTGTTCTGAATCAAAATGTCAACGCCATCGCCGACCTTTACTCTTCCGGGAATCCTCACTGCATACTTTTGCTCGGCGCCCGATACGCCTTGTTGCGCCAGACTTTTCTCGATCCGTGGCCCGTGCGTCCGCTCGCCCATCGGGTTCAACGAGTGCTAGTTACCATGGGCGGCTCCGATCCCGCGAACGTCACTGTAAAAGCGCTGGACGCGCTGCGTTCGATCGCCAACCATTCAATGGAGGTGGTCGCTGTCGTAGGGGGCAGTAATTCTCATCTTTCCCAGTTGGAGAGTCAGATCACAAGCTTTCCCTGCTCATGCCGGATCGAGGTATCGCCAAGGGACATCGCGCAATGGATGGCTTGGGCTGATCTCGCGATTTCGGCGGCTGGGACCACTTGCTGGGAACTGGCTCATCTTGGCCTGCCCTCCGTCCTCGTAGCCTGCGCGGAAGACCAATTGCCAGTCGCAGACTACTTGCATGAACACGGCTACGCCCTGAGCCTCGGGTGGCATCTAGATGTCAGCGCAGGGGCGATCGCACAGGCTGTCACCGATTTGTCTGAGTTCCCGGAACGCCGGGCCGCGCTTTCGGTTGCGGGGAAATCCCTAATTGACGGAAAGGGAGGGGAACGGGTGTCTCGCACGATGACAGCCCGTGTTACGCTGCGTCGGGCGACCAAAGCTGACATAGACTTGCTTTGGACTTGGGCTAATGATCCACCGACGCGAGCCGCGTCCTTCTCGACAGATTCCATTCCGTGGGAAACACATCAACGGTGGTTCGAAGAAAAGCTGAATGATCCGAACTGCTTGCTATACATCGGCGAACTACCTGCTACATCTGTGGGACAGGTGAGAATCGACTGTAAGGGTACAGAAGGGGTCCTGTCGCTCAGCGTAGCTTCAAATCAGCGCGGAAACGGGTACGGGCACGCACTCCTCGTTCGCGCGTGCCAAGTGGCATTCGAAACCAGGGGCTTGACCCTAATTCATGCCTATATCAAGCTGGCAAACAAGGCATCGGTCCGCTTGTTCCAAAAGGCGGGATTCGAAGAACACGGTACGGTTACTTTCGGAGAATATCCGGCGCTTCGGCTAACGAAATCTGGAGCTTCTTCTCAGTGAACCCTTGCCTGGAGATCAACGGACGTCGCATCGGAGCGGGTCATTCCTGCTACATAGTCGCGGAGATTTCAGCGAACCACAATCAGAAGATTGATCAGGCTCTCAAGCTTGTCGATGCGGCCAAAGAGGCTGGCGCCGACGCGGTCAAGATCCAAACCTACACGCCGGACACGCTTACCCTGAATAGCGATCAGCCAGTGTTTCGGATTGGAGAGGATTCGCTTTGGGGTGGGCGAACTCTATACGACCTCTACTCCCAGGCCTACATGCCCTGGGAGTGGACCGGTAAGCTCAAGGCAGCCGCCGAGGACGCGGGCCTCGACTTTTTTTCAACGGCCTTCGATCCAACGTCGGTGGACTTTTTGGAGACAATAGGCGTCCCGGTTTATAAGATCGCGTCGTTCGAAATCGTCGACTTGCCACTGATCGAAAAAGTGGCCGCTACTAGAAAGCCGCTTATTATGTCGACGGGAATGGCGACGCTCGGGGAAATCGAAGACGCGGTTCAAACGGCGCGAAGCGCTGGCGCGCCCGGCGTGGCGCTGCTGAAGTGCACCAGTGCGTACCCCTCGCTTCCGGAAGAGATCAATCTGCGCACGATCCCCCATTTATCCGCGGCATTCCATGTTGCGGTGGGTGTGTCCGACCATACGTTAGGCGGGGTGGTCCCCGCTGCCGCAGTCGCGCTGGGGGCATGCATCGTTGAAAAACACTTCACGATGGCACGTACTGACGGTGGTCCAGATAGCAGTTTCTCACTGGAACCGCACGAATTCCGCGAAATGGTCGTCTCGGTGCGAATTGCTGAGAAGGCGCTCGGTGACGTGCACTATGGGGTCACGGAGGAGGAGTCTAAGAACCGGGTTTTCCGCCGCTCCCTGTTTGCCGTGCGCGATATCAGAAAGGGAGACGCATTCACGGCGGAGAACGTAAGGTCCGTTCGTCCGTCGGCGGGAATATCACCGAAGCATCTTCGCGAGGTTCTCGGCCGCAGGGCGGCGTGCGACATCAGCTTCGGAACGCCACTTCAGTTCGAGCACCTCGCCGAACCCTGATTCATTCCTATTCACTTGCAGCGGAGGAACCTCTCAGTCACCCGACCCCTAGCGCGCTGCGGCGATTCAGAGCTCAACGGCTCCGCTTCATTTAGAATCAGCTATCATGACATCGGGGGCGTCACTAGCTCGGAATCACGAGCCCAGGAGAAGGTGAATCACGCAAGCGCTTCGTGACACTAGAGGAAAGCGGAGTTAGGGATTGAATGGTCCGAAATTGTAACCAACAGCGTTTATCGCAAGTGTTGTGATGTACCGGGCGGCAGTCATCGGTTGTGGAAGGATCGGGTCTGAGCTCGCGGATGACCCGCGGATCGATGGCGTCTGCAGTCACGCGCAAGCCTATAACGAATGTCGCGCTACCGAACTCGTAGCTGTTTGCGACGTCAATCCAGAAAGGGCAGCTAAATGCGCGGAAAGATGGAACGTTAAACATTTTTATTCGGATGTCGACCACCTGCTTTCGGAACAGGTTCTGGATGTCGTCAGCATCTGTACTCCAAACGAAACTCACACAAATATCCTCGAAAAGGTACTAGACGGCACAGTGCTTAGAGGGATTCTAGTGGAGAAACCTCTCGCCCTGGAAGCTTCTGACGCGAACAGGATCGTGGAACGCGCGCGCGAGAGAGAGGTGGTCCTAGCGGTCGATTACAGCCGGCGATACTCCAAGCGACATCAGCGCGTTCACGACATCATTGAGGCTGGGCGCATCGGTCAAATCCAGAAGGTTTCTGGACTATATACGAAAGGCATTCTTCACAACGGTTCGCACTGGCTTGACTTGGCGCGGTGGCTTGTGGGTGACGTGGCAAGAGTTCAGGGCTTTCAAGCTAGCCTCGCAGAAAACGTCGATCCCCCATTGGACAGCTGGCTGTTATTTCGGACTGGTGCTACAGGCTATCTGCACAATTGCGACAGCGAAGCGTTTACCGTGTTCGAAATGGATATTCTTGGCACGAAGGGTCGTGTGCGCATGACAGACTTTGGCCATCGGTACGAGATCTACGCCATCGCCGAAAGCCCGCATTACAGTGGATACCGATCCCTCATCAAGACCGCGGAGGAATACGGAGGTGTCGAGGGCACCGTTTTGTGTGCTGTGGAAGATCTCGTGACCTGTTTGGAGTGTGGAGGAGAGCCCCGTTGTTCGGGACGCGATGGGCTTGAAGCCCTGCGCATTGCATCGGCCGTGGTGAACTCCGCGCGACGTGGTTCACCAATCGACCTTAAGAAAACCTTTGACGTTTAGCAAGTCGACGGTTGTAACAATCTGCAGCGACCCTGGCGCCGCGAGGGCGGTGGCTCCAGTGATTCGCCTACTTCTCGCGGAGGACGCGGTTGACGTCGTGAGTTACTCTTACAATCAAGCGAACGAGATCCTTCGCTCAGAATCCATTCACTCCACCGAATTGCAGCGTCCCATTACTCCAGGGTGGGCTGAGGAGAGGTTGCGACAGGACCAACCTTCACTGGTCTTGACGGGCACTTCTCACAACACGCTCGATTGGGAGAAGCTCTTCATTACAACGGCTCGTGCCATGACTGTTCCTTCGATCGCGGTTCTCGATTTCTGGTCGAACTATATGACTCGCTTCAGCAGTGCTGGCGGCCGTCTTGATTGCCTTCCAGACGTGGTTGCCGTGATGGACGAACGCGCGCGTGGGGAGATGATGACAGCGGGAATTCCAGCAGAACGCATCTTGGTTACGGGACAGCCTGCGTTTGAGTGCCTTGCGCAACGGTTGAGTTGGTTTAATTCAGAGGAACGGGAGAGGATCCGCGAATCCGTGGGAGTGGGACAATCGGATCTACTTGTGATGTTCGCGTCGCAGCCCATCCGGCAGCTATATGGCGGCGAGGAATCCCCGGATTATCTTGGCTACACTGAAGACTCAGTCCTGAGGTATTTGATCCGATCTTTGGAAGCCTTACAACACGAGTGCTCCGAACGCATTACGTTGCTTATCCGTCCGCATCCTCGGGAAGAAGTTCAGCAATACTCCGGCTACGCGTCTTCGATGATAAAAATCGTAGCCTCTACTACCGGCGACCGGCACAATTGTGCATTGGCGGCTGACCTCGTAACAGGGATGACCTCCGTGCTACTAGTCGAGGCCTGCTACCTGCAACGTCCAGTAATTAGTTTTCAACCTGGATTAAAGAAGGCTGACATTCTTCCGACTAACGCTTGGGGCGTTAGTACGCTCGTCGTCGATTATCAATCAATGACACCGACTCTCAAATTGTTCCTCCTTGATCGGAATCCAACGGGAGAGAACAGCGCTCGGCCGACTGGACTGAACGTGAATCTGGGAAGCGCTCGTCGCATCGTAAACTGGATCTATCAGCACACTATTGGTGCGAGTCCAGCGGTACAAATCTAGAGAAGCAGATTGTTCATGCCTATGCAAAGCGCTTGCGAAACACTCGCTCTATTTGGCGGCCCGAAATCGGTCGTACGGCCCTTCACTCGCTACAACCGGATTGGCCCCGAGGAGGCCGAGGCCGCGCGTAGGGTTATCGATACCGGGGTGCTCTCGAAGTTTATTGGAGCGTGGCACCCAGATTTCAATGGCGGGCCGGCGGTCAAAGAGTTTGAACAGGCATGGCGGGAGCACTTCCGGATTCAGCACGCAGTTACTGTCAACTCCTGTACTTCGGGTCTGATTGCGGCCGTAGGTGCTATCGGTACCCAACCCGGAGACGAAATCATCGTCAGTCCCTGGACCATGTGCGCTAGCGCGACGGCCATACTTCACTGGAACGCAATTCCGGTTTTCGCAGACATCGAGTCTGACACTTTCTGTTTAGATCCCGCCTCGGTCGAACGAAACATCACTCCGTACACGAGGGCTATCATTGCCGTAGATATCTTTGGACACCCAGCGAATCTGGATGCGCTGTCAGCCCTCGCGCGGAAGCACGGTCTCAGACTGATTTCAGATGCGGCACAAGCGCCCGGGGCCTTCTACAAGGGACGACACGCGGGGACGCTCGCCGATATCGGCGTCTTCAGCTTGAATTACCACAAGCACATTCACACCGGCGAAGGCGGCGTGGCGGTGACCAATGATGACGTTATCGCGGAACGGCTCCGACTGATTCGAAACCATGCCGAAGCCGTCGCCGGCGACAAGGGTGTGACAGATCTTACCAACATGCTCGGATATAACTTCAGGCTTGGCGAAATCGAATGTGCCATCGGACTAGAGCAGCTCAAGAAGCTCAACCGCATCGTGGAAGAGCGGCAGCGGATCGGCAGCGCACTTACTGCCGGATTGACCGGCTTAAGGGGGCTTCGCACTCCAGTCGTACAGGAAGGGTGTACCCACGTTTACTACATGTATCCGCTGATCATTGAAGCCGATGCAACCGGGATCGGCCGGGCACAAATTCTAAAGGCCCTGCGGGCGGAGGGATTGGAGTGCCTAGCTGGCGGATACCAGAACCTTCATCTTTTGCCCATGTACCAACAGAAGATCGCCTACGGCTCTTCGGGTTTTCCATGGAACTCTTCCATCAGCCGGCGCGACGTCAGTTACGAGAGAGGTATCTGTCCCGTGGCTGAGACGCTCCACGATTCAAGTTACTTAGGTATTGTGCTTTGCCTTTATGAATTCTGCCCTTCAGAAGTGGAAACTACCGTCGCTGCATTTCAGAAAGTGTGGGCCAACCTAGACTCTCTCCGCCATATGGATGACAGATCATCACCCGAATCGTAGTGCCTAAGACTAATGATGACAAACCGTCTCGAGGTCACAAAGTTGGCACAGTTATTCGCACAGCTTGGACTGGAGGTGAAGCCTGCCCAATCGGCGCTCGAAGAGTGGGACCAGGTCCTCGGCGCGGCCGCCGACGTGCCGGTGGCTTATACGCTCAGTATGGTTGGGTTCCTATCGGAATACATCGCGGAGAAGTCCGACGAGTTTCACGATCTGTCCGTCGTCATCTATCACGACAACAAGGCCGCCGCGGTCTGGCCGCTCTGTATTCGCCAAACGCACGGTACGTGGATCTGCGGCTCGAATGCTGGAAACGTGATCAGCCCTCTATTTGCCGCGTGGGTTGCAAGGAAGAGCCAGAAATCCATCTTGCGGAAATCATCGGCAGCAATAACTGAAATATGCTGGATGTATGCCTCGTCAACGTGGTCCGCATGCACGTTTCTAGGTCCCCAAGGAGCAAGTCTGTGGCACCGCCGGGTAATGGAAGATGGTGGCATTATTCAAAGCATCCAGCACTTGATGTATGTTGATCTCTCTTTGGAGCTTGATGCAATCAAGGTATATTTCCGCGACAGTTACAAGAATCTGATCACCCAGGGGCTGAAACGGTGGTCCGTGGAAGTGTTAACCGCAGTTTCACCGCGTGGGTTCGAAGAATTCAAGAATCTACACGAAGCGATTGCAGGGCGCGTCACCCGCTCCAAGCGGAGCTGGGATCTGCAGGAACAGGCTATCAACAACAGGCAGGCATTCCTCGTTACTTTAAGGGACGGCGGGTACAAAATGATTGGCGGCGGACTATTTCATGTCTCACGCGTCCAAGGTCTGTACGCCGTAGCGGCGTATGATCGCAATCTGCCTCTTGGCCACGTCGTTCAATGGAAAGCGATTGAGCATATGAAGACTTTGGGCCTTCGATGGTACAGGATTGGTGAGCGCCCTTTCCGTGAAGACGGGCGGAACACCGCGAAACAGGTTAACATCGGTCGCTTCAAAGAAGGATTCGCAACCCACATCTTCTTAGAACTCGAAGTGGCTCGGCCTCGGGCTTTGGCTTCAGATCACGGCCGATCCGATATTTCAACGGGACCTGGAACAGAACTCCAGGAATAACGAGGCTGTGCATGAATCGCACTCGTAGACCGATAGGTACTAAACATTCAAGATGAAAGACTTTTTTTCTGCTTTCGGCGAAGCCGCGGAACGAGGCTTGCCACCTGTGATGGTTTCGGGGCGGCATATCTTTCATGGCCCGACGATTGCTGCGATTGTGGACGACATTGTCGTGAAGCTCCGCCCCAAGGGTAACGCAAGACTCTTAGAAATCGGCTGCGGCGTTGGTCTCATGCTCCGGCTTCTGGCTCCTCTTGTGGCCGAGGCGGTGGGGATCGATCATTGTTCGTTGCTGCGCGAATTCTCCGCCCTTAAGCCCCCCGCCAATGTAAGGCTAGTCGTCGGGCGATTCCCAGAAATACGGCCTGAGGGAAGGTTCGATCATATCCTTGTATACTCCGTTCTCCAGTATATGGCGGGAGCTGACGAGGCTCGGTGCTTCGTCAACGCGAGCCTAGAGCTGCTGGCGCCGGGCGGGAGCCTGCTCATAGGGGACCTGCCCAACGCTGATTCCCAGCGACGCTTTTGCAGCTCGACCGAAGGTCGGCGGGTTACCGAGGCTTACACATTGGCCAGGTTCGCAGACCAAGAGCTCAACCCGGCGGCCTACGCAGCGTGGGCTGATATACAGCGGGATGTGGTCATGCCACCGTCCTTCATCGATGATAGATTTCTGTCAGCACTCTTGGTCGATCTGCGGCGCCAAGGCTACGAAAGTTACCTCCTTCCTCAACCACACGCTTTACCCTTTAGTCTGACACGCGAAGATGTACTCATCCGCCATCGTGGGTAATGCCACATGACCAGCCTTGTGCCCCCGTCCCCCAAGTGCACGTTCGCTCCGTCACAGTCAGGAGTGTTCGGCCATTCACCTGCTATGGCGAGCCGTCCACCAGATAGAATCCCGGCACCGGACTTGATCGAAGCATTGCTAACGGATTGGTTCGAGGCGCCGACGCTGCTCTTCTCGTCGGGACGTGGCGCCTGCCATGTATTCCTCACTGAGATGGGCCTTCACAAGTATCAGCATACAATTGCAGTCCCTGCATTCCTTTCGCGCTGCATTCTTAATGCGCTGACATTGAACGCTTTCCCTGTGCGCGGAATCCAGGCAGATGCTGTCTTCTATTATCATCAATACGGTTTCCGTTTGCGCTCGGGCCCCCGTGAATCTCTCGTGGTGGAGGATGCCTGCCATGCTTTCTTCAGTCGGCCTGCATCCGGTGCCCGCTCTTGGTGTGGTCAAGCCGCAGTCATCAGCCTGCCGAAATTCTTTGTCACTTACGGGCCAGTGGGGGCCCTGGTGCTCCCCGATGTCCTCACAGCGGAGCGTGTTCGAGCGCGACGCGACGCCGCCGAAGAAATCGACCCCGTACTAGCCGCTTGGCAGAGAAACGTCATCATCGATGCGACCAACCGCGGGCGCCAATCACCGATGTTTCATCTGCTCGACTCGGCATATGCACTACTTACCGAATACCCCAAGGTTGATCCAGAGGCACTTGCGGGGTTCCCGACCAATCTAAGCGAATTGGCAGCCATTGGCGCTCTTCGTCGGGCGCGCTTGGAGGTCTTTGTTGAAGGCCTAAATGACGCGTTTCCGTACTTCATGCTAGAGAACGGAATGGATGATTTACCCTATGCTCTTCCCTATTTTGGCTCCGGGGACCGCGAGATCTTAGCGAAAATCAACAGTGCTCTAAATCTTCTCGGTGTGCACTCCGGAATCTATTCGGTAGACGTTGCCCGATCACTGTATAATCCCGACTACCGTCCTTGCGTGCTTCTGCCTTGTCATCAAGAGATTCCTATCGAGTGCGTGAAAGACTTATGCAAGGTGATTCAGGAAGCGAACGGTGTCAAGAGATGAAGAATTGTTGATGGGCGACGATTGCTTGGAAACCAAAGTTTGAGCATGTTGGCACTGGCCGCCGAAATAGTAGTAAGGTCCTTTCCAGGACGTCCGTGGCTTCTCCCGTACCCTGCGTATCGAAGCACGAAGTCGAAGCGGTCTAGGGCGCAATGCTTGCCCTCGACGGCCCTGTCGAATTCTTGCGAGGGCATGAGCCTGGGCTGTCAAGAAGGAGAGCCGCTGGCTGGGCTGGCAGATGCCGGATGCGCTGGTTCTGCGAAGTATCGAGTCGCATTTCTGGAATTTCTCAACGTCATCGAGTGCGTAGAATGAACCTTCTTTTTCTTGCGTTTGAAGCTGAGGCTCACGCTATGGCTCATCTGGCCACGCGCTTCAAGGCCAGGGGACACGGCGTTTTCGTTCTTTCTTGTGATCACTTCTCTGTCACGCACAGCCGCGGGGAAATCTTCGACTTCTATCGGAAAGTCGGTCTGGCGGAGTCTGAATTTAGCAACTTTGAAAGCGTATATAGGGAACTGAACGAGCTGCCAGAGAACTTGCCCGAGGCCGCCGTAGATTGGAATTACCTGCGGACCTTCGAGGCCCGCTATTGCAAGCGTTTCACGCTCCTAGAGATGGTGGCGATGGATCCACTGATGTCGGGTGCCTATCACCATCGCACCATCTATTATCGGCCCCACAACAAGGCGCTGCTCTTCAAGTACCTCGAGCTGCAGGCGAGGTATCTCGAATCGCTCTTTACCCGCGGTGGGTTCGACTGTGTTTTCACCATCAACTACCAGTATTTTGTGAAGGCCGCTGTCTTCGCTATGGCGAATGCATGCGGGATTCCCTATCTTATGGCGGCGTCGTGCCGCGTCAGGGATCTTTACCTCTTGTATGACAATTTCAGTATTGGCACGCCGCGCTCGGTACTTGCGGAAATGAGGCGACTTGAGCAGGTAAGGGATCTTTGCCGCGATGCCGCCAGCTATTTCGATGGGATAAGAAAAGAGCGAAGACCGGCCTACGACGGTTTCGAAAGGGATGAGCCGGCCATGAAGCAGCAGTTGGATCTGTCCTTCCGGTTGAAGGAAATCTGGTGGTGGCTCACCCGTTATCCGAAACGCCTGTTCTTCGTGCATAAGCATTATCGGGGTTTTCTGAGGCTCAACTACTTCTTGCCGAACTACCGTGCCTGCTTGTACGCCTTGATCGTCGGGCTTTGGCGACGCGTGCAGTACTTCCGCTGCCCCGAATTGATTCGGACTGATCTGCCAAAAGAGCCGTTTGTCTACTTTCCGCTGCATCTCATCCCAGAAAGCTCCGTTCTAACGCTTTCCAGGACTTTCGACGAGATGGAGTGCATTTTCCAATTGGCCAAAGCGTTGCCGGCGGATTGGAGGGTGGTCGTGAAGATCAAACCGGACATGTTAACCTCCTTCGACACGCACCCGAATTCCTATTTCTTGGCGATGAACCGGCTTGCCAATGTGCAGTTCATCAATCCCCTGATTTCAAGTGCCGACATCATTGACAAGGCTTCCGCCGTCGCGACGATCAGCGGCACCGCTCTACTTGAGGGTGCGGTTTTCGACAAGCCGGGTTTCCGATGGGGCCGGACGGAATTTGAGGAGGTCGACACGATCTATCTGTTCAACCCCGACAAAGTGCGCGAGCAGCTTCAGCTGGGTGTCAGCGGCAATCTGCGTTATTATGTCCAGGCTTGCCACAACCTCGGCATGCGGCTGGATGTAAGCCTGTTGTGCCAACCGCGCCCGACGATGACTCCGGATCAAACCGCTGAATTCGAGAGGCAAATATCCGGTCTCGAAAATAAGATTATCGGATATTTGGCGGCCGAGGCCAAAACTACAGAAGCCATCGCATGAGGCTCCAAATGATGTTGCGCTTTTTGTTTACGCGCAGGGACCGGGCGATTCTTCTTCTCCTCACGTTGCTCATGGTAATGAGCGGTTTGCTGGAGGTGTTCGGTCTTGGAATGTTGTTTCCTTACGTTCAGATTCTCCAAGACCCCACGAGAATATCGGATGTTCGGTACGTCAGGGCGCTTTACGAGTGGTTGGGCTTCTCTTCGCACAGCAGTTTTCTGATCGCAATGAGCATGGCGCTGCTGGTGACATTTCTCGTAAAAGGAGTCGTAACGATCTGGGTCACGAATTTTCAGTTGAGGTTTGTCAATGCAAAGCTCGCCGACTTAGGCAGTATGCTTCTGTCGCGATATCTGCATCAACCTTACGCCTTTTTCCTTTCCACAAACACATCGGTACTCATCGGAAACCTCACCACGTCCATCACACAACTGTGTCAGGGCGTGATCCAGTCCGCGCTCTTACTTGCGTCCGAAGCAACCGTGACGGCCGGCGTCGTTGTGTTTCTGATTTACCTGAAGCCGGTTTTTTCCTTATCGGCAATACTGTTTCTCGGCGGCCTCTCTGTGCTATTTAGGCGCGTGATCAGGGTTCGTGTGGGGCGATACGCGCAGGCGAATGAGCACCATTGGAAGGCGATGCTTCGCTGCGTCAACGAGGGGTTGAGTTCCGCGAAGGAGGTTCAGGTTCTCGGATGCCAGCGATATTTTGTTGATGCATATTCGGCTGAAGTAGAAAGTTTTGGCTGGGCGAACCGGCGCAACGGTGTCCTGGCGCAGTTGCCACGCGTAGCCCTGGAATCAGCAGCGGTCGCTGGCATAGTGACATTCGGGCTGTTTGCCATACTGGCGGGCAGCTTCGGGAGCGACGTACTCGCGGTTCTCGCAGCTTTTGCGATTGCCACCATCCGCATCGTACCTAGCACCAACCGAATGCTGCAGGCTTGGAATGGGATAACCTTTTATCGCCCATCGATCGAAATCATAGCCGCAGGATTATCGGAGGGTGTAAACGACGGCGCAAGTCAGGCAGCCGAGCAACCCACACCGATTGTGTCGAGGCTGCCTCTTCGAGAAGGACTCATGGCTTCGATCAAGTCCTTTGCCTATCCGACAAATCCGCACTTCGGTCTTGTCGACATTGACCTAACAATCCGGCGGGGACAGACCGTGGGGCTAATCGGGCAGTCCGGGTCTGGGAAGACTACCCTCGTTGATCTCATCCTAGGACTCTTTCCACACTTTGATGGCAGCATTACGGTGGACGGCTACGACATCCGCGACAATCTCGCTGCCTGGCGGCAGCAAATAGGTTACATCCCCCAAAGTATCTACCTACGCGACGATACGATCGTGCGCAATGTGGCCTTCGGAGTTCCCGACAGTCGGATCGATATGCGCAAGGTCGAGCGAGCGATCTGCCTCGCCGGTTTGGAGCCGGTCATCCGCACGCAACGCGAAGGTTTGGAAACACTGGTCGGCGATCGCGGCGTACGTCTTTCCGGCGGCGAGCGCCAGAGGATCGGCATTGCGCGCGCTCTCTATCATAATCCGGATCTTCTTGTGCTCGACGAGGCAACGTCGGCGCTGGACAATGAAACAGAGCAACAGATTATCGATTCGATCTTAGGTCTTAGTGGGGCGAAGACGGTAATCATTATCGCTCACCGCTTGAGCACCGTGAAATATTGCGACATGGTTTATCTCATGCGCAGTGGAAGAATAATCGACCGAGGACCATTCTCCATAATCGCCGAACGCAACCCGGACTTCGTCAATCCTCAATTCGTCACGAGCGTGAGGGACCGTTGAACGTTTTCAACGCAATCAAGCGTAGAGCGGCAGCCTGTCTCGCAGTTTCTTCTCATCCCCATGTGCGGAATAGCTCCGTTGCGGACTATGGGACCATTGATCCTACCGCAAGGCTGAATGGTTGCCACCTTCACGGGAGCGTCGAGGTGGGGCGAAATGTGGTTCTTGACTTTTGCGACGTGTCAGCGAATGCGAAAGTGTCCGTGGATGACTACTCTGTTCTCACCGGTCCCATCCGGATTGTTGCCGACCTCGAGCCTGTTTCCATTGGCAAATTTTGTTCTTTGGCCCCGGACGTAACGATTTGGGAATCGCTGCACAACACGAGACGCGCCTCAAGCTTCTTCATCATGCAGCAGATGTTCGGCGAGCGCTCTTGTCCGGATAGCATTTCAAAAGGGCCAATTCGCATCGGTAATGATGTGTGGATCGGAACCAAGGCGGTCGTGCTGTCGGGTGTCGAGATCGGCGACGGTGCGGTAATCGGGGCGGGCGCCGTGGTTACGAAGAATGTGCCCCCGTATTGCATCGCCGTTGGCGTTCCGGCTACGGTCGTGAGGCAGCGGTTTCCGGAGGCCCTCTGGCGGCGGCTTCTCGAAATACGATGGTGGGATTGGGACGCAGACACAATCAAGCGCAACCGCATTTTGTTCGAGCAGAAGTTGACTCCGGAATTACTGGATCACCTCGCATGCTGAGCCCCTTCGATTTGGAACCGGACGAAGATCGCTGGCGCCCATTCGATCCCCACCTCCGGCGTATCATCCGACGTTTGTTGCAGAGCAAGCCCCGTCCATGTAGTCGTGGGGGGATTCCTAAGTCTGTGTGAAGGCCTCGACCGAATCGCGGTGGTAAAGGAACGATTTTGGTTTTGCGCGAAAAGATCCCAAGTCACCGGTCTCGAATGCGCCGGGGCCGATGGGCTAAGATTCGAAATCACATTACACGCGACAAGCCGGTTTGGACCGGCAGGTATCACCAGGAGTTCACCCGTACTATCATCCAGCACACGAGGAAGGGCTATAGTAGTTGCGACATCAGCGGAAATCGTGTCTTCATGTCCAGTGCTATGGTGTTGGCCGGGGCGTCGAAAGTCGTCGGGCTCGTGCAGACTCCCACGAGCCGACTGGCTCTGCATCGCCTTTGCGAGTTGAATCCCGAGATTTGCGCACGAAAATATCTTCGCTATGTTCAGGAATTAGTGGAAAGAGAGCGCTCGACCCTTCTGCGAATTTGCCAGCCAATTCTTCAATCGCCGAGTGTCTGTAGGTGAGCGGAAAGAAGAATAAATCGGCGCTCACCACAGAGATAAAGGACGGGCTGAATTCCCTACTTCGGCCGGTGGGGCTGAAACTCGAAACCACTCGGGCTGAAACCCGCGAAGTTGAACGGCTAAAGCGGCTCTCTGATAGAGGATACTGGTCAGTTCCTAGGTATGTACATGGACTAAATTTCGAACCCGGGCGTTATCATAAGTTTCTGAGTACGGTATGCTCGGTGTATCAGCCGAATTTCCCCGAGGAGCCGCCAAATTCCCAGGCTGATGGCTCAGGCTTCTATCTCCAGAATGGCTGGTTTGGGCCGGTTGACGCTGAGATCCTTTATTCGTTCGTCAGACACTTCAAACCAGCGCGGATCTTAGAAATAGGAAGTGGTTTCTCGACGCGGGTGGTACACCGTGCCATTCTCGATGGTAGCTTGAAGACCAAGCTGACCTGTATCGATCCGATGCCGCGAGCCAGTGTTCTGGCCTACTCTGATGAATACGTTGAGTCGGTTGTAGAGGATGTTCCAGCTTCGAATCTGGTGAATGGACTGGGAGCGCATGACATTCTGTTCATAGACTCTAGCCACGTTATAAAGACTGGGGGCGACATAACTTTCCTATTCTTGGAAATCATGCCGCAGCTCAAACCGGGCGTAATTATTCATATCCATGATATTTTTCTGCCATTTGAGTATCCTAAACATTTCGTGGACATGCGCATAGGGTGGACGGAGCAGTATCTGCTACACGGGTTCCTCGCTTACAATCGGAATTACGAAATCCTCTGGCCTGCGTATTACATGTGGCAAGAAAACAGGGAAGCTGTACTCGATTCGATCCCCGTTCGGGTCGTCAAAAGGGATCCATCCAGTTTTTGGATAAAGAAAAATGAAAATTGAGATCAAGCCCGAGCCGGCTTCAGTTTGTGGTCCGGTTCTCCAAGAGATCCTCCGCTCGCAGGTCGCTCACGACCGGGACGATAAGAGTGTAACGATCCATATCGCCATCTTACCTCAGTCTTGCTGCCGCATCTAGGGGTCTCGTGTCAGGTTTTAGACAACGCCATTCTCTGGAGATTGATTACGCGATAGGCGTTTCGACTCTGGCGATCTTGTATGGCTTGGAGAAACAGAACTGCGGCCACCACACCGCAATCGATCCCAACCAGAAAGTAACTCAGGGTATCGCATACCAGCAGGCCCTCGGTTGTGATGTACCGATCTTCGCACGGGATCGCGGAGGCCATTCGCAGGATCCATCTTATTATCCGCACAAGGTAATCTTCTCTCTCGTCACCTCTGTCCCTTATTCGGACGGGCGTTGTGGCCGCCGTTTCTCTGTGAAGGGGGCGTCGTGAAATATCTGTTGCAAGCGAGCGTCAATGTACTGCCATACCGCGCCCGGTACTGGATCAAGCACATTCCGGGTCTCGCGGCGTCGCAGCGATGGTTACTCCGGCGCTTTCTGGAAGGCCAGCCCTTCGTACACACTGTCAATGCGGGCCCGGCCGCTGGGCTGAGATTCGAAATCACGCTACCGCACGACAAGGCCATTTGGACAGGCACCTACGAGCACGAGTTCACTCGCGCGATCGTCGAGCATACAAAGCCGGGCGACGTTTGTTACGACATCGGCGGATATCGTGGCTTCATGTCTGGTGCGATGGCGTTGGCTGGTGCATCGAAAGTCGTCGTGTTCGAGCCGGCCCCCATGAACCAACTGGCTCTACGCCGCCTTTGCGAGTTGAATCCGGCACTGCCGATCTCAGTCATGCCGTTGGCACTTTCCGATAGCAATGGTTTGGTGCTTCTCAAGTTGATGCCCGACCTTAGCATGGGAAAGCTCGTTGGCAGTCCGTTCCAGACCGGAGCCGTGGCGGTAGATGGAATAACCGTGTCTGTTCGAACCGTGGATGGATTGGTCGAGGGTGGCAACATTCCGCTGCCCAACGTTGTCAAGATCGATGTCGAGGGCAGTGAGTTTGACGTGCTACGAGGAGCCACGAAAGTTCTCGAGACCTCGCGGCCGCGCATCTTCCTGGAAGCGCATTCCGTTGCGCTTGAAACCATGTGTTCACGACAACTTTCGCAAGCGGGTTACGATATTCACCGTCTCAAACCACATGTCGGCGTCGAGGAGCAGACGCGGCATCTCATTTGCCTGCCGCAATGAATGCTCACTGCGGCACGCCAGGATCGCGCAAGAAGATACGAATCGCAATCCTAACCGCGGCTTCTTTGGCATGGAATCCGAGGGCGTTGAGAGAGGCACACACTCTCGCCCGCGCTGACTTCGATGTGGTTGTGTATGGTGCGGGTTCCAGCCCCGCTCAAATCAAGGCTGATGAATCGCTTGCCCGACAGCATGACTTTGTCTTTAAGTCGATATTGCCAGTAGAGCATGGCTTGCTGCTCCGTATGTGGGCGATCGGGCGGCGTGTCCGGATCCGCATCGGAGGAGCGCTCTATAGAACTCTTGGCATCGAAAACTATTGGCAATTGGGTGTGGCTGCTGAACTTCTTCGGCATGCCAAGAAGGCCCAGGCGGATTACTATATCGTGCATCTTGAGCCAGCGGCGTGGGTAGGTGTCCAGCTCTTGAACGCAGGTTTTCAAGTCGGTGTTGACATGGAAGATTGGTATTCTGAAGATCTTCTACCGGCGGCGCGAAAATCGCGGCCGATCAGATTGCTGCGCGAACTAGAGCACAGACTGCTAACCGAGAGCGCCCACGCAACATGCCCTTCGGCGGCGATGAGCGAAGTGTTGCGAGAGGAGTATGGTTGCGCTGCGCCGTTGGCTGTCTACAATGTCAACAGATGGTGCGGGCGCGACACGATCGACGGCTTGTCGCGGGACCGAATGAGCCGGAACAGACCTTCCATTCATTGGTTCTCACAAACTCTTGGCTGCGGTCGTGGGCTTGAAGATCTCCTCGCAGCACTGCCGCTTGTGAATTACGACGCTGACGTTCACTTACGCGGCCATCCCGCTGACGGATTTCTCGAATGGCTCGCGGGGGCTGTTCCTGAGAAGTGGCGAGGACGTATCTTCGTCCACGATCTTGTTTCTGAAAGCGAGTTGATTTCGCGCGTTGCCGAGCACGACATCGGCTTTGCGGGAGAGATGAAGCATTGCCGTAGCCGGGACTTGACCGTCACAAACAAGATCCTCCAGTATCTACTGGCTGGCCTCGCCGTTGTGGCGAGCGACACCACCGGCCATCGAGAGGTGACGATCCAGGCGCCCGGGGCTGTCTCCCTTTACTCCTCAGGCGACTTTGCGGCGTTGGCGGCCCGCCTGAATGCCCTGCTCGCTTCGCCCGAGCTCTTGAGCGGCGCCAAAAGTGCTGCCCTCCGAGCAGCAGAGCGGACTTTCTGCTGGGAGCGCCAGGAGAAGAAGCTGCTCGAGGCCGTGTCGTATGCACTCGGGGCTAGAGAAAGAGATTGAAGCAGAGGAGTTCGTTAAGATGAGTCGAGATCGTTGTCTGGACAAACCGACTCGATGCATCACAGTTTCTATTTTGGTCACGGACCGCTGTCCTCTTAGACTGGACGGTGCTTCGCGGCGGAGAGGAGACGATCCTAGTTTTGCCCGGATATTTGCGTTCGAATACAAACCCACATATCGTGCGGGAAACACCGGATTCATGGCCGAAAAACCTCCGGACCTACTGCTACTGGTTGTTCGCGGTTGGACGGAACTGGGCCCGACGCAATAAAAGGCGGGATTTGGCCGCACAATGCCGCCATCTGGGCAGTGCCGGTCGCCTGAGTTGCCGTCTCTCGTCGGCCTGATCAAACATGCTTCCTGCCGTCCGCCACCGCATCCGGGACCTCGTCTATCCCGGCCTCGACTTGCACACGCGTAACCGTGCTTCACTCTGCCGCTTTTGGCGGACCGGGCCGCGTGACGTGCTCGACGCCGGCAGTGGCAACGGGTATTTCTCCTGGCTGGCATATCAAACCGGTGCACGCGTTGTGGCCATGAACAACGAGCCAGAGCAGCTGGAGAAAGCAAGGGAGTTCATAATCGTCTACAAGCAGGCAGATCCGGCGCGCCTGCAATTCGAGCGATGCAATCTATACGACCTAACACGCGAGACTCGGACGTTTGATGAAGTCATTTGCTTCGAAGTGTTGGAGCATTTGCTTCGGGACCGAGACGTGGCCGCGGAGTTCTTCCGTATCTTGCGCCCGGGTGGGGTCCTACACCTTTGCTGTCCAAATCGGCTGCACCCGCGGCATCAGGCAGAGGTTCTCGATAAGAAAGAGTCGGGCGGGCACGTTCGCGCCGGCTATACCGAGGACGACTACCGAACACTGCTTGAGCCTATAGGGTTTCAGATCGAGTGTGTAGTTGGAATCGGCACTCCGGCGGTCTATCATGCAGACCGACTCCTGCGTACGATTCGTAATGAGTTTGGAGACTTGGCCGCCTTGCCTCTGCTGCCAATTGCGCTGCCGACCGTCATGTTGGCGACGTTTAACCCGCGAATTCCCTTTTCCCTCTACACCAAAGCCGTCAAGCCAGAGGGCATGCCGTAAATGCGTCGGGTTCTGATCGTCACGAGCTCCTATGCTCCCACCATGATCGCCGACATGCAAAGGACGCGCCAATTGGCTTGGGAGTTGCCCAACCTGGGCTGGGATGTGGAAGTCCTGACCCCGTCTACCGAATATCAACCAGCAACGTGCGTAGACGAGGACAGCAACGGATTTTTCTCCCCCCTTTCGGACGTACATTACGTGCCGGAAGTGTTGCCCGGCCTGTTTAAGATTGCAAGAATCGGAAGCATCGGTTGGCGGGCCCTGTTGCCGCTTGGATCTGCTGGAAGGCGTTTACTGCAGCAAAAACATTTCGATTTGATCTATATCTCGACGGCGCACTTTCCCTTGTTTCTGCTTGGGCGCAACTGGCACCGACAGTTTGGGGTGCCATATGTCTTGGATCTTCACGATCCTTTGTACAAAGAGGGTTCGCGCCACCCAGTCTGGGCGCGGCCCCGACTCAAACACCGCGTCAGCAACGCGCTGGCCAAGTACCTAGAGGCCCACGTCGCCAAGACCGCACAAGGACTAATTGCTGTTTCCCCCAACTACATCGATACTCTGTGCCAGCGTCACGAAGCAAAAGAGTCGGCTTGGCTTCGCCCGGGACGTTGTGCCGCGATCCCATTTTCGGCTCTGCCGCGGGATCTTTGTGAAGCGGCTGCTGGATTGGCGCCTTACCCTGAGAGGAACGGGCCGCCGTACAGTATTGTCTATGTTGGCGTCGGCGGGCCCGTAATGGCGAGATCGTTTACTCTGTTCAGCCGAGCGCTGTCGCAGCTGCGAATGCGATCCGGCGGCCTTTGCAGAGGAATTCGTGTAGAGCTATTCGGTACGATGCTAGGCTGGCAGATTGGGGAAGCGCGGAGCCTAGCGGATATTGCTGCAAAATGGGGCATCGACGATCTGGTTCGGGAAGAGCCGCGCCGATTGTCTTACCGGCGTTCTCTTGAGCTACTGATCCAGAGCGATGGTTCGCTCATTTTCGGCGTTGAGGACGCTGCGTACATGCCATCGAAGTTGTTCAGTTATGCGCTTTCAGGCAAGCCATTGCTGGCCATCCTGCACCGCGATGGTCCCGCCTTTTCAAAGTTTCAGAGCATTCGCGATCTCGGGCATGCTCTTTGGTTCGGGCAGAGTGATGACATGCCTCTTGAAGAGGCCGTGAACGTGTTGGAGGCTTTTCTGCGTGAGGTCGTCGCCCGAAAGAGTTTCGACCGGCGCAGCAGTCTCACACCCTATTTGGCGACGGCGATGGCACGCCATCACGTGGAATTGTTCGAAGCATGCCTTTGAGGTGGCCTATCATGTTCTGCTGGTACTTGTTGCGATCGGTGGCATGGTGACCGTACTATTCGGCCATCCGACCGGCAATCCGAATTCGCACAATGCGGCGCTTGCACACTTTGAGTCCCATCAGTTGGAGGCATTTTGCGTACCTTGGATGCCATCTCCGCTGACCGTGCGACTCCTTGAGAGTATCGCCCCTATGCGACCGATGGGGCAGCGGTTCAGGCGTCGGCACTTTTCCGCTCTGGCAGATGCTCCAAAGATTCAGGGCCGGCTGGGGGAAATGCGGCGCCTGATCACACGCGGATTCGGACGAGGCGATGAGTCGCTCTCCTACGCAGCGAACGACTGGCTCATGAGTACCATGCGCAGAGAGTGCCGGCGCGTAGGCGTCCGCGCAGTTCACGCCTATGAAGATTGTTCGCTCTGGCAATTTCAGGAGGCCAAGCGTCTGGGAAAGGCATGTATCTATGATATGCCGATTGGATACTATCCCGCATGGGAGCATACACAGGCGGAACTTGTGCGAAAATTCCGAGACTGGCTCCCAGCCGCCGGACTGCCGTCCAGCCGCTACGTGCGTCCGCAGCAGAAACGCCAAGAGATGGAACTTGCTGATCTCGTTTTAGCGCCAAGCAGCTTCGTCGCGGAAACCGTCCGGGCGTTCTACCCAAACAAGGTGCTCGCGTTGGTACCTTACGGAGTCGATCTTGAATTCTGGAGAGCGGAACCGCGAACTGAGCGAGCAGAACTGCTGCGCTTTATTTACGCTGGACAGATTTCATTACGCAAAGGCATCCCGATCTTGCTTCAGGCGTGGGAGAAGGCCGCGCTGCGGTCCTCAGAACTCCACCTTGTGGGGTCATGCTTCTTAAGCGATAGCAAAATGGCCTCGTTGCCGCGCGGCGTTACTTATGTATCAGCTCTTTCTCCAGAGGCGCTCCTTGACCAATATCGCCACGCGCACGTGTTCGTATTCCCGTCGTTTTTCGAAGGATTTGGATTGGTCCTGCTCGAAGCGATGGCATGCGGATTGCCTGCAATTGCCTCCACCGCAACGGCCGGCGCCGATGTGCTGACCGAATCTTCCGGATGCGTAGTGCCGGTCGGAGATCTGGACTCGCTGGTGGACGCCTTGCGGTGGTTCGACCAGAATCGTACCAGCCTACCAGCAATGGGTTGCGCGGCAAGGAAACAGGCGGAGAAGTGTACTTGGGAACGCTACCGTCGCGCCGTCTCAGAAGCGACAGCGGGGTTTGTATAATCCATTAATCCACAGATTCAACGATCTGGCTCATGCGAAAAAAGAGATTCGAGTTGCCTATAACCGTTGTCACCTAGACAAGGCCCCGAGGAATTGATTCAAACCGAAGTCGTTTATCCTGGCATCAAAATGTGGCAAGGTTGCTTCCCAACATTTACGGCACCAGCGTGCTCGAGATCGGCTGTGGCCGTGGCGACTTCTCACTTTGGCTGGCGCAGAGGTATACGCTTGCTACTGTTACGGGGGTCGATTTTTCCGATACTGCCGTCTGACGTAGCTCTAGCCAAAGTGTCAAGTCCACGATTTAAACCTTCGCTTTCTGGTCGACGACGCCGAGAGCCTGAATTTTCCCGCGCCGTGTTCGACTACGTCATTTCCTGTGAGTGTCTTGAACACGTCCCGCACCTGAAACGATGGCAAGGGAGATGGCGCAGCGTCCTAAAACCCGGCGGGAAATTCATACTGACGACCGAAAACTATTTTAATGGCATGCTCCTCGCCTGGCTCCATTCGTCGCTCAAAAGCGAACCGTTTGATTCAGGTGGAAGCCTCCAGCCCGTGGAACATTTTTTTCTGCGCGTGAAGAAGATTCTCGAACGTGGTGGCCTTAGAGTCGAGCATATGGAGAGCAATCACTTTCAATGGCTTGCTTCCTCGCACGCCGCCCAGCAAGCTTTGCACCGAGGACTTTGCCGGCTCCATCTGGAAGCGTGTGTTCCGTCCGTTTGGTCGGCACTTCACCTTCCAGGGTTCGCGCGCCTGAGGTTGGCGCCGGGCGGGCCATGGCGGCTGGGCTGAGTTTTGGTTTTTAAACCGCGCGGTGTGTCCACCCGATCCAGGAGCCGACGGGCGTCGATTGATGCATTTGAATCGTCTCTCTCTCTCTCTCTCTCTCTCTCTCTCTCTCTCTCTCCGCTGCAGAAGATGTAATTTGCTGGAGTGGCCTCTGATGTTAAAATCATCGGCTGCGTATGCCTCTTCCCTCAGGCCGAATGGCGACCGTAGACGCGCTTAGGGGAATTGCTTCGTTTGGTGTAGCCTGGTTCCACTTCACACACGGCAATCCTGATTTTCTTCCAGCAGGGCTCCTCAAGTCGAGCGGTGAGTACGGTTGGCTGGGCGTACCGATGTTCTTTGTAATATCAGGGTTCGTGATTCCCTACGCTCTGTACAAGGCCCAATACGAGCTACCACAGTACGGCCGTTTTCTCGCCAAGAGAATTATTCGGTTAGATCCGCCCTATTTTGCCGATATTTGCCTGATCCTTGCGCTGGCTTATGTAGTCCCCCTAGCTCCGATGTTTCACGGCCCTCTAGTTCGTTACACTTTTCCACAACTCCTTGGTCACCTGGGCTACGCAAACAGCTTGATTGGGAAGCCCTGGGTCAATCCCGTCTTTTGGAGCCTCGGAATCGAGTTTCAGTACTACTTGCTGGTTGGGCTAATTTTTCCATTATTGATGGCGTCCAATCGTATGATCAGGTTGGCATTGATAGTGGCTCTTCTCTTTCTTTCTGTACCGCTTATCTCTCGGCCATCGCTGATCTTCGGATGGCTGCCGTTATTTGTCGCTGGAATGCTGACGTTTCAAAAGAAAGTAGGACTTCTTTCGAGTCGCTTCTTCACTGTGGGGCTTGCGGTGGTTTTCTTGATCGTATTGATTGAAGGCCGACTCGAGAGCGCATATGGATTCCCCGCCGCGATTGTTATGCTGCTGACAGCACTTGCGATCGCTTTCTTAACCTTGCGCTCTAGTTGGTTGACTTTCTTGGGACTAGTCAGTTACTCGCTATATCTGGTCCATGTTCCGATCGGCGGCAAGGTGGTCAATTTGGGAGCACGCTATGCTCACGGATTGTATTCGGAAATCCTAGTTCTGTTTCTTGCAGTCACAGCCTCAATCTTTTCCGCGTACCTGTTATATCGGGCAGTTGAATTGCCTTCGCAACGGGTGTCATCGAAAATTTCCTATAAACCAGTATCTGAACGGACTTCGGGTCTTGCCCTGCTGAAGACCAAGACTCAGAGTGTGTAAAGGTTTGCTCAAAACAACGACGTCTGACAAGCAAGCGCATAGTAGTGTGAGCGTTCTGGTCGTATTCATCACGCCGTTTCTATGTGGCATGGAGCGGGCCGTAATCGGGACCTTCGATGTCTTCCAGCCAGATATTGATCCACATTTTGTGCAGCGCAACCGGATCTTCGAGCGGGAGCCGCCAGTAATTCAGGAAATGCTGCGACGCTGCTTCTCCATGACGTTGCTGCCGGGCAAAGAAGATTGGGAGCCGCTGGGTCGACCTCGCTCACTGAGGCATCACCTTGAAATGAAGCTTCGTCAGCAACGAACTGAATTACGCAACCCTGCTGTCGCTTCTGTGACCGAGCGACGGTAGCGCTCCCAGGTGCACTCCTCGGCCTATTTCCGTGCCGCGCGGCCCATCGCGGGTCGGCGGCTGCGGTTCTGGTCGAACCAACGCAACGCGTCCTCAATAGCGAGTCCGAAAGAAATGGTCGCGAAGATCATCACCTTCATGCAGACGCAAGGGGTAGCAGCCAGCTAGGCGGCAGAAAATCTTTAAGCTCCCCATGACGCCATCAGACGACGAGGATTGCTGGGGTATGGATACTGGTAAGCTTCCCGAGATCACGCCCGTACCGATTCTATTGAGAGGCTTACAAAGGATTGATTTTCCTCATAAGCTGGGGTTCTGTGATCTAGTCTTTGGCCGGCGTCTAGCCAATCTTGGCATCGGTTGGTTTTCTACCGCGTCAGGCATCCACTGGAAACTTGATCTCGCAAATCCCACTCATCGCTGGATTGTTTATGGGAACTATGAGGGGAGTGCGTTTCACAAATGGGTAAGGCACTTTTTACATGCTAAGGCGATCGTCGTAGACTCCGGTGCAAACATAGGACAGATGACGCTATACCTTGCACAACAGATTCCGAACGGTAAGCTTCTAGCGTTCGAACCGGGTTCCAAACAGGCAGACTGGTTAGGCGAATGCCTGGCGGTTTATCAAAATCTTCCTGTTGAACTCATTCGAAAAGGGCTCGGACGAGGTAATGCTCGCCTGTATTTGTCGGATGATGCACCAGCGCTCATCCACGGTGCAAGGAGCTATGTTTCAGAAGCTTCCGGGGAGCCAGTCGAAATCGTCCGGCTCTGCGAGGAATTGGCGGCTCGTTGCTTAACCGAAGTCGATCTCTGGAAGCTCGACGTCGAGGGGCACGAATTAGCTGCTTTGGAAGGGGCCGAGTCTCTGCTGGAGCACCACCGGATAAGGGCTCTCTATGTAGAAATAGTGCGGGAAAATGGGTGCAAGATTCGGGAGTACCTTAAGAAATTTGGATACCGCTGTTATCTCATCGGGAGCGGTGGAAAGTTAAGAGTGACGAGTCATTTTCCGGAACACACGAATGCGCTTTTTCTTCCGGAATGAATTGCTTCCTATGCGATTGGCAATCCTTAGCACGCACCCGATTCAATATCACGCGGCGTGGTTTCGAGCACTGGCCGCGCGCACTGATTTGGAAATCCACGTTTATTATTGCCACAAAGCCACGCCTCAGGAACAGTCTCGAGCTGGATTCGGTGTGGAATTCGATTGGGATATACCGTTGCTCGATGGATACCCACATTCATTCTTGAAGAACATCTCCAAACTAGCTGGCCACGGGAAGTTTGGGGGTTTCGACACTCCAGAACTCAAGGAAATCATTAGGCGTCGCGAATATGATGCTGTCCTGGTTAATGGCTGGCATTATAAGAGCGCTTGGCAAGCAATTTGGGCCTGCTGGCGGTCAAGAGTCAAAGTCATGGTACGAAGCGATTCGCACCTGCATACCCCGCGCGCCACGGCGAAGAGGGCCGTCAAAGCGCTCACATATCCGCATTTCATTCCGCGATTTGATGCCTGTCTGGCGGTTGGCGAATGGTCTCGGGAATACTTCCTGCACTATGGTGCCAACCCGGAGCGCATTTTCTTTGTGCCACATGCCGCAGACAACACAAAGTTCCAGTCCGAGGCGAGGTTGTTGGAGCCTCAGCGCTCCGTGTTGCGAAAGAAATACGGTTTGAACGAGAACGCAACGGTATTCATGTTTTCTGGGAAGTTCATCCCTAAGAAGCGGCCTTTGGACTTTGTGTGCGCTATTGAACGGGCGGTACACCACAATTCCCGCATCCAGGGGTTGATGGTGGGGGATGGGCCGTTGCGAGTGCAGTGTGAGGACCAAGTTCGAAAGTACAGTACCCCGATTCGTTTCGCAGGATTTTTAAATCAGTCGCAAATCACCAGCGCTTACGTTACGTCCGATGCGCTCGTATTACCCTCTGACGGCAGGGAAACCTGGGGTCTGGTCGTAAATGAGGCTATGGCGTGTGCCCGCCCGTGTATAGTGAGTGATAAAGTTGGCTGCAGGCCTGATCTGGTGATTCCGGGAAAAACCGGGTCCATATTTCCGCTAGGGGATGTAAACAAATTAGCAATTTCCATGGTTGAGCTGGCAGCAAGTCCGGATCGTTTGAGTTCTATGGGTAGTGAGGCGTGGAGCAGGTTAAGAAACTATTCTGTCGAGACTGCGGTTGATGGGGTCGTCCAATCGCTCGCTGCGACGCTGAATCGAAGAATCTTGAATGCAAGCGTTTAAGGTCGCGAACAAGGCGAGCACACTCCCGGTGCTGCTCTACAGCGGGGGCCCGTTGGTGGCTACGGGGCTTCTGTGGGCGACTAGTCTATATGATGTGACCCTGTCGCAGATCGTTGCTGCGTTCATCCTGTGTTGGATCCCATGGGCCGCTTACCAGGAATGGGTCAGGGGAACCCGAGAGAAGATTCCACTGTTCGTTCTAATTGGTGTCATGTACTGGATGGCCTACGCGGTGCCGTTGTTTTGGCTTAGACACGACATTAGTCTGGTCACGGGAAGGCATCAACTATCCGAGAACTCTATAACGCAGTCGCTTTACTTGGTCGCTTTCGGGGTGGCAGCGCTCAGGATTGGAATGGCGGCGGCTGGGCCCTTGAGCTTCATGGAATCTTACAGGCTAGACATCCATCCCAATCCAGCACGATGGCATTACTTGAGATTTATATTGCTAGCAGCGGTATTGCTGAAAATTGCGGTGCCGATCGGTACGCTTGGCGAGGGAGGCCGCCAGTTCCTAGCCATTATTGAGACGATTGTTCCGTCGGTCGCGTTTGTAATTCTCCTACGTTATTACCTACGCGGCATGGCGATTCCTGTGGACAAGATCTTTCTGGCGGGTTATGCCGGCATAGCATTGGTCGCGGGAATCTCTTCGGGCTGGCTGGGAAGCTTCGTTGGCGTGGTAATCATGGCTACGGCGGTCTATGTATACGAACGGCGAAGATTCCCGATCGTTGCGATCATGATAGGTATTCCCATTATTCTTTTCCTACAGCCCGGCAAAGAGAGGTTTCGCCAGCAGTATTGGCGTGCAGGAGCGTCGGAGAGCTATGTCGAGCGATTCAACTTTTGGATGGATAGCTCCTGGAGTGCATGGGGAGAAACTCTTCTGAATGCAGACCAGGAAAAAGCGAGGAATTTGGCCAGTGAGACGCTAGGGCGACTCTCACTGCTGCAGCAGACTGCGAACGTGATGGAATCGACACCCGAGCGTGTTCCATACCAAAACGGGCGCCTGTATTCGTATATGCTGGTCACATTTGTCCCCCGAGTTTTTTGGCCTGACAAACCTTCTGTCAATGATTCGAACAGATGGTATCAAGTCGCATACCGAATGACAGGGCGCAACGATTTGAACGGCGTATCGATTGCCGTGGGGTACTTGCCTGAGAGTTACATAAATTTTGGCTGGTTCGGACCGCCCGTGGTGATGTTCTGCATAGGAGTACTGCTGGGTCTGTTCGACAAAATCTTGCTGTGTCCTCGTTCGGGGTTGCTATTAAATAGCATCGGTGTGAGTCTCCTGCCCGGGCTAATGCCAGTCGATCCACAACTGGCGCAGTACTTTGCAGGCGTCGGGCAGCAAGTCGCGGTCGCGTTGATTACATTGGCTCCCATGTTTGACCTTCACCGAAAGGAGTCCTACCGAGCGGCTCGATTTTTCTTTGCCGCCGGCGCGACTAAAGAGGGACGACAGGTGTTGACTGGAAATCGGTCGCGGGCTGAACTTCTACGCCGGCCTTGATTTCAACAATCGAGCGTGATGTGAGTTTACAACCGGGGTAGTGGCTGTTCCAACGCTCGCCGAAGGCGGTGGATGGAGCCCGCTCTGATTGATGAACCGAATAGGCTTAAGACTTTCCGATGCTGCGCACACTGGCTGAACGGTTGAGCAGGAACGTCGTTCTTCGAAAGAGGCTACCCCGTGATCTCGGCGGGCATTTCATTTATGTAACCCCGGAGTCGGCGCTGAGTTTTTGGTACCCCGGACTCGAACGAGCAGATAACGGTCATCTGATGGATACGGTGAGGCGATTCGTTGCCCGAGATTGCGTCGTGTGGGATATCGGTGCGAACGTTGGGTTATTTTCGTTCGCCGCGGCATCTAAGGCAGGAATCGTTTTGGCTATCGAACCTGATCCCTGGCTGGCCGCTTTGCTCAATCGGTCCGCTTCGTCAAGTACCAATGTGCGTGTTTTGTGTGCCGCTGTTAGTGACATTATGGACCTCGGCAACCTGAATATTGCCCAACGGGGACGTTCAACAAACTTCATCAACGGGTTTGGCACGAGCCAAACCGGTGGGGTAAGAAATCGACAACCTGTGGTGACGGTAACGCTAGATTGGCTAGCCGAAAGACTTCCTGTCCCCGACATCATAAAGATCGATGTTGAAGCTGGTGAGCGTCTCGTCTTTGAAGGAGCCAAGGGATTGTTCAATCGGACAAAGCCGCACCTCGTCTGCGAGGTGGCGAGCGTAAATTCATCTTGGGTAACCGATTTTCTTCTGTCCTTGGGATATAGCTTTCTCGATGAGTACATGAAGCCGACATCCCATGCAATTGATAATATTGTGGCAGTTCCATGCTGTTTGTAAGCATGTTGTCGCTCGCACGAATTGCAATTCTGCCTTATCATTCTTGTCATTTACCTCTGTCCGGAACTGAAATTGCCGAAGCCGAGGCAGGGCGCATCTGACCTAGTTCTGCGCTGACGATCCTAACTGAAGAATTAATGAAGCGGCTTTTATCCACCATCGCACTACTAACCTCCTCATGCGCGGGTGCCCAGGAGGTAAGTCTCGGTGTTCCTGCCACGACCGCGAGCACGATCCAATCGGAGAAGGCGGCTACCTCTATCGGAATGTTTGCCGGATTCATCGACATGAATTGGACGGGGAGCGGCCGTGCGGCGTCAAGTTCCCCTGGTGTGCCTAACTGCTCGGGCGGTTCTGGTTCTCTCCCCACCAGCGTGGCCGTCGGGTCCGACTTGGGTTTCAACGACGTCAGCCAGGTGTCCGTTTATCAGACTAAATCGGTCCTCAATGCGCGGGACTACGGAGTTACGTGCAGCGGAACGACCGATGACACTACGGCCATGCAGAATGCAATTAACGCTGCTTGCAACATAGGTGGGCGCGGAAGAACACTCATCCTCCCTAACTCCTGCACCGTCAAGCTCACCAGCACGCTCAAGGTTACGAAGTGCTCGGGCATCACGGTGGACGGCGCCCAGTCGCAGGGACAAGCGACTATCGGTGCAGCAGGCGGAGCTACATCGGGGAATGCGGCCTTTCTGTGGTATGGCTCGGGCGGGGGAGCGGTCCTTGAGATCAACCAAACCCGGGACTCGGTATTCAAGAACTTGACCGTCTTTGCCAATGCCTCTAATTACAAAGCATCCGGCGCGAACATTGGCATCCTGATCGACGAAATCGGCACTGTCTCGAACATCGTGACCAACAACCATTTCGACAATGTGCAGGTGGTCAACTATGCGGTCAACTCCAGATTCATTGGTATCGACATTTGCCCCACGGCACCCGGGAACTGCGAAGCGCAAAACTTTGATCGGTTATTCCTGACATGCTCAAACGGGACACCAAGTTCATCGAGCAGCAATGGCACAGGAATCAAGTACGAAGGCGCTAGGGGAGCGGAACCCTACTATGAGTATATTCACTGGCTGGAAGACACCAATTGCAGTCTTGGCATCGATGTGGAGCAAGTAAACATTTTGGACATTGACGGAGGGTTGGCGGCCGGAAACTGGACGGATCTATTTGTGACTGGCGGCAGAAATATCAGCTATCGCCACTTCCGCAGCGAGAACGGAAAAGCGCAGATCGTTATCGGCACGTCAGTCTCCTCGGGCGCTCACGATTTGACTGTCGAGGAGAATTCTTTCAGTGGGTTGACTAATGGCACGACTACCATCAGCTATCCCTACAACGACACCGGCGGCATCATCCGGCTCATCAAGAACGACTGGGACAGTAATTCTACGGTCACGCCATTTGGTTCAACGAGAAGCGGTGTATTTGTTAACATGTTAGATTCGCAGGACAATACCTACCCCAACAACACGCAATGCATTCAGGCCGCTTTTAGCCGCAGCGGCCAATTTTACAGTAGTCTTGGGGATGCTCCTCGTGGCGGAACTTGCAACTATGGGGCGTTCCATCTTGGCGCGCCCAATGGATGGTTGCAACTAGACCCGACCCTCTTCGCGAATCTGCCAAGTTGTACATCTGGTACAGAGGGGACGCAAAAACCCGTCTCCGATTCCACTACGAACATTTGGGGTGCAACTATCACCGGTGGCGGACCGAATCACGTGCTCGCCTATTGTGACGGAACCCACTGGACAGTGGCTGCCAAATGATTCATGGGCCGTCTCTACCCATCGAGTGGGTTCTCCCAGGGAAATCGAAAGCAGCGCGCTGATCTTCTCGCATATCGTCTTCGCGCGCCCTTCCCTTACGCCCATCCGGCAGAGTGCGGGCCGTAAATCCTAAAGAGCTGCAGACGAATGACGCCTGGCACATGGGCTCGCTCTTTTGCAATTGGCAGATCGAGTGGGTGGTCCGCTCGCCGGACAATTCTAAAATCGGTAAGCATTGTGCTGAAACGCTGAAATTGGGAACATTTTCGTCCCTTTCGCCGGCAGATGAGCGAGGATTGAGCCACAATCGCCTCGGTGATACTCGTCGAACTTCAATCCCTCCCAATTCTTACTATCCGGCACCAAGGGGCCGAAAACAACAACGGCAGGGGCATACGCCCACCATAGGTGATCTTCTATTTGCTTCTTGACTTTGCGACGAAGAGGTTTGTGTCCAGCGGGTCCGCCACCGTTACGGAGGTCCCACCGGGGAGTGGTAGCTTTTCTTAGAAACCACCTGAGCGGAGACAGACGTATTTTTTTTTCGCAGATCTGCGCGAGGGATGTCTGTGGTCTCTGCTTTGCATACAGACAGCTGCGGTGACAACGCTCGACGTAGGCGGCTCGCGAAGTGCTCCTTTAGAAAGACTGCATTTACCCGGGCGGCCGCGGCCCTTCCCAACGCTTGCGCGTGCTGAGGGCTCCCTAAAAGAGGGATTGCGGCTTCCGCGATGCTCTCCCTCGAAAGGTCCTTAGCGACCACAACGCCCGTGCCCAGTGGAAAGAGCTCTTCTGTGACAGTGCCGGCTAGTCCCAATACGGGCACGCCGAAGCTGGCTGCCTCGACTCCGGCGAGTCCGTATCCTTCCTGCTTGGATGGATAAAAAAGCATTCGACAGCAGCGATACATCTGATCGCGCTGTGCATCATCGATCCAACCGCAGAATTCGATTCCTGTCAGGTGCTCCGCTTTTACTCTGTTCTCCAAGCGGCGCTTATCGTTACCAGTCCCCACGATGATCAGCTTCGCGTCAGGTACGGAAGATTTTATGAGTGGCCAAGCATCCATGACAGAATCGTGGCCCTTGAGGCGCTCCGAGTCGGCCATTCGGCCGACAATTAAGCCGATCGGAGGATTAGAGCCGACGATCGCGATTTCATTCTGCCGCTCGACGCCAAGCCATGTAATTTCCACTTTCGGCAGCCACGGATTGACAACGCGGGTTTCGTTTTCCGTCGTTGCCGAGTTCACGAGGAGAAGGCTCGCGCCCAAGAGCGCTTCTCGGCGCCGGCCGACGATGGGCTTCCAAACTTCTATGCCATGCAAGAACACAGCATAAGGAATGGGCCGCAGACGGGGTATGATAGCGTGCAAAATTGCGAGATCGACGTGGTCATACACAACAAAGTCTGGAGTCGTCAGACTGCCCCAGAATGTTCTTCCCACAGCTGCGGGGATGCGTGCCAATCGGGGCCAAAAGGCGTGGTGTTCCCATACGGATATGTTGCAATCTTTTTCCAGCGCTGAGACGATCATGTCGGCAACCACGCCAATGCCGCCGTGTGTGGTGCCGAGCCCGGACGTAACTAAAGCGATTTTAGGACGCACTATACCCCTGTTGACCATTCGGCAGCATTAGTATCATCTTCTAGCGACAAATTGAAAGAGCTTTTTGTGCGGTTTTTGCTCTCCACTCGCCTTTATGAAAGTCTTGCATGTGGTGCCGTCATTCCACCCTGCCTATTCTTACGGCGGTCCGATTCGCTCCACATTCGAACTGTGTCGGAATGCAGTGCAATTAGGCTGTGAGGTCCGCGTTCTGACCACGGACGCGGACGGCTTAGATCGTGTTCTGGACGTGGACAAAACCAAAGAAGTCGAACTCCCAGAGGGGTTTCGGGTTCGTTATTGTCCGCGCCGGCAACGGCATTCAGTTTCGCCGACCCTGATGCACTTGCTGCCCGCGTATATGCAGTGGGCTGATCTTGTTCACCTCACGGGTGTTTACAACTTTCCGACTCTCCCAACCATCTTTTGGGGCCGTTTTTTGGACAAGCCGCTGATGTGGTCGCCGCGAGGAGCTCTTCAGCGCTGGGAAGGCTCTTCACGAATCGGCATAAAGGGGATTTGGGATTTTCTGTGGTATCACGCGGCAGATCGCGTTGAATTGACGGTACACGTTACATCAGAACAGGAAAGCCGCGAGACTCTGGCTCGTTTCCCGAAGTTGCGCTTGGCCACGATTCCGAACGGAGTGGATGTCCCGGTCGACCTCAATCGAATACAAAGAAATGGCGAGCTGCGATTGCTTTTCATCGGGCGATTGGATCCGAAGAAGGGAATTGAGGCTTTGCTGAAGGCTTGCAGTCTCGTCGGTTCAGCACCACCGTGGCGTCTTGCGATCGCGGGGTGGGGGGCACCGGAGTACGTTTCGCAACTCAAAGAACAGATCCACGCGCTAGGATTGAGCGAACGAGTGGAGATGTTGGGAGCAGTTTTGTCGGACGAAAAGAAGGGGCTGTTCGAACGCTCTGATGTCGCTCTGGTGCCGTCGTATACCGAAAATTTCGCGATAGTTGTAGCGGAGGCTCTCGCTCATGGAGTTCCAGTGATCGCCAGCAAGGGGACTCCCTGGAGCCGTTTGGAAGAGATGAGATGTGGATTGTGGGTCAACAATGATCCTGAAAGTCTGGCCGATGCGATTCGTAGCATTAGCACCATGCCGCTGCAGGATATGGGCCTGAGAGGAAGAGATTGGATGCAGAGCGAGTTTTCCTGGCGTTCTGTAACTAGTCAGATGCTGGCCTTGTATCAGCGGTGTGCTCAACGGTATCGTAGCGGATGAGTTCATTGATTGAATATCGGTAGCGTCGAGGAGTGATCGAATGTGCGGAATTGCAGGGATTATAGGCGCACTATCATATGAGCGAGTGGATAGGCCTCTGCAATCAATGCTCGACGCGCAATTGCATCGTGGTCCCGATGACGTTGGTTTAAGGTTGATACCTGTTCGCGGCGGAACAGTTGGGTTGGGAAACCGGCGCCTAGCCATCCAAGATCTATCTCCTCTGGGCCACCAACCGATGGTAAACGAAGCCACCGGCGACGTACTTGTTTACAACGGTGAGATCTATAACGCCCCCGCGCTACGTGACCTGCTGAAGACGGACGGTTTTCGATTCCAAGGCCATAGTGATACCGAGGTCCTCCTGCGCGCTTATGAGCACTGGGGAATCGAATGTCTGACTCGTCTTCGAGGAATGTTTGCCTTCGCTTTGTGGGATGCTCGTCGCTCACGCCTGGTGGTTGCGCGGGATCCCATGGGAATCAAACCGCTGTATTATGCGGCCAAAAAGGACAGTTGGTTTGTTTTTGCTTCCGAAGTGCGAGCTCTACTCGAAAGCGGCTTGCCGGATTCTCGCATTGACCCTCGCTCGCTGGCTGGATATTTGGCATATGGCGCCGTTCAGGAGCCGCTCACGATCTATGAGGGCATATTTTCCCTGCCTCGCGGTTGCTGGCAGGAACGGGATGATCGTGGGAATGTCGTGGCGGGAGGAAGATACTGGCAATTTCCATTGCCAGAGGAGTCGCAACGCGGGCGTCGTCTTACAGATCTCGTAGAAGAGGGTCGCGGAATACTGCAGGAATCGGTGCGTCGGCATCTACTCAGCGATGTGCAAGTCGGTCTCTTCCTGAGTTCAGGGCTGGATTCGACGGCATTGCTGGGGCTCACTCCCGAAAAACACAACCTTGACGCTTTTACAGTGTCGTTCCCGGACCACCCTGAGTATAACGAGGTTCTGGAGGCTAAAGTCGCGGCGGAATGTTTCGGCGTGCGGCATCACGAATGTCCGGTTAGCGACAATACTGCTTTGAATTGGATTCACAAAGCTTTGGAATGCATGGATCAGCCCTCGATGGATGGCTTCAATTCCTATATTGTGTCCCGCGCAGTCCGTGAACATGGGATCGCAGTAGCCCTTTCCGGGCTGGGTGGCGATGAAGTTTTCGGAGGCTACGAACTATTTCACCGTGTGCCCCGAATCTATAACGCTCTGTCTTGGCTCATTCCCTTTCCGGAATCAGTGCGTACCACTGCTGCTTGGCTCGCTACGGCATTCACCAACGACACCGTCAGACAAAAAGCGCACGAGATCGCTAAAGTTAATCCAGGATTGATTGGGCTGTACTTCCGCCAGCGTCGCTTGATCGGCGACTCCGGGTTGGAAGCATTTGGCTTTCAGGCCGAGGCGCTCTGTTTGTCAGAAGACTTTCAGGTTCCGGAACTGCAGTATGAGGGTTGTTACACTCCCGCTGATTTGTTGGCTTCCGTGGCCCGACTGGATGCCGCATTTTACTTGAAGAACATTCTGCTGCGGGACAGCGACGTCTTCGGGATGGCAAACTCGTTGGAAATTCGTGTTCCCTTTCTCGACCGTGACCTGATTGAATGGGCATTTCGATTGCCTGGAGATGTCTTGCTGCCCAAGGGTGCATCTTTGAAGTATCTGTTGCGAAAGATCTGCGCCGAGGTCTATGGGCAATTACCTGTCGCGTCTTCCAAACGGGGCTTTGTGGTTCCGATGTCCGCTTGGCTGCGGGGGCCCTTGCGTGAGGTCATGGAAGCCAGTCTTGGCACACTGCGTGACTCGGGATTGCTTGACAAAGCTGGAATCGACGACGTGGAGGGAATCTTCCGTCGCCAGCCAGACAGCCCGGCCTGGTCACGATTGTGGGCCCTGGTTACTCTCGGATTCTGGCTTGGGACCCAGCATGCAGCGGCACCAGGTATGAAGCCAATGGCTCATTCCAGCGCTGAGTTGATTTCCGAAGCACAAAAGTGCATACCAAGATCGGACATGCAAGGAACTGGCCAGGCTATCCCGCTCTGAGAGCCTGTCCTCACGTCGGCGGTCATCGGCTCTCCGGATACCGCATAAATTTCAGCACTCCGGGGTCGTGGTGCAGTTTGAAATCCGCAGGGGGTACGCCGTGAACAGACCTGTGGGAAATTGTTGCCGTGCCAGAGGGTATGCTCCAGACGGTGTCTGTCGGGACTGGGGGGCGAAATTTTACCCCTGATACGCCGCAGAGCGCTGGCTGGAGAGCGCAGGTCACTTAACGGTAAGATGCCCACCGCAAGCAAGGCACTTGCAAACGTCAGGATGTCAGCCAAGCCGCCGCGCGGGTCGTCAAAGAAGCTACTTAGGGCCGTTAGCGTCCGCGGTCAGTAGCAAAAGCAGCGTATCGCCCCGTTCAAGATGCCTCTATTCAATAACGCCTTAAATTGGCACCAGTCGCTAGACCTCATCAGGGCCATAACTTTGCGGCAGGATGCCGTACAAACGACATTCTCAGTGTTCTAACATTTTCTATCCCCCAAATTTTGACTGTGACCCGGACTTTTTCAACAGTCACAGGCAATTTCACTCATTTGAGAATTGCCGGTGAAAGGGCTTAAACCACTGAGGCACTGCCGCTAGTCAAAGTCAATCTTCTCGAATCCCAAACCCTGCAGCAGACTGCTGATAGTAGAAGCCGCATTCTGTTGGGCGGTTCGCAAAATGCCATCGGCCATTGCGGATTCTTGCAGCTGACGTTCCGCCTCCTGGCGCACTTGGGTTTCCAGATTTGGGTCGGTAGGTACCAGCAGCCCAGTTTGCCTGGAATAGACCCGCGTCCTCGCGCTGTCGATCCGAGCCCGGAACACTTGCGGCGCCGGAAGATGCAACTGAATCTCCTTCCCATTCACTCTGACGTCGCCCGGCTTTAGATCCGTGAAATCAATCCCGGCGACAACTTCGCCGTGCACCAACATTAACAGGCGATCTCCTGCCAGAAAATCCGGGAAGATCGGGTTTTCTTTTGCGCCGGTCACCAGCTTGTCCATGGTGTAAACCACGGTCTCGAGCCGCTGCAAACGCTGAACACGATCGACCACTGTAGGCTGGCTTACATCGACACTGAGAGTTCTGCCTGTCATTGCCGACCAAACATAGCTCAACAGCGGTCGCCTGGAATTGCGCGACAGCATCGCCAATCCAATCGAGCTGACGGATACTATGCCCAGGAAGAGCCCGATGATGAGAGCAAACACAACCACCGCATAGGATCGAACAGGTTTTGCCGAGCGGGGGCCCGCATCAGGATCGATAGGCATTTCGCAAGGTTATCACTAAGAGGAGTGGGGACCGCCGGGCTGGGGAACCTGATTGCTGATTGGCTGCTCGGACGGGTGAACGCGAGTGCTGTCGAAATCAGGCGTGGCTGTTGAAAAACTCCATCTTCCTCCCAAACAGCCAAATTTGGGGGATACAAAATGCCTAGAAAACCGAGAAAGCCGTTTCTACGGCAGCTTAGCGCAATTTTGTTTTTTGCCAATTTCGCTCGCAGAAGTTTTTCAACAGCTACGGCCGCTGACACTCATTTAGCATCCGCCACCTTCCTTCCTCCATCCACAAGCTTAAATTGCGATTCCCGCCGAGCCGTAAATCTGCGCGATGTAGCGCATGTCGCGCAGACCTTCTTCGCCCGGCGATTGCGGCTCCAGTCCATTTTGGACGCAGTTGGAGAAGTGGTCGGCTTCGGCCGAGAAGTGCGAAGGGTCGCGCGCCGGGTTGAGTTCGTCAAGTTTCCCGCTCGCACAATCAGCGCGCAACCGCAGTCCTTCGTAGACGAACGCCGAATCGACTTCGAGCCAGCCTTTCGAACCATGGACGCGATAGAAACCTTCCATGTTGCCGCCGTAGGTAGTGTTGCAACTGGCTACGATGCCGGACGGGAACTTCATTGTCCAGGAGACATTCTCCTCCACTTCATTGAAGCGGCCGTCCTGATCGATGACCGAGGCGTTGGCCGCGATGTGTTCCGGCTCCTCCCCGGTCAAAGAGCGGCATGCGTTGAGTGAGTAGATACCCACATCGAAGAGCGGCCCACCACCGGCGAGTTTCTTGCTGAGCCGCCATTCGCCCGGGGCAATGTTAAAGCCGAAAGTGCTCTCAATGGCTTGCATCTGGCCCAGTGCGCCCTGGCGGATGAGCTGGATCGCTTTCAAGTTGGTGGGCTCGTAGTGGCAGCGATAGGCGATCATCAGCTTGACGCGGGCCGCCTTGCAGGCCGCGATCATCGCTTCTGCATCGGCCACGTTTGTCGACATCGGCTTCTCGCAAAGCACGTGTTTGCCGGCTTTGGCCGCGCGGATCGTGTACTCGGCGTGCATCGAGTTAGGCAGCGCTACATAGACCGCATCGATGGCCGGGTTGTGAGCGATTTCATCGAAGTCTTCGTAGTTGTAGATGGAGCTTGACGGAACGCCATACTCGGCCGCAATCCGCTCCGCCTTGTCGCGATGACCGCTCACGAGCCCGGTGATCTGGGAGGTAGTGGTACTGCGCACGGCGGGCATGAAGTGACCGGCGATGCGTCCGAGGCCGATGACGCAGTAGCCAGTCTTCCGAGGGGCTGAAGCCCCGGCACTCGGATTCAGGACAAACCTGGTTGCCATAGCGAGCCCGCTCAGTTTAACGAAGCCTCTACGTGTCAGATTCATGGCGCATCGATTCTCACTTTCGATGTTTCCCGCCATTCTATAGGACCCGCGATGAGTGTGACTGTGAACGGATAATGCCTCTACGGTTCACAACTGCCACTGAGAACTGGCCGATCCCGGTCGATGAGTTAGACCGAGATTTTTCGCCAACCGTTGGGGCTGAGAAACCGATAACTTCTCCGGCGCACGCGATAGTGCGCACTTTATTGCCATGGAGTACCTGGAAGGCATGACCCTAAAGCACGTGATTGCGGGGCGCCCCATTGATATGGATACGTCGCTTTCGCTGGCTATCGAAATCGCAGATGCGCTGGATGCCGCACACGCCGCCGGCATTGTCCACTGCGACATCAAACCGGCGAATATCTTCGCCACCAAGCGCGGACATGCCAAGATTCTGGATTTCGGCCTTTCTAAGGTACAAGCGAAACTCCTCGGCCAGCCGCATCGCCGCCGCGAACATCCTCTCTGGAAGCGACCATCTCACCAGTCCCGGATCGACTCTGGGCACAGCGGCACACATGTCGCCTGAGCAGGTGCTGGGCAAACCCTTGGCCGCGCGAACGGATCTATTTTCCTTAGGCATCGTTCTTACGGTGAGCAACTGATTGTTCAACTGACCCACTACCACTCCGGGTGCTGCCTTGACGACCTCGGTGCCTGCCCTATAATAAGCCCAGTTCAGTTCCCGCTTCTGCGGAAGTAGATTTTGAGTCTTGCCGATTAAAACTCGACATGCAAAACCTGGCGGACACTCGGACAGCACCCTCGTGCAGAGCAAACCCCGATTCCATTGCTGTCAGCGTCGTCGTTCCGACACGAAATGAGGCGCGCCACCTTGCGCGTTGTTTGGAGGCTGTGCGACGCTTCTCCGAAGTCTATGTAGTGGATTCACACAGCACGGATTCAACTGTTGAAATAGCCCGTGCTTTTGGAGCAGAAGTGGTGCAGTTTGACTACCCTGGAGGCTGGCCGAAGAAGCGGCAATGGGCGCTCGATTCGCTTTCGTTCGAGAACGATTGGGTCTTGCTTTTGGATGCTGACGAGGTTTTAACGGCGGATTTGTGTGATGAGATTGGAGAGGCGATTCGCGATCCCAATCTCAGCGGGTACCAAGTTTTCCTTCGGATCAATTTTCTGGGGAGGGAACTTCGCTTTGGAGGAAACGGTTTCTGGAAGCTGTCTCTTTTTCGGCGCGTCAAAGGACACTTCGAGTGCCGCTTGAGAGACCAAGATCACTCGATGAGTGATATCGAGGTTCATGAGCATGTAGTCGTGGACGGTCGTGTCGGCAAACTGCGGCATGCTTTGCCCCACCACAATGTTGAATCTCTTGACCGGTATTTGACGAAACACAATGAATATTCAAACTGGGAAGCGAGGGTTCTTTCGCAGGCGGCGGAGCAAGCTGACGAATTGCCTCCCGCGTTGTTTGGCAATCAGGCGCAGCGCAGAAGGTGGCTAAAGAAGCGCTATTTCGGGCTGCCGGGCTCACCGATCTTTTTCTTCTTGTACAAATACATATTACGTTTGGGTTTCTTGGACGGAGTGCCAGGTTTAATCTATTGTGCTCTCCAGTCGACACATTTTTTCCACATCAAAGCGAAAATCTACGAAATAAAATGCGCCGCGAGATCTATAAAGTAGGGAATTGGCGACCGTTTCACCATATCCACACAAGTTCAATCAGCAGGCGCAAGCTAGCTGTTGTTCGCTTGAACATCAGAGAAATAAGTACGTATTAGGGTGATGCCGCTACCGCTTCAACCGCAGAGAGCATTGAAAGCAGGAATGAAAATTCTCGGACTTAACGCGTTCCACGGCGATGCTTCAGCCGCGTTGCTGCGCGACGGACACCTTGTAGTCGCGTTGGAGGAGGAAAGGCTGAATCGCATCAAGCACTGGGCGGGACTGCCCATTGGTGCGGCGAAAGCATGTCTCGAAGGTGCGCAACCAGACTATATCGCGATTTCGCGCGATCCCAAGGCTCACCTGAAGGACAAACTGATCCGGGCGGCGTTGCGGCCACATCGCTGGTTGAACCTCAGTTCCCGTGCCGTGAACAGTGTGCGCATCGCGCAGGTAGGCGACTTGCTCGTCGCGGAAGGAATTGTGGCACAGGAGACGCCACGGGTACACTTCGTCGAGCATCACCGGGCGCACTTGGCCAGTGCATTTTTCGCGTCACCTTTTGAGGAGGCCGCTGTCGTTTCCATCGATGGCTTCGGTGATTTTAGTAGCGTGATGTGGGGCGTGGGGAAGGCGAATCAGATAGACGTACGAGGCTCCGTCTCCTTTCCGCATTCGCTGGGCATTTTTTATACCGCGTTCACCCAATTCCTCGGCTTCCCCAAGTACGGCGACGAGTACAAGATGATGGGGCTGTCCGCCTATGGGGAGCCTCGGTTTGCCGAACAGGTGAGGCGCGTGGTCCGCACGGAGGGAGATCAGTGCCGGCTGAATCTGGACTACTTCACCCACCACAGTAAAGGCGTAGAGATGACTTGGTATGGCGGGGAACCGATGCTGGGCGCTGTGTTTTCGCCTAGGATGGTGGAGGAGTTTGGCGATCCGCGGACCCCGCGGTCCGAGATCCACCAGAGGAATATGGACCTGGCGGCGTCCGTGCAACTGGTGCTGGAGGAAAATTACTTCACCCTGTTGAATTTTGTCCAGAAGCATACCGGTAAGGCCGTGGTTTGCCTAGCAGGTGGCGTGGCCTTGAATTGCGTGGCCAACGGCATGATTTTCGAGCGTACGAAATTCCGGGACGTCTATGTGCAGCCGGCGGCGCACGACGCTGGGACCTCGATTGGCGCGGCGCTGTATGTTCAGCATCAAGAACTGAAGATGCCCCGGCGCTTTGAGATGCGTCATGTGTACTATGGTCCCGAGTATACGGACAGTGAGATCCTCCGCGATTTGGAGGCCGTCGGATGCAAGTACCGCAGGGTCCCGGAGGAGGATCTGATTGGCAACACGGTGGAGGCAATTGCCCAGGGGAAGATCGTGGGTTGGTTCCAGGGCCGCATGGAGTTTGGGCCGCGCGCGTTAGGGAACAGAAGCATTCTTGCGGACCCGCGCCGCAAGGACATGAAAGAGATTCTCAACAGCCGCATCAAATACCGTGAGCCATTCCGCCCGTTCTGCCCGTCGATTTTGGCGGAAAGGGTAGGTGAGTATTTCGAGACGGACTACCCATCGCCATTCATGGTGATGGCATACAAGATCAAGCCTAAGCAACGCGACAGGATTCCAGCGGTGACGCATGGGGACGGGACGGGGAGGCTCCAGACGGTGGAACGTGAAGTGAATCCGCTGTATTGGAGGCTGCTTCACAAATTCGAGGAAGTGACAGGAGTGCCAGTGCTGCTGAACACATCCTTTAATGAGAATGAGCCCATTGTCCAAACACCGGCCCAAGCGATCGACTGCTTCCTGCGAACGCGGATGGACGTGCTGTCGATCGGTGGGTTCGTATT
>DATEHP010000160.1:0-11389 GCA_035279505.1 Candidatus Sulfotelmatobacter sp. | reverse complement strand
CGGCCCTTCCATGCCATCCAAAGCAACCAGGTGAAGATGCCAAGACCGATGACCATGTGCAGGGCATGCAGGCCAGTCATGATGAAGTACAAAGCGAAGAAGATCTCAGCGTGGCGCGGATTCGCATATTGACCATGTTGTCCAGGAATCTCTTCGTGCTCGAAGCTGAATGATGCGCCGGGAACGTGGTGCTCAACAAACTTGTCTTTGTATTCCTTAGCCTTAATGCCAAGAAAGGTCACCCCGAAGATCATCGTCAGCACCAGCATGACCAGCATGATGCCGCGCCGGGCGGTCTGTGCGGCCCAGATGGCAAGCACCACGGTCAAGCTGCTGCAGATCAGAACTGCGGTGTTGGTGCCGCCTAGGAAGGCGTCAATCGATTTGCTGGCGGCGGCGAAGTCTCCGAAATACCAGCGGCGGTAGATCAAGTAGGCGCAGAACAGCCCGCCGAAGAACATGACTTCCGTGGCGAGGAAAATCCACATCCCGAAGCTGGCAGAGTCGCGCTGCTGCTCTTCTGTGGCGAAATGATGGAGCAGGGCCGGGTTGTGGAGACCGTCGTGGTGTGGGACGGCTGCTGGGCTATCCGACAACGTGGACCTCCTCTTTGTGGCCTTTATCGATCTCGTCGTAGTTATAAGCTTCCCAAGTCACGACCGGTTCTTCTTCAAAGTTGAACGTGGTGGGCGGAGACTGCGTCTGCCACTCGAGTCCAGCGGCGTTCCACGGATTATCCGATGCGGGCTTGCCGTAGCGCATCGACCACAGGAAATAGATCATGGGCAGCAGGTAGCCTACGCCGAGCACCGTTGCTCCGGCAGTCGAGAAGACGTTGAGAATCTGGAACTCAGGCATGTGGCTATAGTCGGCGTAGCGGCGCGGCATGCCGAGATACCCGAGCACGAACTGCGGGAAGAAGGTCAGGTTGAATCCGATGAACACGATGAGCGCTGCAAGGCGCGCCCAACCTTCGGGATAGAGCTTGCCGGAAATCTTGGGCCACCAGAAATGCATGCCGCCAAGGTATCCCATGACCGCGCCACCGACCATGATGTAGTGAAAATGCGCGATGACGAAGTAGGTGTCGTGCACATGCATGTCGACACCGAGCGCCGAGAGAAACAGGCCGGTGAGGCCGCCCATGGTAAAGAGGCCGAGGAATCCGAAGGCGTAGAGCATGGGCGCGTCGTAGTGAATGGAACCTTTGTATAAGGTGGCGGTCCAGTTGAAGACCTTGATAGCGGAAGGGACGGCAACCGCATAACTCAAGAGCGAGAAGATCAGAGCCGCGTAGACCGAGATTCCGGCGACAAACATGTGGTGCGCCCAGACGAGGAATCCGAAAACCGCGATCGCGATCGAGGAGAAGGCGACGAAGCTGTATCCGAAGATGCGCTTTCGCGAGAAGCAGGCGATGATCTCGGTGACGACGCCCATCGAGGGCAGAATCATGATGTAGACAGCGGGATGCGAGTAGAACCAGAACAGGTGCTGGAACAGGAGGGGATCGCCGCCAAGTTTGGGATCGAAAATGCCAAGGTGCAGTGCGCGCTCGGCGACGACCAGAACCAGAGTGATGGCGATGACTGGAGTGCCGAGAATCTGAATGATGCTGGTGGCGTAATGCGCCCAGACGAACAGCGGCAGGCGCGACCAGGTCAATCCCGGTGCGCGCATGCGATGGATCGTGACGACAAAATTCAGTCCAGTAAGAATGGAGGAAAATCCCGCGACGAAGATGGCGAGTCCGGCTTCAATGACTTTCGTGTTGCTGAAAGCGGTGCTGAACGGCACGTAGAAGGTCCAGCCGGTATCGACGCCGCCGGTCAGCATGCAGTGAATCATCATCACGCCGCCGATGATGTAGAGGTACCAGCTCAGCAGGTTGACACGCGGGAAGGCGAGATCTTTCGCGCCGACCATCAGCGGGATCAGGAAGTTGCCAAGCACGGCGGGGATGGACGGGATCAGGAAGAAGAACACCATCACCTGGCCGTGCTGGGTGAACAGCTTGTTGTAGGTGTCGGCCTGAACCAGATCGCTGGCGGGCGTGAGCAATTCGAGGCGGATCAGCAGGGCAAAGAATCCGCCGATAAAGAAGAAGAATGTAATCGACAGCAGATAGAGCAGCGCGATGCGCTTGTGGTCGGTGGTGAGGAGCCACGAACCGACACCGTAGTGCTTATTGAGGTAATTCTCCCGTTCAACATTTGGAACTGTAGCTGTTGCCATAAGCTATTGCACCTGACTTCCCTTGCCTGGCGCGCCTTCGGGCGCAGTTGCGGCGGCGCTCTTTGTGCCGGCGGGGCCGGCCTGCGACTGCGACTTCACATAAGCCACGAGCGCATTGAGTTGCTCTTCACTGACTAATCCCTGGAAGGTCGGCATCACGGGCTTGAATCCTTTGACGACCTTCGCACCAGGATCGAGGATGGACTCGCGGACATAATTCTCGTCGGCGGTGATCATACGTCCATCTTCAAGTTGCACCGGTTTGCCGAAAAGTCCCTGCAGATTGGGGCCACGTCCCGGCGTGTCGCTGCGATGACACGTGGCGCAACCGAGTTCGGCGAAGATCTTTTCACCCGTAGCGGAGAGCGGGCCGCCGGACCCGCCCGACATCCAGGCTTCGTATTGCGCGGGCTCCATGACGACGATGGAACCGATCATGCCAGAGTGCTGCGTGCCACAGTACTGCGTACAGAACAGGTGATAAGTTCCCGGCTTGGTGGCGCGGAACCATGCGACGGTGTAGCGGCCGGGAACTACGTCCTGCTTCATGCGGAACGCGGGCACGAAGAAGCTGTGGATGACGTCTTGCGAGGTCATGATGAGCTTGACGTCGCGGCCGACGGGGACATGCAACTCATTGATCTCGCGCTGACCCTCGGCATGTTCGAGCTTCCACATCCATTGCTTGGCGACGACGTAGACTTCCGTGGAGTCGCGGGGCGGAGTGCGTCCCTGGAAATACACAACGGCGCCCCACGCGAAGATCACGAGAAAGACGCCGAATGGGATGATGGACCAGGTCAACTCAAGCGGAATGGAGCCTTCGATCTGTTCGGCGGCAACGCCCTTGCGATAGCGGTAGCGCGCGGCGAAATAGACGATGGCGATGAAGATGAGCAGGGTCATCATCCCGGACACGATGAGCAGGAAGATGAACAGAGCATCGACGTTGCCCGCCATGCTGGAGGCCCGTTGCGGCCATAATGGAAAGTTATCGAACATATTGCGTTAACGTAGTCCTGCCTGGTCCGGGCCGTGATCCCAACCTCTATGCGGAGCGACGCGCTCCAGCCGGATAAGGATCAGGATCAGGGCGCCGACGGACAAGATGGTCACCGCTCCGCCCAGTTTCAACATGTTGCTGACGACCGCGCCGTATTTTCCGACGGCGGGATCGTAGTGATAGCAGTACAAAAGAACTTGATCGACGGCATTGCCGATTTTTCCCTCAGAGGCTTCCACCAGGCCCATGCGCAGGTCTTTTGGTGGAAATTCGACGCCGTAGAAGTAGCGTGAGATGCGGCCTTGCCGGGTCAGGACCATGATCGCGGTGGCATGCGCGTACTGGTTTTTGGCGGCGTCGTATTGGTACTGGAAACCTACGGCCTTAGTCAGGGCGTTGATGGAGTCAGGTGATCCCGTCAGGAAATGCCAGCCTGCGGCGGTGCCAGAGCGTCCGTAGCGCTTGACGTAGTCTTTTTTCTTTTCGGCGGCGAGTTGGGGCGTTTCCTGTGGATTGAAGCTGACAGTAAGGACCTCGAATTGATTGCCGAGGTCGAACTTGACCATTTTCATCGCGCCGGTCAGGCCTGCCAGGGTTTCACCACAGAGCATGGGGCAGTTGTAGTAGACGAGGTTCAGGATCAGGGGCTTTTTGCCGAAGTAGTCGCCTAGTTTGACCTGGCGTCCTTCGTCGTCCACAAACACCAAGTCGGCGGGAACCTGGGTGTCGAGATGCTGTTCGATGCCTACGTTGGTCAGGTAGGGCGGGCGGACATTGGCCGGAGGCGACATTATGCCCTGCGACATGCCTTGGCCCCAAGCCATCGACGCGAGCATAGCGACGAGTAGCGCGATGGGCAATGCAGAGGAGAACAGATTCCTCCTTGGCGCTTCGCGCTCCGCCGGAATGACAAAAGTATTCTTCACTGCTTAGTTCCCTTCACCTGTTCCGGCTGTGACTTGGCTTGAGGTTGCAATTTGTCGGTTGACGAGGTCGATTCGACGGCCTGTTCGCGCGTGGGAAGTCCACGTTGGGCCAGGAGTTCCATGGCGCGGTCGATTGGAATGTGAACGGTTCCGGCATTCTCATCGACGTAGCCGTAGGTGCTGAGAGTATCTTCTTCGCGTTCGCGAATCTTGTTCAGCTCAGTACGCTCATTCGTTTCGAGCTGGGGCTCGGGAAAGTTCTTCCGCAGATAGTTTTCATAGTCAGCGCCTTCGGAATCGGTTTTGTATTCCGGCGGCAGTCGACGGGTGTCAGCGGGCGCCTTCGCAGCTAACGGGCTCACAGGTGCCTGATCGGTTTGAGAACGCTTCTCCAGGACGTGAAAAAAAACGTTGATCGCGAAATAGGCGAAGACCAGGGCAAGCGCCAAGCCGCCGAGGAAATAGTAGATGCCGCGAACACCGATATCCCGGCGCTCGTAATCGGCGTGTCCATGTTCCGAGGAATTCGCGCGTTGTGGATCGTTGCTCATGCGTTCTCCGGAATTCCAGCCGTGTGAGTCGGATGCGGCTCGAAAACGTCTTCGGCCGACACATCGTATGCGGGCAGCAGCGGCAGCGCGGCCAGGTTACGGCAGAAGAAGAAGAGCCAGATGCCGCCGATGGCGATGGGCACTACGATGTCGGCAACGCTGACCGTGAAGTTCGTCGAGAAGTTCGGTTCGACAATCCAGAACAGATCCACGAAACGCATGCACAAGAGCCACACGGCAAGCCACACCAGCTTGCGGATGTCCCGCTTGAACGGTCGCGACAGCAGGATCACGAAGGGTACACAGAAATGGAAGAACGCAAGGAAAACCGCGATATAGCCCCATCCGTGATTGATGCGCTTCAGATAGAACGTGATCTCGGTCGGCAGGTTGCCGGCCCAGATGATCAGCCACTGCGAGAAACTGAAATACGCCCACAGCATGATGAAGGTGAGCGTCCACTTGCCGTGGTCGTGGACGAAGTCGGGCTTCAGCATCTCGGACATCGGCTTGTAGTCGACGAGGATGCGCTCGACTACGATCGCGAAACACATGGCGGAGATGAGTTCGCCAGCCAGGACGATGAGACCGAAGATGGTCGAGATCCAGCTGGGGTCGAGCGACATCAGCCAGTCGATTGCAGCGAAGCTGATGGTGAATGCGTAGAGGATAAGGCCGGGTCCGGCGACGGCTTTGAACTTCTGCGTGTTGTCGGGCGCGCCGGGCTTATCGGTCTGCTTGGACCACATCGAGAGCAGGAACGACAGCAGGTTCCAAATCACGAGATAGACGATGGCGCGGATGATGAAACCAGTACTGGTCAGATAGGACTGGAGGATGAACTTGTGTTTCTCGAGATGCTCTTTAATGTGTGGATCGGTGATCGCTTCGAGCGGCTTCAGCCAGGGATACATCTGATGCTGCAGCACCGCGATGGCGATGGGAATGAACAGGACCAACATCACTGGCAGCGTGCGCATAGCGGCGCCGAGAACTCGGCGGATCACCGTTCCCCAACCACCGCCGGTAAGATGGCGGATCATAACGATGGCCATGGAGCCGAGCGCCACGCCGAGCCAATCCATGTAACCGAGCAGGTAGGCGCGATAAAACTCTTCCGCGCCCTTTTGGCGGACAAACGCCAGGACCACGGCGATGATGCCGAACGCTATGCCAACGATCAAGGCACGCTGGCCGATCCTCTTGATGATCGGGGGCGCCGTCAGATCGAGATGTTTCGGCGGCGCGCTCATTTCTGACCTTCTTTGTTCATCTCAGATTCTTTTTCTGATTTCTTTGCCGGAGCGAGGATCGGCAGGGTTGCGCCGGATCCGGGCTCGCGGAACGCCGGCGGCTCGGAGGGAACCTTCTGATCCGGAGGCACGTCGGCCGAGGTTGCGTTCTGGCTGAGTTGCAAGGCACGGATATAAGCAACGATGTCCCAACGGTCCTGCGCAGGAATCTGCGAAGCGTAATCGGGCATGATGCCGAAGCCGTTGCTCATGACGTCGAAGAAATATCCCAGGGGAGCTTTCTGCAAGCGGACGATGTGGAACGACGGGGGCTTGCGTGCAAATCCGCGGGACGGGACGAAGCCGTTGCCGTCTCCCACGCGGGAGTGACACGGGGCGCAATAGATGTTGTAGCGCTCCTGACCTCGTTCGAGAACTTCCTTGGTGACCGCGAAGGGCAACGCGTTGCCGGGATTGTCGCCGACCTTTCCGGTGTAGAAGTAAGTATCTTCGTGCAACTGGCCTCGAGCGACTGTGCCTTCCACCGGAGGACGCGCGGAGCGGTGGTCGGCGTAGAAGTCGCTGTAGGAGAGAGGATTCTGGCGAGGCTGGACGTGCATGTCCAGGCGGCAGGCGGACGTGAGAGCGAGCATCAGTCCAAGGGCCGCTATCGACATCCGCGGACGCGCAAAGATTGGGCCCCCAGCGAAATTCTTTAACCACGAAGGACACGAAGGGACACTAAGGAAAACCCATCGCGCGGGCTTCAGTGGTGAAACCGGATAGCGGCGGAGGGTGCGCATTAGCTTGGCACCTCCGAGATGGAGCGCGGGACGAGACCTTCCAGGAATGTTCGCGTTTCCAGTGCGTTGTACTTCTTGTCGGACGAGAACACGATCAGGAAGAAGCGGTCTTTTGAGGCTGACGAGAATCGAGGCACGTTGAAGACCGGGTGATATGGCATGGGCAGGCCGTTGAAGGCAAGCATGCCTAAAACCGCCGAGATTCCGGCGAAGAGGATCGTCATCTCGAACGTGATCACGATGAACGCGGGCCAGGAGTGCGGAGGCTTGCCGCCGATATTCAGCGGATAGTCGACCGCGGACATCCAGTACTGCATCAGGTAGCCGGTGCATCCACCGATGATGCCGCCGATCAGAACCGTCAACGGGATTTCGTCGAAGTGCATGCCGATTTCTTCGGCGAGGCCTTCGATCGGGAAGGGGCTGTAAGCGTCGATCTTCTTATAGCCGGCGTCATGCGTTTTCTTAGCGGCGTCGACCAGGGCCTGCGCCGAATCGAATTCCGCCATCAAGCCGTAGATGGGATCGCGCTTCGCCATTATTCTTTCACCTCCGCTTCAGGCAGGAGGGTGCGCATCTCGAAGATCGAGATGGCGGGCAGCACGCGCAGGAACAGGAACATCAGCATGAGGAACATGCCGATGGTTCCGAAAAACGTCATGTAATCCCAGCGCGTGGCGTAATACATACCCCATGAAGAATTCAGGAAGTCGCGATGCAAACTCACCACGACGATGATGAAGCGCTCGAGCCACATGCCGACGAGAATCACGCCAGAGATGAAGAACAGCGCCACGGGACTGGTGCGGAACCTGCGAATCCAGAGCACCTGCGGAATAAAGATGTTGCAGCTGAGCAGCGCAATGTACAAAAACGCATACGGTCCGTGCAGGCGATTCCAGAGCGTGAAGGCGTCGTAGCGATCGCCCCCATACCATCCCATGAAGGCTTCGATCCCGTATCCGTAGGCAACGATCAGTCCCGTCGCAAGCATGACCTTGGCGGAATTCTGCAGGTGCCGCTCGGTGATAAAGTCTTCGAGGCCGTAAATCTTGCGAATCGGGATGGCCAGCATCAGCACCATGGCAAAGCCGGAGTAGATCGCACCTGCGACAAAGTAGGGCGGGAAGATGGTGGTGTGCCATCCGGGGACGATGCCGATGGCGAAGTCGAAGCTGACGACTGTGTGAACCGACAGTACCAGCGGGGTGGCCAATCCCGCGAGCAGCAGGTACATCGTTTCGTAGCGGTGCCAGTGGCGGGCCGATCCGCGCCATCCGAACGACAGCATGCCGTAGACCATCTTCAGCACGGGCTTCTCGGAGCGGTCGCGCAGCGTCGCGAAGTCGGGAATCAAGCCGGTGAACCAGAAGAGCGCCGAGATCGTAGCGTAGGTCGAGACCGCAAAGACGTCCCACATGAGCGGGCTGCGGAACTGCGGCCAGACGCGCATGGTATTGGGATACGGGAAGAGCCAGTAGGCGAGCCAAGGGCGTCCGACGTGGATGGCGGGAAAAATTCCGGCGCAGGCCACCGCAAACAGCGTCATGGCTTCGGCGAAGCGGTTGATCGAGTTGCGCCATGACTGACGCAGCAATAAGAGAATCGCGGAGATCAGCGTGCCAGCGTGCCCGATACCGATCCACCACACAAAATTGACAATGGCAAAGCCCCATCCGATCGGGATGGTCACGCCCCAGATGCCAACGCCTTTCAGAACAAGGTAACCGATGGCATAGAGCATCATCATCGTCGCCATGAACATCAAGCCGAAGCCAATGAACCATCCATTCGAAGCCGGGCGCGTGAGAACGATGGCGCTGATCTTTTCGGTAACCGTGCCGAAAGTATGGCCGGGTTCGATAACCGGCGCGCGCTCGAGTTCGGTCGTCGATTTGTATTGCTCTGGCATTCAGTATCTCTTTGTCATCCTGAGGACCGCGTCTTTGGCGGTCCGAAGGATCTCTGTACCGGCAAGCAGCACCAGTGCAGCCGACGGACCGCATAGGTCCTTCGACCCGCAAAGAACGCGGTTCTCAGGATGACAATCAAAGATCGTGCTCATAAGTCCGTGCGTCCGTCTCAAGTCTCAGCGTTCCAGCTCCGGGTTCGGGTTTCTTACTTCTGCCAAGTACGTCGTGCGTGGCCTGGTATTCAGTTCGCCCAGCAGGCTGTAGTTTCGGGACTGCGCTTTCCAATTGGAAACGTTGCTGTTGGGATCGTTAATGTTGCCAAAGACGATGGCGTCGGCCGGGCAGGATTGCTGGCAAGCCGTCTGCAATTCGTCTCCGATGCGGATATCTTTGCTCTCGCGGACCGATTGCGTTTCGGTGTCGATGCGGCGCTCGTTGATGCGCTGGACGCAATACGTGCACTTTTCCATGACGCCGCGGCTGCGTACGCTGACGTCGGGATTGCGCATCATCTTGTATTGCGGAGTGTCCCAGTCCTGGAAGAGCAGGAAGTTGAAGCGGCGGACCTTGTACGGACAGTTGTTGGAGCAGTAGCGCGTGCCCACGCAGCGGTTGTAGACCATGTCGTTCAGGCCTTCCGTGGTGTGGTTGGTCGCGGCTACGGGGCAAACAACTTCACAAGGCGCGTTCTCGCACTGCATACACGGGACGGGCTGGAAGAAAGCTTTGGGATTGTCGCGGTCGCCCTGGTAATAAGCGTCAATGCGGATCCAGTGCATGTGGCGGCCGAGCAGTGTCTGCTCCTTGCCGACGACGGCGATGTTGTTTTCCGACTGGCAGGCTACAATGCAATTGTTGCAGCCTACGCACTTGTTGAGGTCGATGGCCATGCCCCATGCGTAGGTCTCTTTTTCATACGTGTAGGGCGGATACAGCGTGACCTCATTTGGAACTTCTTCTTCCTGCGCGAACTTCGGCTTTTTCTTGTATTCCTCGAGCGTGGCCTGTCGGACCAGCGGGCGGTAGCCGCCGTCGGGAGTCTCCATGGACTGCATGCCTTGGGTGGAGGCGAGTTCGTACCTAGCGCCGGTTTTGGTGATCTTCAGGCCTGACGCGATCCATGGAGCGGCGGTGGTGCGGAGTTCGTAGGCGCTGAAGCCCTGCTCGGAGCCGACGCGTCCGGCGCGCTTGCGACCATAGCCTAGCGTGATGGTCACGGAGTTGTCGGGATGGCCGGCCTGAATCCATACGGCGCCCCGGATTTTCTTGCCGTTCAGTTCGAGTTCGACGACGTCTTTCGCGGCGAGTTGCAGGCGCTCGGCCATCTTGGGGCCGATCTGCACGGCGTTGTCCCAAGTCAGCTTCGACATCGGCTTGGGAAGTTCCTGGAGCCAGCCGTTGTTGGAGAATTGGCCATCCCAGATGGTGGGGTCGCGACGGATGTTGAGCTCGATGGCGTTGGGATCGGCGGGTTTTGCTTCAGGCGCGGGATATGGAGCTGATTTCACGCTGACGGATTTAGACTGGAAGGTCGTGCCTTCGATCCAGCCATCGTGCAGGGACTTGCGCCAGAACTGCTCGAAGTCGGCTCCGGTGTGTTGCTTTTGCCAGTAGGCGCGAACGAGGTTGTAACCCGTTGCTTCCGCTTGTCCTGAGAGCAGTGCGACAAATTCAACTGCGCTTTTACCGTTATATAGAGGAGCAATCAGAGGCTGGATGATGCTGACTGTGCCGTCGTAGGCGCGAGCATCGCCCCACGACTCCAGTTCGTGGGTCGCTGGAACGTGCCACTGGCAGAGTTCGGCGGTTTCATCCTGGTATAAGCCGTGGTGCACGCGGACCGGAACCTTACCACTCTTAAGTAAGTCGGCGAAGTTCAGATCGGCGGGAGCATCGTACACAGGATTGCCGCCGAGGATGATCAGGAGATCGACCTTGCTTGCTTGCATATCGGCGACGAGGTCCTTCAGCGACTCCGCCCGGTTTATAGGGTTCGGGTCAATCGGGTCACTGTAGAGGACAGTTTTGCCAACGTTGCCGGCTAGCTCATTCAAAAAATGGGTGGCGGCATGAACAAATGGTGGCTGATGATCACCAGGGACGATTACGCTTCTGCCTCGGACCAGCGAGGATCCCCTTCCCAGAAGCCAAATCCCCGCCTCCTCCTGAAGGGCCGCCATGAACTTGTGCTGGTCCTCAGGAAGATGGGTATTTTGGGGACCGACTTCGCGAAGCGGGTGCCCTGCGGCCCCAAGCAACTCAGTAAGTCTCTCGACATTGACTGCCCTCACCCCGAGCCTGTGATCCGCCTTCGCTCCCGTTGCACTCGGCGTGCTCTCGATGACGTACAGCCGGTTCATGTTGCCGCTGTCAGGATTGCGGCGCGCCGCGAAGTCCCGGATGTAGCGCGCGTTGCCGGGGAATCCGGCGGACAGGAAGTCGGCGTCGAGCGACACGATGACGTCGGCTTTCGAGAAGTCATAGCGTGTCTCGACCGGCTGTCCGAAGGCCATCTTCGCGCCTTCGAGGACGTTGTCGCGATTGACCGGCTCGTAGACGTGCCACTTGGCCTGCGGATAAATCTTGAGGAAGCTGCGCAGCTGATCCGCAAGCGTGGGCGACGTGGTCGTCGTCGTCAGAATGCGAATGCCGGCGCCCTGCAGCGATTTCTGCGCGCTGAGCGGGCCGCGGATCGCGGCGAGGAATGCCTGCCACGAGCGGACATC
>DATEHP010000159.1:0-10093 GCA_035279505.1 Candidatus Sulfotelmatobacter sp. | reverse complement strand
TGAGAGTTGCATTGCGTTGTGGTTGTGGAGTATTGTTTGTCCGCTTTTCTGACAAGGTCGTATGCCAAGGGCCGAGGTTTGTCACTTCGCAGGGTCTCGCAGTTTTCATTCTTTCTCTTTTGAAAAATGAGCAGGTTGGGGGTCTCATCTGTCGCGTCTTCAGACCGCAGTGCTTGGGGCATTGATCGGATTCTGAGTTTTTCGATTGCAGCGACTTCGATAGGAGGCTGGACATGCGATTCGCCAGATTCGTGAAGCCATTTGTGTTCGTGGCAACAGTAGCCGTGGTGCTGTGCGGAATGGCACTGTTCGCGCAGGAAACGACCGGGGGCTTACAAGGAACAGTGAAGGACGCTAGCGGAGCAGTAGTGTCTCGTGCGCACGTCGTCGTGCGCAGTACGGCGCTGGCAGGTGACAAGGCATTGGATACCGAGTCAACCGGCTACTATCGGTTTGCGAACCTGCCTCCGGGTGTATACAGCGTCGAAGTATCGGCAAAAGGCTTCAAGACGACCAAGCGCGAAGGCTTGACGATTGAAATCGGCCACTTGCCCACGGTTGACCTGACTCTGGAGGTCGGCACCGCTGCGGAAGTCGTTGAAGTCAGCGGAGCAGCTCCGGTGATTGATGTCACCACGACCACGAACCAGACGAACTTGACGAACGATACGCTACTGGACACGCCGCACGGCTACAGCTTCCAGTCCGTCATTCAGTTCGCCCCGATGGCTCGCGCTGAACCATTGGGCGGGGCTACGGGAGGCACCGGCGGCGCGTTGCCGGGCAGCGCCGGTAACGGCTACAACGCGGGGTTCATGATCGGTGGAGCGGCCGACTCGGAGAGTTCTTACCTCGTCGAAGGGCAGGACACGGAGGACATCTCCGGTGGAGCATCCCGAGCTCAAGTTCCCTTCGATTTTATTCAGGAAGTTCAGGTCAAGAGCTCGGGCATTGAAGCGGCGTACGGTGGCGCACTGGGCGGCGTGATCAACGTAGTCATGAAAAAGGGCAGCAATGCCTATCATGGCTCGTTCTTTGGCAGCTACGAGTCCAACGCCCTGGACGGCTCTCCCAACGGCACTCTGCGCTATGACCCGAATCCCAATGTCAATCCTCTAAATGGGGAAGCCGACGTCCAGACGTATATACCCAAGAAAGACCACTTCCGGTACTTTCAGCCCGGCTTTACGGTTGGCGGTCCGCTCATGAAAGATCGCGTGTGGTTCTTCGCGGGTTTGGAACCTTTTTTGAGTTCAACCCGCAGAACCGTTAACTTTGGGCCGTCCGATTGTTTTAACCCTTCCTCGCCGGTCTATAACACCTGTCCGAACGCGTCATTGGGAAACCAGGTCTTCACGCAGGACCTCCAGCAGTACTATGGCACAGCTCGAATCGATGCCACGCTGACGCAGAAGATTCGCGTCTTCGCCTCGTGGCTATATCAATTCGAACGCGAGTCTGGAGTCAACCTGCCGGCGCCGGATTCGATCGCGTCGCAGGGTCTTCTGAACACCGGGATAGGAAACCAATCCGGGATTTTTACCCCGCTGACCTCGTATTCGCACGGCCTCGGTTTCTCTCAGCCCAACTCCACCTACAACTTTGGTGCCGATATCAGTCTGACGCCGAAAATCGTGTCTACCACTCGCTTCGGCTACTTCTTCAACAACTACCACGATATCGGCTGGCCTACCAGCGGTGTTGACCTTGCATTCACCCAAGGGCCGCTCGGGTCGCCAAACTGCAGCCTAAGCGTTCCAGTCCCCTGTGATAATGCTGGCAATCCCTACCCCACCGCCCTGCTTCAGCCGGGGGGCACAACGACTGCTCCGCACAAGACGGGCTTCACTGAGTTCAATGCCAGCAAGCACGATCAGTTTAACGAGGATGTAGCCTTCTTCAAGGGTGGATGGGGGGGAACCCATAACATCAAAGTCGGTTATCAATTCAACCGTCTGTGGAACGTGATTAATCAGCACGGGAATATACCGTTGGTGGACGTAACCGCGGCGCCAAATATTGGCTACGGGGCAAGCACGGTTTTCGGTGGAGGCAACTGCACTACCCTAGGAACGGTGTATAAGAACACTACAAAGAACCCCCCGACGCCGATTTGCACCGGCGAGTACGGCTACGTCACCAATTCGGATTTCGCCACCGTTCTGAAAAACTCTTCTGGGGCGGTTGTGCCGGCCATCGATCATAACCACGCCTTGTTCGTACAGGATGCCTGGACCATAGGTCGTGGCTTAACTCTCAATCTCGGTCTCCGGGTCGAGAAGGAGACCCTGCCTGTTCCTCCGGGGATCGGGACACCGAACATCACCACGATCAAATGGTCGTGGACCGACAAACTCGAGCCGCGACTGGGAGCTGCATGGGGATCGGCCAACGGCAAGCTGAAAATCTTCGGCAGCTATGGCGTCACCAACGACGTTATGAAGCTGCTCTTGGCCCAGACGTCGTTCGGCGCGCAGGGGTGGGATACTTGCAACTACCCACTTGGTCCAGATGGGACGCCCGCCGGGTTCGTCATCAGTGACCTCACCTTCATCGGCAATGCTGCGGGCCGCGCCTGCCCAACGGGGCCTTCTAACACAGGAGCGACGTTTGCGGGCGGCGTAACTCCGCCAAGCCTCATTGACAGCAAAACCGGCGTTGGGCTAATTGAGAACACGAATTTCCGCCCGGAAGAGCCGGTCGCGCCTGGCGTGAAGCCTTATCGCCAGCACGAGTACGTTGCTGGGGTGGACTACCAGGTCACGAAGGATTGGGCATTCGAAGCCCGCTATGACCGTCGACGTCTCGACCATGTCATCGAAGACGCTTCGCTGGCCGATCCGAGTGCCTTCGAAATCTACACCATTGTCAACCCCGGCCAAGGCGTCAACAAGACCCTTAATGGTTATGCCAGCTTCTTAACCAGTCTGGGTGCTGCATACGGACCGGGCGTGCCCGCATTCAATGGCGATCCCGCTAATCAGTTTGGTACCTGCACCGGATGCCCGAACAACCCTGAGGCCGTACGCAATTATGACGGCATCGAGTTCCGGGTGACCAAAACTAGCAGCCACGGCTGGGCGGGAATGTTTAGCTACACATGGAGCAGCCTGTGGGGGAACTACACGGGCTTGACTACCACCGACCAGATTGACGGCGGCGCCGGCGGACGCAACTCGCCGGATACGACTCGAGCGTTCGACGAGCCGTTCTACTACTTCAACTACAAGGGCCAGTCCGCCAACGGACCTCTGCCGACGGATCGTCCCAATGCCCTCAAGGGGAACATTTATTACGCCAAACCTTGGAAAGGCATGAACACGACCATCGGACTCTTCCAGGTAGCGTATCAAGGTAGTCCTGTGAGCGCCTGGTCAGACGTAGGTTACGGCAATGCGGGCGGTCTGCCGGCCGCCGTCGAGGGCACGTATATTTGGGGCCGTGGCAACTGGGTGAACGCGAGCCTCGATGGTTCGGGGAACACGGTTCTTGGAAGCGTGTACGCCAAACGTACACCGTGGTACACCCAGACTGACTTGCAGCTCACTCATGGCTTCAAAGTCAACAAGAACAATGAAGCTCAGCAACTCTCCTTCAGCGCAACCGCTCTTAACCTGCTCAACCAGCATGCTGTGATCGCGGACTGGCAAGGGCTCAACTCGCAGTACGTCCCGAATTCCGTGAATCAGTTTGGGATTTTTGGTGGGGCGGCGTTCTACCAGCAAATGGAGACCGGCTACACCCCCCAGACATTAATTGGGGGCGGCAACGTGATATTGAACTCAGCATATGGTCAGCCAAACCAGTGGCAAATATCCCGTAGCTTCCGCCTTGCGGCGAAGTTCACTTGGTAAAGCTTGGTACCATAAGTCATTCGGGAGCCGGTTTTCCGGCTCCCCTTTTTTTGTACTGGCAGTATGGGTAAGTTTGGAGAATCCGGCACGAGTAGGTAGATCCGGTTTTGAAAGGGCGCGCCTTTCAGCCGCGCCGCCCTGGCATAACTTTGAAAGGGCACGGCTTTCAGCCGTGCCGCTGGTGCCACAAAATGAACCCGGCTTTAGCCGCTGAGGGCAGACCTCAGGGCCTAAAGGCCGCTCCTATGTTCTCGGCGAACGCGGTACGGCTGAAGCTGTGCCTTTCAAAGCGGCGATCGAAAGGACAAGCCAAAGTTCTTGATGAAGTGCCGGGTGGCGCACGTTACTTCCCGAATATCACCGTGCTCGCGAAATGCGATGCAGCCGCCATGTAGAACAAAAGCGGCACCGACAAGAAGAAATTCGTCCGCGAGGCCAGGAATGCCTGGCGCGCCAACGCCGCCGCATTCGCCGGAGGCGTACCCGCCAGCGTGCCCCGGATGATCTTCTTGTTATTCGGCCAGATGATGCCCCACACGTTGAACAGCATCACAATGCCCATGCCGCCGCCCACACCGATACATAACACGTGGTTGTCGTCTGCGCCCACAGGCGTGTAGTGCACGAACAGCCATCCTGCGGCATAGACCAGCACAGCCGTGATCGCTCCCAGTACGTATCCGTTCGGCGCCACCTTCTTAATCACGAGGAAAAGAAGGAAGAAGACGACAATCCAGAGCAGCAGGAAAAGTCCGAACGTGCTGCCTTGGCCAACACCTTGGCGCTGCGCATCAGGCGCGACCAGAAATTGTCCCCAGTACCATAAGCCCACGAACACCGTCACCAGTGCGCTCCACCGGAACCAGTTCAGCGCCGGCAGCGTCAAATTCTCGAAAATCTTTGGTTTCGCGGACGCATCCACCGTCTTCATGAAAGGAACATTGATCAAGTTGAAGAAGTAGAGAAGCCCGATCCATGCGATCCCGGCGATGAAGTGAAACCAGCGCAGGATCAGTTGGGCCGCCTCCGTTCCTGAAATCGTGAGTTGGACCAGGAATGACATGACGAAGTGGTGCATCGATCTCCTCCGGAACTCGATGTGCAGATTGCGGTTCCGCAATGCCAACGGCTGGGAGGGCATTCCGAAAGCCGGCCTGTTGTTGGAATTCGACCGCAAGTCTGCTCTAGCACCGCCGTAATGTCAACTCAGACACCGCTTCCCGGCAACTTTCGGTTGAAATGCGCCGCGGATCGCCGTATGGTACAGACATCTGCCCCGCTGGGATGGCCGAACCTGTAAGTCCGGGTCCAGCGGGATTGTCCCCCCTTGTTCCTGTGGCAGCGGGAAGGCTTCCGGGAACATGCTGTTGCTTTGCGTCTGCCCATTGCGCTATGGGCCGGCAGTTGGAAAGTCGCAGTCTACACATTGAGGAGATCGGCTATGGACAGCAATAAGCCGGCGCAAAATATTCAGGATTCCTTCCTTAATACGGCCCGAAAAGAGAGAGCCAGCATTACGATCTATCTGCTCAGCGGAGTGAAGCTGACGGGCCGCATCCGCTCTTTTGACAAGTACTCCGTGGTGCTGGAGGCGAACGGTCAGGAGCAACTCATCTTCAAACACGCCATCTCAACGGTCGTCATGGGACGGGTGGCGTCGACGCACCTGACCCATGCGGTGCATCCGGAGAAAGCGCAAGCCGCAGCGTCTGCTGCTGGTACTGCTGCGAGCGCTTCGGGCACCGAAGGATAGGGACAAGACAGGCGTTTTCGGCTTTGCGAAGTTCTGATCGCAAGAAATCCCGCGACTTGGCGCGCAAGCGCGGCCGTGCGCCCTTGGGCACCGTCGCGACAAGAGAAGACCCCGATCGGGAGCGTGCGTTCCTGGTCGGTCTGGATGTGCGGACGCGCAGCCGAGGCGCTGCCAAAGGCACAGTCACGACACAAGCGGCAGCGGCGCGCGATGCGGTGGCTGCCTCCGGCGCGCCGCCGAAATCCGATGGCCGGCCCAATATCCCCGAGTTTGACGCCGAAGAATCCCTTGCCGAGCTGCGCACCCTTGCCGAAAGCGCAGGCGCCAGAGTCGTTGGCCAAATCCTGCAGCGGCGCGATCGCCCCGATCCAGCGACTTTAGTGGGCGCCGGCAAGCTTGAGGAAATTGCTGGTGCCGCCGCTTCCGTCGATGCCGACGTGCTCCTGTTCGATCACGATCTCAGTCCATCCCAGCAACGCAACATCGAAAAGATCATCGAGCGGCGGGTGATCGACCGTACGCAGCTTATCCTGGACATCTTTGCGCGTCACGCGCGAACCCGCGAAGGCCAGTTGCAGGTCGAGCTGGCACAGTTGCACTACATGATGCCGCGCCTCGCAGGACATGGCGTCGAGATGTCGCAGCTCGGCGGTGGCATCGGTACGCGCGGCCCTGGTGAAACCAAGCTGGAGACGGACCGCCGGAAAATCGCGCGGCGCGTGCGGTACGTCGAACAGCAACTGGAAAACGTTCGTCGCATTCGCGCCCAACAGCGGCAACGCCGCGAGTCCGCTCCGGTGGCAACCGTCGCTCTCGTGGGATACACGAACGCAGGCAAGTCGACGCTGTTTAACGCCCTAACTCGCGCGGGGGTGTTGTCGTCTCCGAAAATGTTCGCGACCCTCGATCCGACACTTCGGGCAGTTCAGCTGCCGTCCAAACGGAAAGTGCTTTTGTCCGATACTGTCGGCTTTATCCGCAACTTGCCGCACACGCTTGTCTCCGCGTTCCGCGCGACGCTTGAAGAAGTTCAGCGCGCATCTCTCATTCTGCATGTCTCCGATGCGAGCAGCCGCCTTTCGACCGAGCAGGACGCCCAGGTGGAAATTGTCCTGAAGGAACTGGAAGCCGAGAAGAGGCCGCGCGTGCGGGTGATGAACAAAGTCGATCTGTTGGACGAAGAAGTGGCGGAAAACCTGATGGCCGATGCAGCGCGCGAGAGTTCACGAACAGTTTACGTCTCGGCCCTTGAAGGCACGGGCTTGGAAACCTTGCTCAAACGCATCGACAAGATGATCGAGGAGGATCCAGTGAGCCGCTTGCATGTACGCGTCCCGCAGAAAGAAGGCAAGATCCTGTCGATGCTTGAGGCGCGGGCCAGGATTTACAGGCGGAATTACACCGATGGTGCGGTCGAACTTGAAGTGGAGGCGCCGGAGTCGGTCGTGCGCCGCGTCCGCGGGTGGGTCGTAAGCAGCGGCTCCTAATACAAAACATACCTCGCTCGCGTTACACTTTGCCCGGCGCAATTTTCCACCGGAGGCAAATGATGCTTGCACGTCGATCCGTCGTGATCTTTTGTGCAGCAATGGCAATCTTGTTGTCAGCGGAAGTTTTTGCCAGCGATACCGTTCTGATTCACGGCCACATCTACACCGGCAATCCCAAGGCGCCATGGGCGCAGGCTTTGGCCATTTCAGGAACCCGCATCGAAGCCGTCGGAACGGATCAGCAAATCCTCACTTACAAGCGACCACAAACGAAAGTGATCGATCTCGAGGGGAGGACCGTGATCCCGGGCATCTCCGACTCGCATGTTCATATGTGGTTCGGCGGACTGGAACTGCACGGACTTAATTTGTCGACGCCCGAGGGCACGATTACTCCCGATGATCCTGAAAAATTCGTCGACCAGATCAAGGCGTACGCTGCGAGTCATCCCAACGGCAAAGTGCTGATTGTCCGGGCAGACTTCAGTACCACCCCACCTTCGACTCCAACGCATGAACTGCTCGACCGCGCTGTCCCCGATCGGCCGGTGATCGTGCATCACACGGCGGAACACTCTCTTCTACTTAATGGGAAGGCTCTCGCACTGGCAGGCATCACGGACGAACCGGTGGCCGATCCCGCGGAAGAGAAAAACATCATTCGGGATGCCAGCGGACATCCCAGCGGACTGCTGCTGGAGGCGGCCATGGCCATCATGGAACGTGCGCTGCAGCCTCTGTTTCCGGAGGAGGAAAAGCTCAGGTTCCTGCGCGATGCCGCTCATCACCTGAACCAGTTCGGTATCACTAGCATCGTGAATGCGACCGGGAATCTCGCAGAGATTCAACTCTACGGCGCATTGCGCGATCGCGGCGAACTTACGGTCCGCACGCGCACATCGTTTGGAGCGGTCGCAGTGAATCATCACCTTACACCCGCGTTTCTGGCCGACCTCGAGAAGGCGCGTACGATGTATCACGATGACTGGGTTTCGGCGAACCTTGTGAAATTTTTCGTCGACGGCGGCACCGGACTCATCCCGCCTCTGACGTACCAGGCTGCCGAGTACAAGAAACTGGTGCTCGAGTTGGATAAGCGTGGATTCCAGATTATGACCCACGCGTATCGCCCTGACTCCACGCACCTGGTGGTCGATACCTATGAGGAAGCCGAGCGAGTCAACGGACCGCGCGACCGGCGCTTCCGCATCGAGCATGCAGACTTCCTGCCCGCAACGGATGTCTCCCGCGTGGCCAAGCTTTCGCTCATCACCAGCATGCAGCCGAGTTTCTGCTGCGATGAGAATGGCTCGAACTACGATTCCAAGGACCGGACCACGACGGACCGCTGGCAAAGCATCGAACAAAGTGGGGCGCGGTTGGCCTTCGGCAGCGATTGGCCGTGTATCTGGCCTCCCAATCCATTCATCGCGATTCAGGAGGCGGTCACACGCCAAATCTGGAAGCCAGTCAGCGGCAGCGATTTTCCTGGGGGCGTGTTCGACGGCGCAGGCCAGGCCGGGTATTTAGGCACTAACGACGTCTACACGCCGGAGGAGCGCATCACGGTCGAACAAGCTGTAAAGGCGTACACGCAGGGGTCGGCCTACGCCAGGTTCTCGGAAGACAAACTGGGAACGCTCGAAGTAGGTAAAGAGGGGGATCTTGCGGTGCTGTCGCAAGATATCTTCTCGGTGAAGCCAGAAGACATTTCGAAAACCACCGTGATAACAACGATTGTCGCTGGGAAAGTTGTATTCGCTGCAGAATAATCCGCAATTACGAAGGAAAACATAATGAAGACGCCGGCACAGCTGTTCATGATCGCAGTGTGTTTGGCAGCAGTATCACAGATGGGTGCTGCTCAGGCTCCGAGCGATTTCCGGGCACGAAGTGATGCAGCAACACCATCGCCAACCCGAGGCTGGATTAAGGACCGGCCCGAAGCAGTTGCGCTCGACGGAAAAGTGCTCGCGGCCTTTGATGCCGATCTCGCCAGCGGCAAGTATTCGCTGGTAGACAGCTTTGCGGTCTACCGCTGCGGGAAGATGGTGTTTGAACAAACTTATCCCCACGACTACGGGCACATTTACGCGAAAGAGGCGAGCGAGCACGGGCCGCTGAATGCCCATCTGACAGGTTGGTATAACTACTTCGATCCGGCGTGGCACCCCTATTATCACGGGACGGATCTACACAGTATGCAATCCGTAAGCAAGACGGTATCGTCGGTGATCATCGGGATTGCCGTGACCCGCGGCGATTTCAAGGCCGGCCTGGACACTCCTCTGATGAAGTACTTCGACGTCGCAAAGGTGAACAGCGTCGACGACAGAAAGCGGCGCATCACGCTCCGGCATGTCTTGACCATGACGACAGGACTCGACTGGAAAGAAGAAGTTGCGTATGACGACCCCAAGAACGACGCGAGTCTTATGGAAGCAACTGACGACTGGGTGCAGTACGTGATCGATCGGCCGATGGCCCAGGAACCGGGGAAAGTCTTCAACTACAGCAGCGGTGTCTCGGAATTGCTGGCGTATATCTTCGAGAAGGAGACTGGAAAAGACATCGAGCAATACGGAGCAAAATATCTTTTCGCTCCTCTTGGCATGGACTACTTCTGGAAGCGGACGCCACTGGGAGTGGTCGATACCGAGGGCGGGCTCTTCCTCAAGAATTCGGACCTGGCTAAAATCGGGTCTCTCTATTTGAACGGCGGTGTGTGGGAGGGGAAGCAGATTGTATCGAAAGAGTGGGTGCGGCAGTCCCTTGCTCCGTCCACCGATGCCGAAGAGGGGTTCAAATACGGATTCAAATGGTGGCTCCTGCCGCGTAAGGACCGGACGACGTATGTCTGGATGGCACGCGGCTTCGGCGGCCAGCGACTCATGGTATTTCCTGAGGAAGACATGATTGCCGTATTCACGGGATGGGAGATTCTGAAAGACGAGGCCAAGGATCGCGATTTGATGAATCGCATTCTTCCTGCGGTC
>DATEHP010000158.1:0-41500 GCA_035279505.1 Candidatus Sulfotelmatobacter sp. | reverse complement strand
AATGCCATGTCCAACGATCGCAGCTGCACTCATATCAAAGTCACCGGAGTCCGTTGCAATTCCCCCGCTCTCCGCGGAGAGCAATTCTGCTACTTCCACCAGAACGCCCACCGCGGCGTCCGTCGCCCTCCACAATCGCGCCTGCATCCCATCGCGATGATCGAAGACGAAGAGTCCATCCAGTACGCCCTGATGGAAGTCATCAACGCCCTCATGCGCAATACCATCGACGTCAAGCGCGCCAGTCTGATCATTCGCGCCCTGCACATCGCCGTGAAGAACGCCGGTCGCGTCAAGTTCGGCATTCACGAGCCTGTTACAAAGATCCCCGAATACGCGGCCCCCACACAAGAGCACGATGCGATCGCGCAGCAGTCCGAACTCCCCGCCGTGTCCGTACTCCCGTACAAGCCAGTTGACCCGGGCGACCGTCATTTCTGGGAGTACCAGGCAGAAGGCACCCGCGTCCTGGCCCGCGAAGCCCAAGCCTGCAAAGCCGCCGAGCAAGCCCATGTGGCGACAGCCGCCCCCGGCTATCCAGAGCAGGCGAAGCCAAGCGCAAGTGTAGGGACGGACGCCCTCGTCCGTACCGCGACCCCGAGCGAAGCGAAGGGGACCGTGCCCGCGCCCGCAATTGGTCCAAACGCAAGCGTCGCGGCGCCCGCAGCCGCAGTCGCCGCGCACGATTTCAAGAAATCGCAGCCCGTCCCGCAAAACGCATTTCCGAAATCGCAATCCGCACCCCAACAGACCCCGTCCCACCGCAAGCCCCCCGCAACGGTGAAACCATCTTCGAAAGAACGCAAGACTACAGCCAACAGCGGAAGCCGTGCGTAGACGTGAGAAAGGAGGCACATGCCACGAACAAGCGAGGTCGTATTTACAGGCCGTGCTAGACTTAAAAACATCCCAAGAACCTGGGGTATCCATGAAATTCGGCGTCATTATCTTCCCCGGCTCCAACTGCGATCACGATGCCTACTGGACCATCCAACATGTTGCCAAGCAGCCCGTAACATTCCTCTGGCATGAGTCCCACGATCTGGAGAATTGCGACGCCGTCATCGTCCCGGGTGGCTTCGCCTTCGGGGACTACTTGCGGACAGGAGCCATCGCCAAGTTTTCGCCGGTCATGGAATCGGTGCGCAGATTTGCGGACTCGGGTGGAGTGGTTCTTGGCATTTGTAATGGATTTCAGATCCTTTGCGAGTCAGGCTTGCTGCCGGGTGCGCTCATGCGCAATGTCGGCTTGAAGTATGTTTGCAAGCCCGTCCAGGTGCGCGTCGAGAATGCCGACACTCCATTCACGAATACATGCCGCGGCGGGGAAGTGCTGACCATTCCCATCGGGCATATGGAAGGAAACTACTTCTGCGAGCCGGACACCCTGGAGAAACTCCAACGCGAGAATCGAATCGTGTTTCGGTACTGCGAACCCTCGGGGGAGACTACGTCCTCGGCCAATCCCAATGGATCGCTGGACAATATCGCCGGAATTTGCAGCCCTGGCCGAAACGTGCTTGGCATGATGCCTCATCCGGAGCGCTCGGCAGAGCCGGAATTGGGCGGGGTCGACGGGGTCAAGATCTTCCAGTCGATGGTCGGCGTCCTCGTTTCGCGATAATCACACTGTTGACAAAAAATTTTCTTGGCGATCAACAGCCTCCCGGTATATCGTCATCCCTTCTTCCCCTGAGACCCCCGGAACTTCACTTTTCGGCAAGTACACGCAGGGAGGCGTGTCTTCAATGACACCGAAGCAAATCCTGGATTCCTTTTCCGAAACCTTGATGCGAGATGAGCGCATTCTGAGCGCTCAAGAGCGGGCGTTGGTTGCGAGTCTATTGCAACATGCCAAAACCGCGGCGTCCACCAACCCCGAAACGAATGAGGCAGTGAAAGCGGTCATTGCGGCGGCGATCGGCGAGACCGTGGCGCAGCGCGCTTTCTCGGTGCTGGGCGGCAGTATCGTCGAACGAATCATCGAGAGCGGTTCGCTGGCCGCGGGCGAGACCGCCGGAACCTTATCCCCTGATCGGCCGCTGAGCACGTTGGGCACACCGACGCCGCCGGGTCCGCAACCGGAACACCCTGGGACTAAGGCGCCGCGGAAAGAACCGCAGCCCCCGCTTCATTCGCCGACCCATCGTCCTCTGCGCGATGCTCCTTCGCCTTCGCCGCAGCCTCAGCACCCGGGTAGTCCAAAGGCTGTCCCGAGTCCGCCGACCGCGCCATCGCAGCCCCAGCATCCCGGAGGCTCGATCACGAGGAAGGTGGTCTCTGGAAGCAGTGTCGCGGCCGCGGAGCGTCCCGAAGTGCTGCGGGCAAACTGCGTGGTTCTCGACGAATTCCTGTCGCCCCAGGAGTTGGAGGAATTGACGCGCTTCACCATGGAACATCAGGCCGACTTTCAGAACAGCGAAGTCTACTCGCCCAGCGTGGAGAAGGGTGTGATCAACGACGACTTCCGGCGCTCTCGTGTACTGATGGAGTTGGAAGAGCAGCAGGAGCTGATTCTGCAGCGCATCAAATCCGTGTTGCCGCAAGTGCTCGAGAGACTTGGTATGGAAGAATTCACCATCGCGGATGTAGAAGCTCAGATTACGGCCAGCAATGATGGCGATTTTTTTCATTGCCACGACGACAATGGAAGTGAAGGAGTTGCCTCCCGGCACCTCACATTTGTGTACTTCTTCCACCGGGAACCGCGCCAGTTTGAAGGTGGGGAACTTCGCATTCACGACGCACATTTGGCGGACGCCGGTTACATCAGCGATGGGAGTTATCAGACGATCGTACCTCAGCAGAATCAGATCGTCTTTTTCCCGTGCGAACTGATGCATGAAATCACCCCGGTGCAGTGTGCGTCTCAATTCTTCGCCGACAGCCGATTCACATTAAACGGATGGCTTCGTCGATAAACAACTCGGCATGGCTGGATTGGATGGCGAGGCTTATGGGAGGAGTGTCGCGGCAGACGTGCGCCGCGACATTCCGTCCTGACCGCTTCTACTGTCTGCTTGACGAGTTGCCTTTACACCTCGTGCCGCGACCGGCATCGGCGGTAAAGTCCCAGGATGCCGGTCGCACTCTTTTCTTAAACCCGGAGTGCAGGCTCTATGTCGGAGAAGAGTTGCCGGAAGAGCTTGCATCGCATAAGGAATTGCCGTCGGCGTTTGCAATGCAAGGAACGGTCGCGTGGATACGCGACCCGACTGGTTCTCTCGTTCCGTTCTGGTTGGGACCGAAACTGGAGTCCGTGGTCAGGGAGTTGCGAATTGACGAGCCGATTCCAGAATCTGTGCCGGCGCGGGCGCGATCCATTCTGGAGAGGGCGGGAATCCTGCTTTCCCCGGATTCTATCGCTCAACGACGCACGGACAGGGAACAGGCACTAGGAAAGGCAGGCGAGCGATTCCGTAAGAAGGGCTACGCACCCGTGCGTGGACTAATTCATCCCTTTCACATTGCCGGCCTGCGTCGCTACTATCGGCATCAGATCCGAACCGGGGCGATTCCACTTGGGGATGGCCAGAGTTCACGCCGCTATGCTGCTTACAATGATCCGGTGGCGCGATTCTTTCATCGGCAGATCGCGATTTCTTTGAGTTCAGTGGCTGGAGAGACGGTCAAGCCCTCTTACGTGTATCTCGCGTCGTATCTAAGTGGGGCGGAACTGAAAAAGCACATCGACCGAGAACAATGCGAATTCAGCATCACCTTGTGTCTCGACTTCTCACCAGAGCCCGCCGTGGCGACGTCATGGCCCATCCAGTTGGATACTCCAACTGGTACCGTAACCGTTTACCAGGCACTGGGAGACGGCTTGGCCTATCGCGGAACGCGCTTGCCACATTACCGTTCGCCGCTTGGCAAACGTCAAACATCCACCTCAATTTTTTTCCATTACGTGGCGGCAGATTTTACGGGATCGCTCGACTAGCCGCCCTCGAACTAATGCAATCCGGAAACGAGGTAGAGGACCGAGAGGGTCTGATTGTAGCTGTATGCGAAGGTCTTGCCGTCGCGGCTCACCACCACGGGCGCGATCGTGACCACACCAGCGGGAGATTCAGGTTTAATCTCCTGCAGCGGCGTTTCCTCACTGGTAGAGAGATTGAGGGCGTACACCTTACTCGGGAACTCTCCGACATGATAACCGTATAGGGAAAATCCGTCCTCAGACCACTGCACCGGGTTGAAGTTTGCCTTCCTGGCCGCGATTGGTTTTGGGGCGCCGCCTCTAATTGGAAAAACCGACATTGCCCCAGTGTCCGCCTTGCCGATGATCAAGCGGCCGTCGGAAGAGATCGGACCGCAGACGAGTCCTTCCGGTGTCACCGCCTTTGCTTGTCCGCTGGTAAGGTTTACGACGTAACATCTGGCTGCGTGACCGGTGTCATCTCCGCTCACAGCGAGTTGCTGACCATCAGGCAGGAAGCGAGCCCAACCGCTGTGGACGTGTTGAAGCCCAGTCACCTGAATCGTGCGCGGCAGGCCCGGGCCGACGGGAAGCAACGTGATTTGCGCCGGCTCAGTGGTCGACACCGAGGCTGCCCACTTTCCATCGGGAGACAAGCTGCCTGAACTACCCTCTCCTAACCGGATCGGCAGTCCGCCGTCAACGCGCCGGAGCACGACCGCGTAGTTAGGGCCGGCGGCATCGCTGGCGTCTTCGAACAGGACAGATCTCCCATCGGCAGAGATATCGCGGGCAGAATTCCAATCGTGCCAGGAAAGGTCTACGTCTTCTTTGTCGCCGGAGTGTGCGAAGCCCATGGCGAGACGACTGGATGTCAGAGCAGCAAGAACGCGGCCATCCACCGAGATATCCTGCAGTACCAGTCCCATGGGAACATCGAGCAGCGGTCGTACCTTGCCGGAAAGATTCACCCCCATCAGGTCCCGGTTGTTGCCCCTCTTGGCCGCGGTAAACCAGATTTCCTTGCCGTCAGGCCGCCACGCCAGGCCGTTTTCGGATTCCCAAGTTCCGCAGAGCGTTCGAACATTACCCGACATATCGACCACTGAGACGACTCCGCGATTGTCCCAGAGCGCCGGATGATCCATAAATGCGATCAAGTCTCCGCGGGGTGAGATACGAATGTTGCTGATCCATCCGCCGCTCTGGTGAAGCACGTTGCCGATGGGATATTCGAGCCGGCTCTGACCTTCAACGTAATGAACCACGGCCAGAGCGCCCTTTTCGTCCCAGTCGGCCCAACGAACATCGGAAAGCACTTCTTTTGGAGCACCGCCAGCCATGGGACCGCTAGCCAACATGCCGTTGGCGGTTTCCAGCAGTCCCGTATGCGTGCCCCCAACCACTAGCGCCAATTCATTACTGCGCGAGATGCCTAACAGGACAGCGTTGGTGAATTCCAACGGCTGCGAAAGCAATGAGTTGCCGACAGTTGTGAAGAGCTGTACCGGCTTGTTGTTCCATGCGGCTCCGTAAACGATGGATTGTCCGTCTGGAGCGAACCGTGCCGAGTAGATCGTGCCCGCTTCGAACGTCAACCGGCGATAGGTCGGAGGGGCAGCTGGAGCGCGAAGCCATAGGGCCACTGCCAGCAGGACCGTGGCCAGAGCCAGGAGCCCCGCGACCCCCCACGGTAGCACCTGTAACTTCAGTTGTTTGTGCGCGGAGGACGATGCGATCCTTGCCGGCGAAGATCCTGAAACGGTTTGCAGAGCAAATACCAGGTCTTTCGCCGACTGGAAGCGATTCTCCGGCTCCTTCTCAAGACAGTGGTGGACGATGTCCTGATAGAGTGCCGGTATCGAAGCTTGCTCCAGATTTGCAGCCGCAGGTTCTTCGCGCAGTACTGCCGTCATGGTGTCGACTTCGGTTTCACCGTGAAAAGCGCGCTTGCCGGACATCATCTCGTAGAGAATGGCGCCAAAGCTGAAGATGTCGCATCGGTGATCTACCGTCTTGCCGCGGAGCTGCTCGGGAGACATGTAGGCTACGGTGCCAATGACGGTACCGTGCTTTGTAACCGTGGGAAGGTTTTCGAGGGAGCGCTGATCCTCTGCGGAGGGTTGAAGCTTGGCCACTCCAAAGTCGAGAATTTTAATGCGATCGTCGTTGGTGAGAAAAAGATTCTCTGGCTTCAGATCGCGGTGCACGATGTTGCGAGCGTGGGCGGCGCTCATGCCTTGAGCGATCTGGAGGGCATATTCGGCGGCTTGGCGAACGGAAAGGGGACTTTCGCCGAGGCGGTGGCGCAGCGTTCCGCCTTCGAGCAGTTCTGCAACGATGTAGGGAGTTGTCCCCTCGAAACCGACGTCATAAATCGCAACAATGTTGGGATGATTGAGGGCTGCTGCCGCACGAGCTTCCTGCTCGAAGCGGCGGAGATGGTCAGGGTTGTCGCTGGAGGCGGGCCGAATCAGCTTCAGGGCGACGTCGCGTCCGAGCCTCTCGTCGCGTGCCCGAAAGACCTCTCCCATTGCCCCTGCGCCGATCTTCTCGAGCACCCGGTAGTGCCCGATTAACTGCCCGATCATAAACGGTTCCAACGGCTGGTAATTTGGAATGGTAGGGGGACATTTTGCACGCGTCAATAGCTTCGGAGCCTATACGACAGGCTGCGATAATGCAGGCAGCGTGCTAAACTGATCGGCGCCATGGGTCAAGGTCCGACACCGCCGACCGCGCCACCTTTCTGCTCGGACTGTGCGACGAAGACTCAGCCGGTCGGTGGCGGGGCTCCTACCCAATCGGCATCGCGAATGTGGCGGTCGAGTGACGGAAAGTTTCGCCTGGACACCCCAAAGACCAGCGTAATCAGCGACCCAGCCTCACAGAAGACGATCCTTCTGGATCACGTGAAGAAAGAAGCCACGATTGTCCCGATACCGCCCTCCGCTTCCGGAAGGGCGCAGCCAGGTACTCCGCAAATTCCGGCGGCGCACGGGCAGGTTCAACCGGTAAAAGTAGAGGACTTAGGCAAGTCGACGATCGAAGGCCATGAGGTGGAGGGAAAGCGGTTTACGCTACCGCCGTTTTCACCCCCCTCCAAGCCTGAAATACCGAAAGCCAAACTGCCCGGCGCCCCTCAGGCCGGCCTCCCGGGTGCGCCAAAAGCTCCTGCAGCGCCAGGCGCACCCACCCCGCCGCAAGCACCAAAGCTGCCGACTGTGCCCAGCGTAACTGAGGTTTGGACGAGTGTGAAGCTGAAGGCACCCGTCCTCACGAAAGTCACCACATCCGCTGGAGAGCAAACGACATACTGCAAGCCCGTTTCCGGCGATGACCCCCATCCATCGGTATTTCAGATTCCGCAAGACTACAAAATCAAGCCGCCGAAGGTGTGAAAACTTGATTGTCGGACGTGCTATAATCTCAGTTCGCCTGCATTCATACCGAGGCTATCCTGTGATCTCCTCTAAAGGCGAATCCTGCGCCATCCAAGTTCTTTAAATACGAGGTCGAACCATGTCCGGCCATTCCAAATGGGCCACAATTAAGCATAAGAAGGGCGCGCTTGACGCTAAGCGCGGCAAGATCTTCACCCGACTCATTAAGGAAATCAGTATCGCCGCGAAGAACGGCGGCGGCGATCCCGATTCCAATCCGCGCCTGCGCGGCGCCATTCTGGCGGCCAAGGCCGAAAATATGCCCGCCGACAACATCAAGCGCGCCATCCAGCGCGGTACCGGCGAACTCCCCGGCGCCACCTACGAAGAATTCACGCTGGAGGGCTACGGTCCCGGTGGAGTCGCCATCCTGTTGGACATCAATACTGACAATCGCAACCGCACCGTCAGTGAGATTCGTCACGTCTTCGGGAAAAACGGTGGCAACATGGCTTCAGCCGGTGCCGTCGCGTATATGTTCCATAAAAAGGGCGACATCATCATCCCCAAGTCGGCAGCCAAAGCGGACGATCTGATGAATATCATCATCGAAGCAAACGGTGAGGATGAGCCCATTGACGATGGCGATAACTGGGAAATCCTGACTGCGGCTTCCGCCTACGAGGGCATGGTCGAAGCCCTAAAGAGGGCTGGCATCGAGCCTGCTTCGTCGAGCGTGAGCATGATTCCGGATACCTACATTAAGCTTGAAGGGCCGCAGGCGTCGACAATGGTCCGTTTGATGGAGGCGCTGGAAGAGCACGACGACGTGCAGAACGTCCACGCCAACTTCGACATCGACCAGAAGTTGCTCGAAGAAGTCGCGGGATAGTCTGTCCTTCTTCCGAAGTGTTGAGGTCGCCCAATCACGGGCGGCTTTTTTTTTTACTGCACTTCTCCACCCGAAGTTTTCAACATGTTCGTGGAAAATCTTGTGCAAAACAGGCAAAGTAACAGCGTAAGTGATTCATCGGGAGATGCTTCAGCAGATTGCACTGGAGTGAGTGCTGGCACCTTCGTGGCATATTCGCAAAAGAGTTTTTTGTGAAATCCAGACTCGACAAAATGTTAGTAGACCGTGGACTCGTTGCTTCACGCGAGCGAGCGCAGGCGATGATTCTCGCCGGCAAAGTGCTAGTTGACGGGCAGAAGATCGAAAAAGCCGGCACACAAATTGACGAAGCCTGCGCGATTCGTCTGCTCGGAGGCGATCTGAGGTACGTGAGCCGCGGCGGGTTGAAGTTGGAACGTGCGCTGGAGCATTGGAACATCGATGTGGACGGAATACGCTGCCTGGATGTGGGCGCCTCCACAGGAGGGTTCACCGACTGCATGCTCCAGCACGGCGCTGCACGAGTGATCGCCGTGGATACGGGCTACGGCCAAATGGATTTCAAGTTGCGCGGGGATCCGAGGGTCCGGTTGCTCGAAAAGACGAATGCCCGTTATCTCACACCCGATGGGCTCGGCGAGTCGGTAGACTTTATCGCCGTGGATGTCTCGTTCATCTCTGCGACGCTAATCCTTCCCGCTGTTATCTCCTCTGCTTTTCGTGCAGATCAAGGAGGTCAGATCGTAGTGCTGGTGAAGCCTCAGTTTGAAGCAGGTCGCGAACATGTTGGCAAGGGAGGGATTGTTCGCGACGCCGATGCGCAGTTCGCGTCATTGGAGAGGGTCAGGGCCGCCTTGACTGAACTCGGTGCGAAGAAGACCGACAGTATTGATTCGCCGATCCTTGGAGCGGAAGGGAACCGGGAATTCCTTCTTTACGCCCGATTCTAGAACTTATCTCGTAGAGAACTTTAAAAGGGCGTGGGTTTAAGCCGCGCCGTCCAAAGTGACAAAAGAGCTGGGCTTCAGTGTGTGCGTGAGACTTTTACGCGTCCCTACGGACGCTCCCAGGTGTTCCACTTTACCGGCGCTGAAAGCGCTGCGCTAATTTCAGGTGACCCTCCGGGGCGCAAATCCTGCCGCTCGTCTCACAGCGCGGATTGACAATGAGGTTCTCACGCTCACTCTTGGGCCCCTGAGGGAGAAAGATTGGATTCGGCTCTGCCGATTGTGAGACCATCACGAGTCCTGCGAGGCGCGGCTCTCCTGTGCGGGGGCGCGCATTTCGGTACAATCACTCTTTCATCATGGCGACAAGCAAGCCGCAATCCACCGGTAAGACGGCAGCAATCATTTCACGTCCAGATCGTCCCGAAGTTGCGCAGATCGTGCCCGGTCTGGTGCGTTGGCTGAGCGAGCACGGCTACGAAATCGTAACCGATCTGGAAACCTCGAAATATGCGGCCGGGAAGTCATCTGTGCCCCGCACGCAACTAGGATCAATGCCACTCGATCTTGTCATCGTGCTGGGTGGTGACGGTACTCTGCTCTCAGCGGCGAGAGCTACGGCTCCAGTGGATGTGCCCCTGCTCGGTGTGAATCTTGGCTCGCTCGGATTTCTCACCGAGGTTCCCCAGCAATCGCTGTATACGATGCTGGATGCGATCGCGCAGGGCCGGGCGACGGTCGAGCATCGTGCTCTCATGGAATGTACGTTGCTGCGCGGCGACGAAGTACGCGGTACTTACCTGGTCTTCAACGATGCGGTCGTCAACAAGACCACCCTGGCACGTCTGAACACCTACGACCTGTATATTGATGGCGTTTTTGTTTCCAGCTATCGGGCTGATGGCATGATCGTCGCCACGCCGACTGGATCGACGGCATATTCGCTTTCCGCGGGTGGTCCTGTACTGATGCCGACCGTAAAAGCACTCGTAGTTACGCCCGTGGCACCCCACTCACTTACGCACCGGCCGCTGGTGGTGCCCGACTCTAGCGAGATTGAGATGCTGCTGCGCAGTGAAGAAGAAGTGGCTTATCTCAGCCTGGACGGACAGCCCGGCCTCGATCTGCGCGACGGCGACCGGGTGCGATGCCGACGATCGCAGCACACTGTCAATCTGTTCCGCACTGGATCGGACTTCTTTCAGGTATTGCGCACCAAATTGAAGTGGGGAGAACGACAGGTGTGAGAAAGCGCGTTTTGTCCGCCCTGTTCGAACAAATTAATCTTGAGAGCGCACGGCTTCAGCGTGCCGTCCAGAGCCGAAAAGAATGCGGGCGTTAGCCCGGGAATTTCTTTGTTATAGCCGGAGTCTTTCTTGAAGGCCGTTGTCGATAACACTACTGGGGGCGAATGAACTGAAAAGTGGCTGCTAACTTGTTCAATGCAATCTCATCTTCAACTCTTTTTTGAGCGGTTGTCCGCAGTGTCATCCAGTAAACAGGCCCGCCTCCTGGGCGAAACGCCAATAACATCTCCAGCAGCCGGTCGTCGCACACGAGAGTGCCCTTTGTAGCCGTAATTCTGCCCATCCGCGCAAATGCGGTTGCCTGCCGCCGATCGGAGTTGCATTTCTCGAGACCGAGGGCATGCCGTATACCGTCCATCGGAGTCTTCCATTCGAGACTGTTGGGTTCTCCGTAGATGGTGATTGTTCCGCCCGAAGGCAGCGATATGGTGAATCCTCTCTCGGGACCGGCTTGGTCTCCAGTTATCCCGACGAGTCCTTCGGGAACCCTGACTTCGTACCCCATGGCCGGATTACTGTAGTCGCCGGTTATGCGTCTGGCGGTTTGACCTGCACAGGCGCAAGAAACTATGAGAATGATGATGCCAACTCGCATATCTGCCTTCTGACGAATTTGTTAAAGCTCCTGGCGCAGCAAATCTGAAATGTTCTCCCGCCTCCGGATTAGCTTAACCGATTTGCCGGACACCAGCACCTCGGCTGGGCGAGGCCGCGTGTTGTAGTTTGAGGCGAGCACCATTCCATAAGCTCCCGCATCGAGTATCGCGAGCCGGTCACCCTCTTCGACTACGGGAAGCGTGCGATCTCGCGCAAAAAAGTCTCCCGTCTCGCAGACCGGGCCGACAACATCCGTGGTCTCCGACTTTGCGATCTGGTCCGCGTGGAGCGTAACGGGAACGATCTCGTGAAATGCCGCATAGAGGGCAGGCCGGATCAGGTCGTTCATGGCGGCATCGACAATCAGGAACTTCTTTCCGTTATTCGATTTCTTGTAAATGATCGACATCAGCAACGCGCCCGCGGGGCCAATGATGGATCGACCCGGTTCCAGCAACAAATGTATTTTCAATTCCCGCAACGGCCTGACGAGAGAGGCGGCGTAAGCTGCAACCTGCTGAGGAAATGTGCCCCCATCCCCTTGATCGTAAGAGATGCCGAGCCCTCCGCCGGCATCGACATAGTCGATTTCGTGACCGTCTCGCCTTAATTCGCGCACCAGGTCTGCCACGCGCGACATCGCCTCTCCGAACGGGCCGGCGTCAGTGATCTGCGAGCCGATGTGCACACTCACTCCGCGGACCCTGAGATATCGAATCCCCGACGCTTTCGCGTACAACGCTCGAGCTTCACTGATGGGAATTCCGAACTTATGCTTGTGCAGTCCTGTTGAAATATAAGGATGCGTTTCGGCGGCAACATCGGGGTTCACGCGAAACGCTATGGGAGCGGTAGCGCGAAGGCGTCCCGCGCACTCCGCCAAAGCCCAGAGTTCCGACTCGCTCTCGATGTTGAACAGAAGAATGCCAGCCTTCAACGCGGCTATAATTTCTTCACGAGTCTTACCGACACCAGAAAAGACAACTCTCTTTGCGGCCCGGCGATCGGCGGTCATTACACGTTCAAGTTCCCCGCCCGAAACGACATCCAAACCGCATCCCTTCCTGGCGAGCAGGCGAAGGATGCTCAAATTGGAGTTCGCTTTTACCGAGTAGCAGATCGTGTGGGTTATGTCTCGAAAAGCGCGATCGAAAGCCGAGTGGCGCTGCGATATAGTCTTACTAGAGTAGACGTATAGTGGCGTGCCGAATTTCTCGGCGAGCTTGGTCATTGGAATGTCTTCGCATTGCAGCATGAGAGGACCTTTCGCACGCAAGAGTCCGCGCCTGATCTGCTGATAAGTGAATCCGGGCGGGCGGGTGGGAAGACTCTGATTGCGGGAGGTCATTTCTTCTTGGCGGAGCCGTGCGCCGCGCCATGCACGCGAATGGCAACCACGGTCTGATCATCGAACGTTTCCACGCCGGCCGAATGTTCGGCGACAGCTTTGAACAGCGCATCGACCACCGAGGCTGCCGAACCCCCACCGCACTCCGCGACGATCTTCTCCACCCGTCCCCTGCCGAAAAGTTCTCCCTTGCGGTTGCGCGCGTCGAGAATGCCGTCGCTAAAGAATACGAACATGTCTCCAGGCTTCATGCGGAAATCGAATTCGTCGTACTCAGCTTCATCGAACAGGCCCAAAGGCAGTCCCGTCGCTTCGATAACCTCGTTTTTGCCCCCGTGCACGAAAATGGGGCGAGGCAGACCAGAGTTCGAAACCGTGAGCGTGCGCTGCGCGTCGTCCCAAACCGCATAGATGATCGACACAAATTGTGCCTCAATACGGCGCTCGGCGAGCGACAAGTTGACGGCAGACAGCATTTCCGCAGGTGCAGGTTCGATGGGGGCATGGGAACGGATAATTCCACTCACCAGCGCCGCGTAGATGGCCGCCGGGGCACCCTTCCCGCTCACATCCCCGATCACAATGCCAAGTCTCGACATGGAATAAGGAATGAAGTCATACAGGTCGCCGCCGATGGCACGGGCCGGCACGAATTTTGCGGCAACGTCGAGATGCGCCAATTTCGGGTTCGACTGCGGCAGCAACCTACCCTGTAATTCGCGAGCCAGGGACAGATCGCGCTCCAGCCTGCGTTCCTGGCGCTCGATTTCCTCGTACAACCGGGCATTCTCGAGGGCAATCGCGATCTGCGCCGCGAGAGTGCTCATGGTGCGCTGATGCTCTTCGGTGAAAAAGCCGCGGCGGGTGTGCTCGAGATCGAGCACGCCCACGACCTTACTCTTGTAGATCAACGGAACAGCCAGTTCCGACCGCGTCTCGGGATTTGCCAGCACATACCGCGGATCTTTGGTTACATCGGGGACGAGTACTGCATGCTTTTCTTGCGCCGCGTAACCGACGATCCCGCGTCCCAAAGGAATCTCGTGTTTGAGGTGGATATTCTCGTTGAAGCGCAACGAGAACCGATGTTGGAGCTTCTCCCCTGAAGAATCAAGCAGCAGGATGCTGAACATCTGGTAATCAATCAGCCGCCGCACCAGTTCGGCGACGCGCCCAAGCAATTCATCAAGATTCAAGATCGATGTGAGCTCGCGGGCGATCTCATTCAACAAGAGCAGTATGCGCGCCTGCTTCGTCGTCCTCGTATAGAGCTGAGCGTTTTCGATGCCGGCCGCCATTCGCGAGGCAACGAGGGTCAGAATGCGTAGGTGTTCCTCGGTGAAGGCGCCGGGTTCGCGCGCCTCGATGTCGATCACTCCAATCACCCGGTTCTTGGTGATCAGCGGAATGGCCAGCTCTGAACATACGTTCGGGACACCCTCGATGTAACGGGAATCCTCACGAACATCATTGATCAGAACGGGCTGACGCGACTGCGCCGCAATGCCGGTGACACCCTGCCCGACTTTGATCCTGCTGCGTTCAGCGAATTCCGGCGGATATCCAACTTGGAAGCGGAAGCGCAACTCCTGCGTCTTCTCGTTAAGCAAAAGAATTGCGAAAATCTCGTAGTCGATGACCTTGCGGACGACTTCCGCCACCCGGCGCAGCGTGGTGTCGAGGTCAAGGGATGTTGCCAACACGTCAGCCACATCGAGCAGCAACGACTCGACCGGCAAGCGGTCCGGCTTGGAGATGACGGAACCCATCGATTCGTAATGATAGCAGCCGATCCAGTGAACTATGGCTTAGCTTTAAAGATGTCGAGGTACTTTAATTGACTTTTCTACTCGCGAGGCACAACACAGATATCCGAAATGTTGCGATATTTCTCCGCGTAGTCGAGGCCGTAGCCCACGACGAACTCATCCGGAATCTTGAAGCCCACGTAATCGCCCTCAAGCGGGAGTTTCCGCCGAGACGGTTTGTCGAGCAAGGTGGCGACCTTCAGCGATTTCGGCTGCCGTGCCTGCAGCAGTCGCTTCAGGTAAGTCATGGTCAGGCCAGTGTCGAGAATATCTTCGACCAGGATGATGTTCTTGTCCTTGATGGTCTGATCGACGTCTTTCGTCAATTTTACTTCACCGGTCGAATCCCAACCGCTCTTCAATTCCTGAGTGGGCGTAGGCCGGTTTCCGTAGCTGGACACTCCGATGAAGTCGAAGGTAGCGTCCAATTGCACCTGCCGCGCCAAATCCGAGAGGAAAATCGTGGCGCCCTTCAGAACTCCCACGAGAATGACCGATTGGCCGGAATAGTCTTGCGTGATCTGCACACCTAATTCACTTACGCGTTTCGCAATTTCTTGTCGCGAAATCAGCACCTTCAGTTGTGGCATCGGGTTTCATATTAAACTAGCCGAAGCATTGATAGAAAGGATTGAGCACTCGGCAATCAGAACTCTGCATTCAGCTCTTTGTCGTCCTTAGAACTGCATCTCTGGCTGAATGCTGAATGCTGAATGCTGATTGCCGGATTGCAGCATGAATTTGAAAGGCTTCAAACTCACCTGGTTAGGCCACGCAACCTTCCGCCTCGAAACTCCCGCGGGCAAGACCGTCATTATCGATCCGTGGGTCATGAACAATCCGATGTGTCCGGATTCCGAGAAAAACCTGAAGAAGGTGGACATCCTGCTCTGTACCCATGGCCACGGCGATCACATCGGCGATGCCGTGGAAATATGTAAGAAACACAACCCGATTGTCGTCGGCATTCCCGAACTGGCGCGCTGGCTGGGAAAGAAGGGTGCCAAGCAACTCGCCGAAATGAACAAAGGTGGAACGCAAACGGTTGGCGACATCAAAGTAACCATGGTCCATGCCGACCACTCCTGCGGCATTCAAGATGGCGACCAGATGGTCTACGGTGGCGAAGCCTGTGGCTACGTCATCGAGCTTCCCGGTGAGGAAAAGATATATCATGCGGGCGACACCAACGTCTTCGGTGACATGGCCATCATTCGCGACTTGTATGCGCCCGAGATCGCTATGCTCCCCATTGGTGATCACTACACGATGGGGCCGCGGGAAGCCGCATACGCCTGCAACCTTCTTAAGCCGAAGACCGTAATCCCGATGCATTTCGGAACGTTTCCCGTCTTGGTGGGACGACCGAGCGAATTGCAGAAACTCGTACCCAGCGTACAGGTGCTGGAGATGAAACCGGGCCAGACCATTGGCGGATGACCCTCGCAGTTGATCTTAACGAAATGAGGAGCAAGTGACACCGATGAAGACAAGCTCGCGCCCCAGCTGGCGCCACTACGATCTGACGACAGCGGGACGGGTGGACGACTATCTCTACTCCTTGCTGCCCAAGCGCGACGACGTTCTCGTGGAGATGGAGGAATATGCGACCGAACACAACGTCCCGATCGTCGGCCCCGCTGTGGCGCGCGTCCTGCAGCAACTGGCGCTCATAAACAATGCCCGCAGCGTCTTTGAACTAGGCTCCGCAATTGGATACTCGACGATCTGGTGGGCGCAGGCTGTCGGCGAAAACGGGAGCGTTATCTATACCGACGGTGATTCGAAGAATGCCGAACGTGCCCGGAGTTATTTCGCGCGGGCAGGCGTTTCCAAACAGATTACTTTGCACACCGGAGACGCCCTGGAAGTACTCTCGGAACAGACGCAGCAATTCGACATTATCTTCAATGACGTCGACAAAGACGATTATCCGCGCGTATTGCGCCTTGTCGCGCCGCGCCTGCGGAAGGGCGGGCTATTCATCACCGATAACGTTCTCTGGAGCGGCAGGGTCGCGGAGAAAAGTCCGACCGATTCGCGTACCAAGGCGATCGTGGAGTTTAATCGAAAGCTGTACGACTCGAAAGAGTTCTACACAACCATCCTGCCCATTCGCGATGGGCTCGCTGTTGCTTTGAAGAAATAGCTGGCATCAGTTGCCCAGCAGCCCATACACGTCCACTTCCGTGCGCGTGCCGACATAAACTTTCCCGTTGGCGATGGTCGGCGGAACGAATTTCACTGCATTTCCCGCCTGGTCCCGATTATTAGCCGCTTGCGTGCTGTTCCAGTATTCCTGGGCGAGATTGGCTGCATTGTACGCGTGCAAGATAGCGGGGCCGGAACATGCCGCCGGCAGAGGTACGATCGAGCAGTTCACTCCCGCGACGTTCGGATTCGCGTAGCCGTAGAGACTGGAATCAATCGCCCACACGATCCCATGGGTTACCGACTGCCCCAAAAAGACGGTACTCAGAACCGAGAACTCGCGTGCAGCGCAGCTAAGTTTACTCGCTACTTAGCGGGTGGCTGAATTAATTCTGTGTCGATCGTAATGTTGATGTCGTCGCCTACGACGCCGGGCGCGCCATTGACGCCGAAATCTTTGCGATTGATCTTGGTCGAAGCCGACGCGCCGATACGCTGGTTGCCCCATGGATCCTTGATGGGAGCAGAAGGACCATCTACCTCGAGTGTGACTTCCTTGGTCACGCCGTGAATCGTCAGATCACCGATGATCTGCAGCTTTCCGGGCCCCGCGGCTTTTGTCTGCTTCGAATGAAAGGTGATCGTGGGATATTTCTGAACCTCGAGGAAGTTGGGACTGCGCAGGTCGTTATCGCGCATCTCGACTCGAGTGTCCACCGAGTTGGCATCGATCGACACGTCGGTGGAATCCTTGGTGGGGTCCGCCGGGTCATATTTGGCCGACCCGCTCACCTTCATGAAAGCTCCGCGGACGGTGGATACGCCAAGGTGCCGCACTGAGAACTGCGCAGCGGAATGATTGGGATCGATCTGCCAGGTACCAGCCTGCGCGGCGGCAGCGGCCGCCATCGCCAAAATAGCCGTGAGGAGAAACGCGAAACGAGACATAGTTATAGCCTTCCTTTCAGGAACGAGCTCAGCCATGCTAAATGGATTTGACGGGAATAGCCAAGAGGTCCTCGACCAATCCAACCTCTTTTTGCAGAAAGGGCTCGCCGTGGGTGACGCCACCGAGCATGCCGTAAAAACGAGCCATGGCGTCCACGCGGGTGCGGATTTCGTCGTGAGCAGGGAACACATCTTTGCCCACTTCCTGATCGCTGAATTGGGACTTGTAAGCGAGGATGGAGGCAAATTTCTCCTCGAACTGATCGCTGATGTCGACCACGAAGGTCGGCCGAATGTCGTAGTAGAGCGTCGCGTAAATGATCTTGAAAGGCCGATGAGGGGACCGTGCGGAAATCTCGTGACTGTCCGTACTGGTCCGTGGCGCCTGACTGCTGGTTCCTAGCTTCGCCAATCCTGCCAAGAAGCAGGCCTCATAGCCAAGAATTGAAGTCGTGTAATGATCCGGATGGCGACCTTTCCAATAGGGCAGAATCACCACGTGCGGCCGAGTCTCGCGAATCGCGCTTGCGACTTTCAACTTGTTCTCCCAGGTGTTTTCCACCCGCCCGTCAGGGATGTCCAGTGCACGTCGCCAACCGACGCCAAGAATCGTTGCCGCGTCATTCGCCTCGCGCTCACGATCCTCGGCTGAGCCCCGTGTGCCCATCTCTCCGCGGGTGAGATCCAGGATGCCCGTCTTCTCCCCGCGCTGGGCGGCTTTGAGCAACGTGCCGCCACAGGTCTGCTCTACATCGTCACGGTGCGCGGCGATCGCCAGAATATCGAGGGGTTGGCCCTGCGGAAGAGAGGTCATCTTAGTCGAGATTGCCTTGCTCCAGCACCACGTTCTCACGCACGATCAGCCGATGTGCGGCCATTTCCTTCAGCGTGGGCAGAACGCGATTCACGTGCTCATCTGTATCGACGAAGATGATGATTACCGGCAGCTTGCCGCCTGCTTCGACCAGGTGCGCGGTCTCGATTTGATGTCGTCCCAGAAATCCAGCGACGCAATGGATGGCCGTTGCCGCGTAGACATTCCCCCGGCGCAGATAGGCGAGAATCTCCATGTGCAGCGGCCGGTGGTGCCACTGGTCCCCTTCATTCAAGTAGATTGTGACTTGTACCGCCATCGCATCTGGCATTTTACTCGCGATCCTCTCCGGAAATCAGCCATTCCCGCCGCAAGATGCCGTAGAGTTCCGAATCTACAAAATGATCCCATTTGCGCAAATGTTCGCGTTGGCACCCTTCGTACTGCATGCCAAGCTTCTTGAGAATTTGTCCAGACGCAGGATCGTGCTTGAAATGCGACGCGAAAATGCGGTGCAGCCCGAGATCTTCAAATCCGTAACGAAGTACTTCGCGCGCCGCTTCAGTCGCATAGCCTTGACCCCAGTATGGAACGCCCAGCCAGTAGCCCAGTTCTGCGTGCTGATGTTGCAGTTCGAGGCGCAGGCCGATCCCGCCGATCTGCCGCCCGTTCCCGCGGAGCGTGATGGCCAGCCACAGTTTGTCCGGCTCTTTCGCCAGTTCGAGAAAAGCCCGTGCGTCCTGTTCAGTATAAGGATGGGCGATGCGCAGCGTTGTGGCTGCGACTTCGCGTGAGCCGATCAAAGTCAGGAGTTCCGGAATGTCGGCGTCGCTATAAGGGCGAATCTGCAGCCTCTTGGTTTGGAGCGTCTGAGGGGACGTCATGTTCAAAGCGCCCGCGCCAGCGCCATACCCGCCAACGCTCCCGCCAGGCAGAGCAGGTTGTTCCCAACAATGTTCGCCGCCATCAGTCCCCACTGTCCTTGTTCGAAGAACGACATGGTCTCGAACGCGTAACTCGAAAATGTGGTGAACGATCCGCAGAAGCCGACTACAACCAAAAGGCGCCAGCGCGGATCGACTAGTACGCGCTCGGTCGTCCAGATCACGAACAGGCCAACGATGAAGCTGCCCACGATGTTGATGATCAGAGTTCCGTAAGGGAAAACCGGCCCGAACTCGCGGGCAGCCAGGCGGCTCAGCAGATATCTGAGATTGGCGCCCAGGATTGCGGCGACGGATATAGCAAAGAAGTCTTTCAAGCACGATTCTCCTACAAAAGTAGATTTCAATTCTGTAGGAGTTATCAGCCGTTCAGGCGGTTATGGCGAACTCCATCGCCGTCAAAATCATTAAACCATAAAGGAACCGAAGGAACACGAAGGAAGGAACAAATTAAGATTTCAGATTTATGATTTCAGATCAGAAACTGATGAGGTCAGGTGTCAATCTGAAATCAAAAAATATAAATCTGCAATCTAAAATCTGCTCCTCATTTTTTCCGCTCCACCAGAAACCTTGCGAGTTCCTTTAAAGTCTCCGCACGTTCGCCGAAACTACCCAACTCCGAGAATGCATCGTTGACCAATGCGTCTGCTTTCCGTACGGAAGCCTCGATCCCAAACAATGCAGGATAGGTCGCCTTCTCTGACGCTGTATCCTTGCCCGCTGTCTTGCCCAGTTGCTCGGAAGTTTGGGTCACGTCGAGCACATCGTCGACAATCTGAAAAGCCAGTCCAATCCCCAACCCGAAAGCACGCAGCTTACTGACTTCGCTCTCCTTTGCCTCGGCGTATAACCCGCCGCTCACCAGGCTAGCCGTGATCAGCGCGGCTGTCTTCGACCGATGTATATACTCCAGCATCTCCGCGGTCGGCTTTGTGTGCTCCGCCTCGAGATCGACGACCTGCCCGCCGATCATGCCATCCACAGTACCCGTGCCCCGCGCGATCTCCTCAATAATCCGAACCCGCGCTTCCGCCGAACATTTCAGGCGCGAGAGTACTTCGTAGGCCTGCGTCTGCAACGCGTCTCCGGCAAGGATCGCGATCGCCTCCCCAAAAGCTTTGTGGCATGTCGGACGCCCGCGCCGCAGGTCATCGTTATCGAGGGCCGGGAGGTCGTCATGAATCAGTGAGTAGGTGTGCAACATTTCCAGCGCGGCGCCAAGTTCCTCGATCCCCGCCGGCAACGAACCGGCGACCATCCGTCCTGCTTCCATGCACAGGATCGGGCGCAACCGCTTACCGCCCGCGAATACGCTATGGCGCATGGCTTTGTGGATAGAAACCGGATGTTCCGTTTCCAGAGGAATGAGCCGGTCCAGCGCGGCATCCGCCAGTTGCTGTCCCTCCAGTAGGGTTTCCTTCAACATGAGGTGGCAGTATAACAAGCGGGGCAGGGAAACTGCCGTGATGCTCCTTCCGGAGCACGAAAACAAAAAGGACGCCCGCAGGCGTCCTTTAGCAAAGCGATTGAGTCACGCCGCGGCGCTGCGGGACAGAGCAGTGCTACGCAGCACGGAGGTGAGCAGGTTTCCCACGTCATCCGTGGGGCAGACATCACTGGCGCCCGCTTCCAGCGCAGCCATCCACATCTCTTCGTCAGGAATGCGATGGGTGCAGACAATTGGCAGTTTCGGAAAGTCGCGGTGCAAACTCTCGACGTCCGTCAGCCGCCAATATTCGATATTGAGAACCACGGCCTCTGGATTATTCTGTTCTACCTTGTCCCGCAGTTCCTCACGGGAGCCAGTTACATCCACGGAAAAATGAGGGCAAAGTCCACCGGCCAATGAACGCGCCACTCGCGGATCCTTCTCAAGTAACACTATGCTTTGAGCCATACATCCCCCGATCTTCAATCGTCGTCAACGGCTGGTCGTCAACGGTCGACTAGGCTGCGGGGTGGCTGGGAAAACCACAACTCCACAGACAGCTATTGGATTCTCGAGCGGGCAGCTTACCGACGGTTGGACGCCTTTTCTGCCGACGGCTCGAATGTTTCGGCCTGGAGTTTCCCGTTCTTCTTCAGCAGGATTTCCACTTTCCCTTCTGCCTGCTCCAGTTCCTTACGGCAGGCGGAAGAAAGCTGCATTCCCTCTTCAAAGAGCGTCAGAGACTTTTCCAGGGGAACCTCTCCCCTCTCCAGCTCCTGAACAATCTTCTCCAGTCGCTGGAGACACTCTTCAAACTTAGCCAACGGGTATTTGCTCCGTGCCTCTATTGTAATGCAACTATTTCCTGAAGGTGTCCAGTCTTTTTTGTGCAATGCATCGAAAAAACTGCGAGTGACATGTTCCGATATGGAACTGCACAAGTACGGAAGTGCTGTAAGGACATTGTAAAAGCCGTGCCCATCAAGGCATCCAGCTGCAAGATCGATTTGGCGAATTGAGCGATTGATCTCGATGTAATCAACAGAATGAAATCTATGCGGAAGCCGTCGGCTGCGTGCCCAACGCTTCCAACACGTCTACTGCTGAGCTGTATCGGCCCATCGGCGCGCTGATCTGCGCTCCTTGGACCATTTGACGCGCAGCAATCAACATTTCGCGCGCGATTGCAACACCCTCGGACCTAGCTGCCTCTGGGGTTTGCGCGCGTGCCATGCGTTCCAGAATTGAATCCGGAACCGACACTCGCAATTCGTTCTTCATGAACTCGGCGTTGCGCACACTCACCAGCGGCCATATTCCTGCGACCACCGGAATGCGACAATGTTCAATGCGCCGCAGGAAGTTCTCGAGCAACCGGAGATCGAACACCGGCTGAGTCACCGCATACTCTGCTCCAGCCTCAACTTTGTATTCAAAGCGCCGGATCTCTTCGTCCAGATCTGTGAGTCCGGGATTCGCGCCCACGCCGATTACAAATCCGGTCCCGGTCCCAATCGGATTCCCACCGAGGTCGAGTCCATGGTTCAGGCTGCGGACGATGTTCACGAGACCAATGGCATCCACATCGAAAACCGCGGTCGCATCCGGATAATTGCCCATCTTCGGAGGATCGCCCGTAATGCAGATCAGATTCCTGATTCCGACCGCCGCCGCCCCCAGCAAATCGCTTTGAATGCACAACACGTTTCTATCGCGGCAAGTGTAGTGCAGGATGGCATCCATGCCGACCTCGCGCTGAATGAGCAATGAAAGCGCCTGGTTGCTCATGCGAGCCGACGCGCGCGGACTGTCCGGAATATTAACGGCGTCCACACCCACCGATTTCAAAAAGCGTGCGCCCTCAACTTCTTTGCGGATGTCGATCCCCTTGGGCGGCACGATCTCGACCATGGTTACAAACTCGCCGCGAGCCAGCTTCGAGCCTAAGGCAGACCGTTTGTCGAGCGGCACAGCCGGAGTTGCTTTTGGTGCAGGACCGCCACTCACGTGCGCGGAGGTGTTTTTTCCCCGAGCCTCGCCGGCACGCAAGGCCGATTTCATGACCCGTATGTGGTCGGGCGTGGTGCCGCAGCATCCGCCTACGACTCGAACTCCCGCGGCGACGAATTTGCGCGCGTAGCTGGCCATATACTCGGGCGAGCACAGGTAAATGTTTCTGCCGTCCACTGAGCGTGGGATTCCGGCATTGGGTTGTGCTGCCAAGGGAAGGGAAGTCGCGGCGCGAACCCGCTCGATCGCGTCCAGCATCGCGACGGGGCCAACACTGCAGTTGCAGCCAATGACGTCGGCGCCCCATTCTGCGAGTTTGGGCGCGAAAGTCTCCGGATCCGAGCCGTCGAGGCAGTTTCCGTCTTCGTCGATTGTCACCTGCGCCACCAATGGCACCGAAGGGGCCACCTCGCGGGCCGCCAGGATGGCTTGATGGATTTCCTCGAGGTATCCGAATGTCTCCAGAATGAGCAAATCGATACCGCCCTCCACCAGCGCCTCGATCTGCTCGCGGAAGGCGTCACGTGCTTCCTGGAACGAGGTTTTGCCCAGGGGTTCAATCCTGGTTCCTAGCGGGCCAACCGATCCCGCAACCCAGACATCGAAGCTCTTGGCGGCTTCTCGAGCCAGTCGTACTCCAGCGCGGTTGATGTCCCGTACCTTGTCAGCCAGACTGTGCCGGGCCAGCCGAAAAGAATTTGCGCCAAATGTGTTGGTTTCAATAATTTCGGCGCCCGCCTGCAAGTAATCGTGGTGAACGCTGCGAATGAGGTCGGGCTGCGAAAGATTCAGTTCATCGTAAGACCGATTGATGAAGATGCCCTTGGCATATAGCAGGGTGCCCATTGCTCCATCGCACAACACGGGGGACTGTTTAATCCGCGATAAGAGGTCAGCCGCCATGATTGCTGAGAATACAGGATGAAGGCCGGTTCGTGCATCCTGAGGCTGACGCGGGCGCATTGCCACATTCCGGAATTTCCGCCGAGCGGAGGGCGCGGTTCAGGTCTGTTATAATCCACGATTTCACGGTTAAATCTACCTTTTTCATGTTTTTAGGAGCCTGCCGTTTGAGCAAACGCATTCTGATGGTGGTGGGGTTGTGCAGCAGCGTGATCCTGCTGTCGTGCGGAGGAAAATCGGGGGGGCAAGTCACCGTACGGGATCGAGTGCTCGCGTCTCAGGGAGTTTCCGCTACATTGGCATTCGGTGCACTATTCGTCGTCAACGGCCAGAATGACACTCTGCCGCGCGTTTCTCCGCTGAGCGCCGGAAACTCTCCAGGTCTGATCGTTGTTTCCCCAACTCGGAATATTGCCGCAACTTTCGACTCGAGTTCGAACAGCGTCTTCGCGGTGAACACAAGCAAACAAACCTCCATTGGGAGTGTGCATCTCCCCGGTCCGACTTCGAGCCTCTCGGTGCCTACAGCCGACCCAACGGTCTATGCCGCCGTGCCGACCGCTACTGTCAACGGTTTCGCGTTCCTGGGTGCGGTTGAGGTTTTGAATTTCGCTGCCAACAGTTTTACGACGATTGCCGCCAGCAATGCGCAAACCGTTGTCTCGAACTCGCAGGGGACCGAGTTGCTCGTATTCAGCCCTGACTCCGATGCCATAACCGTTCTGTTCCCCGGCGCCGCGGTGCCGCCTGTCGATACCAGTTGCTACACCAATCCTCCGAACCAGGTATGCACGATTGTGCAAGACTCCCGCTTGAGCCGGCCCGTCAACGCCATCATCAGTGGAACCACTGCTTACATCTTGAATTGCGGCTTCGCTTGCGGTGGCACGCTGCCCAACGGGAACCCCGCTCCCGCCAGCGTCGCGGTTTTTGATCTCGGAAGCCTCGCCGTTACCCAAACGGTCACGGTCGACGCCGCCACCATGGCGCTTTTGAGCGGTTCCACGCTCTACGTTGCCGGCACTCCTGTGAATTTCCCTTGTCCCGCTTCGCAGAAAACTGCAGCGACAGATTGCGGAACCCTCGACGTTGTCGACCTTAGCTCGATGCAAGTGACCAGCGCCACGGCCATCACCGACGGCTACCACGACCGCATGGATCTGACGACCAACGGCCAGATCTTTGTCGGTTCGCGCAACTGCACCAACATTGGCAACGTGAACAACCCCACTGGCGGCGAAATACGAGGGTGTTTGTCGATCTACAACATCGCAAACGGGTCGGTGATCTTTCCTCCTGACAATGGCGACGTAACCGGCCTGCAAGGATTTACCACACGCTACGTGGAATACGTAGCCGAGGGCGGGCAGTTGCGTGTCTATGACACCAAGAAAGACATTCTCTTGATCAACGATTTCCTGCCGCTGGGAACCATCGACATCGTGGGCTATGTTGGCGACGTGAAGGCAATCGACTTTTTCTAGCCTTTACTTTGCTGGGTTCAATGACAGCCGGTGTGCTTTCGATCCTTCTACCGCTCTCGCACTGAACGGCAGGGTGAACGTCGTGCCCTCGTACCACGCCTTCCACTGATCCATATAGTATGGACTCAGGAAGTTGCCGGCCTGACCGGTCACAACATTCAGGGTGGACTGGTCAAGATCGGCAAGGTTCGCCGTGAAGCGCTCTGACGGGCCGTGACGCCGCGTGACGGCCTTCACACTAAAGCCGCTCCCGGACTGCTCGTGCGCACCCGGTCCAGCCCAATACTTCAGCACAGGAACCTTTCCCAGCACCGGATGCTGAATCTCAACCGCATTGAACGCACCCCAGCGCCACGAAGCCAAGTCTTTTGGTGCGCCCGGACCATTCACCGTCGCTTCTACGGCTGCGGCTAACAACTCGTCATAGTTCGGATACTTTTCCGGCAGCCAACGCTTGGGATGATGCAGCAGCACATTTTCTAACCACACTGAGCGCATCTGCCAGGAGTATGTGGTCCAATTTAGTGAACCATCGTCTTTTCTCTCAGCTGGTGCGGCGCCGAGCTTTGGCTCGAGCAGCAAACGGCGAAGCTGTAGGATCGAATTTTCCGCAATAGTGGGCGCCGCCGATGAGGCCAGCATCCGGCCATCCCAGCCGCGCATGAGGTCCGCCGCCTGTTTCGCGCGCGCCGACGGTTTATTCGCGTGATCGATCGCGTACACGAACCGCTCTGCCGCAAACAAATGGGCGTCGGAGTGAATATCAGTCTGGAGAGTGAGCATGTCCGCGGGGGAGAATTTTCTTCCCGACTCGAGCACGTGATAAATCCGAGCCGTACGCCACGGCGCCTCCCATTCCACGGCCACTGAATGCGGATATCCGTCCGGAGTAATTCTTCCGTTCGCAGTAGCGATGATTCCCGATGCCGGATTGTAAATGTTCGGCAGCTTGTCGAATGGAATGTAAGACGTCCACTCGTGCGCATCGTCGGCGCCGCTCGCTGGCAGGCTGCCATCCCCGGACGCACGAATCGGGACTTTGCCGGTAGTGTGATATCCGATATTTCCATCTACGTCGGCATACACCACGTTCTGTCCGGGAGCGTCCAGTTGCGAGAAAGCCTTCGTGAATTCTTCCCAGTTCTGCGCCGCATCCACGTCAAAGAATGGAACCCGCATGCCATCGTAAAGCGTCCAACGCAGTGCTAGAGGCCGCGTTTCGCCGGGCACTAACTCTGTGACGATCGGGCCGTGCCGCGTCAGCTTTACGTCGATGTTCACATCCGACTTGCCCTTGACGTGAATGACCTCATGCCGGTGCTCCGGTTGCACCCATCCCGTGGGTGTCTGATACGCGCCCTGATCGTTGAAGTTCTCGACGTAAATGTCAGTCACGGTCGGGCCAACGTTGGTAAAGCCCCACGCCAGTCGCTGGTTGTGGCCCACTATGACGTAAGGTACCCCGGGCAGCGTCACTCCGGCCACGTCGAATGTGCCGCAGTGCAGGTGCGCCTCATACCATAGGTTCGGCATCTGGTGACCCAGGTGCATGTCATTTGATAAGAGTGGCTTTCCCGTAATCGTGTGCGCGCCTGAAACGACCCAGTCATTGGAACCGTTTACCGCCACTTCTTCGGAAGGAGAATTCGTCATAGCGGCCGCCTGGACTCGATTCTGCGTCACTGACGTATCCGGAGAATCATCATCCTCGTCGTCACTGTCACCTGCAGGTCCGTCCGGGTCATTCACGTCCTCACGCATGACTGTCGGCGGACGATCGTGCCACGATCCGTTTACATACAAATCCGCCGTGAGTTCGGGCCCGAGCCTGGCGAGGATCTTCTCGCGCGCCAGTGCGTCGTAAAAGTAGTGATAGTTCAGGTCCTTGACCATCTGGTTGCCGATTACCACCGAGTCCTCAGAGGACCAGGGTTTCGGCGCATAGCCGAGGATCCGGAATTCGATGGGCAACCGGTTGCCGTGTGTGCCAATAAAGGCATTCACACCGCGTGCATAGGCTTCAAAGTAACTCCGATCACGCGGGCTCGCCGCCCCAAGCTGGTTACGTGCGGCTGCGCGCAGGCCTAGGATTTTCTGCTCACGATCGAGCTTCAGCGTTTCTTCGCCGAGTATCTCCGAGAGTTCGCCGCCTGCGAAACGGCGCATTACGTCCATCTTCCACAGGCGATCTTGGGCCGTGACGTAACCTTGGGCGAAGAAAAGGTCTTCCAGAGTCGCCGCCTCAATGGTCGGTACCCCGTGCGTATCTCGGGTCACGGCCACAGCTCCGGAAAGTCCGGCGAGCTGTAACTCCCCATCTAGTTGGGGAAGCGCAGAGAGGGTAACGTAATACGCGTAGCCTAACGCGCAGGCCACTAGCAAAAGCACCGCCAGGAAGAGCCAAAGAAGAACGCGGAACAGGGGGGAACGGCGGGCGGTAGGAATCCTGACTTCTGCCAAAGTGCTCATAAAGAATCTTTGATTGTATGCCAGCGGCGCTTTGGCCAGGTTGAAAATGAATTTCATTTTCAATACGCCCGGATGGTATTCTGAATCGCTGCCCATGCTTCAGAAGCGCATCGACGATCAGCCCACCCTTTCCCGCCAGATGGTTCGCGAGGCCCAGGAAATCCTCCACCGCCATCTGAAAGGTGTCGGCCTGAAGCAGACGGCCCAGCGCGACACGATCCTGCGCACCTTCCTTGAGACCCGCGACCATCTATCGACCGACGAACTTCACCGTCTGGTCCAGAAAAAAGATGCCGGCATCGGGTACACGACGGTTTACCGGACGTTGAAGTTACTGGCGGAATGCGGATTGGCCAGCGAGGTCGCCTTCCACGACGGGATCGCGCGCTACGAGCATCAATACAACCGTCGTAGCCATCACCACATGGTTTGTACCGAATGCGGCAGTTCGGTTGAGTTTTTTTCCCCGGAAGTCAGCCAACTGGAGCAGGAGATCGGCCGCAAATATCATTACCTGGCCACCCGCCACACCTTCCAGATTTATGGGATTTGCGAAGAGTGCCGCAAGAAGAACGACGCGCAGCGCACGTGAAGATGGTTTGCGCTCGATGATTCTCAGCTGTGGCTCCTATGAACCATTAATCTCTTTCGTGGATAACTCGCTACCAACGGTAAAGCAGTCGTTCGGATCGCCGCTCTTCAATACGCGGATCATGTCAGACTGATCGGTGCAATACGTACGGGCTGCCCCCGATACCGGTCGTGCCGGGTAGACGAGCAGTTGATACTTCGAAACGGGCCCGTCGGATTTCTCCCTTGCGCAGTTTTTCAGCTCAAAGATGTATCCATCGCTCCTGCCGGAAGCGAGACTGCGGGCTCCCCAGTTTTCTGCAAGCTCAGAAAGAGCGCAGGTGTAGCCCGCCTCGGGGTGCGCCTGCACATAGGCGATCTCCGCCATATTCACGCTGCGCATCGAAGAAACGACTGACGCCTTGCCGATTCCAGCTGCCCCCTCAGTGATCTCCTTCTCCGTCTTCCGAACCGCGTAAAACCCCAGGCCGAACAAACCTGCAATGCACGCTACCCCCAAGTACCCGAGCACGATTCCAGCGATCGCCAGGCCGCGGCCTTTCAAGCGTCCAGGGCTCTTGCGAATCTCTGAGAGGGCGAGGTATCCGAAGATCAGCGCCACGATGGAGAGAGGAAGAATGATGAAAAGGGTCCCGCAGATTAGGCTGAAAATTGCCTTGCCGCTGGTCTCGGGAGGAAGCCCGAACGCCACCTCCGGATCGACCCGGGCCACACCAGCGCCCGCCAGCGAGTCGCGACCACAAGCTCCGCAGAACTGCTCTCCCTCAGCCAGACTGTTGCCGCAACCCAGGCAAAACGAACTCACGGGGATTCTCCTTGGCGGAGTAGTTTCAAGAGATGCATGGCGAACTGTCTCATTGCAGAACAGCGCCATGTTCCAAAGCCATCAAAATTTGCACGAAACATATTATTTTATTCACAATCGTCTCCGTCGTTTCGCCAAATTGGTCTGCTGCGATTTTGTCCCGGGCACCTCGGTCTGATATGTTGCCCGCAATGGAGCAGATCGCGGTTGGATTGAAGTCATGCCCGGTATGTGCCGCCCAGATGCCTGATTCTGCGGCCTTCTGCCCCGGTTGTGGCCGTTCGATGCAGAGCGAATTAGCAGCCAAGCAGAAACCTGCCAGTCTCCGTGAGAATTTCTTAGGTGCTTTCGCGTACGTATCGTTCATCCCGGCTCTTGTTTTTCTTCTAGTTAACCCTTACCGGAAAAATTCATTTGTGCGCTTTCACTCGATACAGTGTCTCCTGTTCTGGCTTGCGTGTGTTGTGTTCGCAGTCGTTGTCAGAGTGGCCCTTCTTGGCCTGCTCTTTATCCCGATAGTTGGTCCTTTACTTGCGGTTCTCGTCGCGGTGGTTGTTGCCTTAGCCGCACTTTTCACGTGGATCGTTCTCCTGGTCAAAGCTTTTCAGGGGGAAAGATTTACCCTGCCAGTGATAGGCAATCTGTCCGAACAATATTCCGACGTGACATAAGGTCGGGTGCGTTTAAATTGGCGATTGCTTTGATAATGTTTTTTTGATACCTTGCCGCGGATACCGCTTGGGAGCGGAATTTTACAGTCTGTCCGGCATCCGGTCCCACAATACTCGGAGGAGATCCCCATGGCCTTTTGCAACATGTGTGGCGCACAGATTGCCGACGGAACTACCACCTGTGCCGCCTGCGCCGGTCGTATCCCTGCCGCTCCTGTTGCCACGGCCAGTGCTCCCGCTCAGGGCATGACCGACAATGTTGCAGGCATGTTGGCGTACATCACCATCATCCCTGCGATCATTTTTCTGGTTATGGAACCGTACAACAGGAATCGCTTTATACGTTTCCATGCCTGGCAGAACATCTTTCTGCACGCTGCGTGGATCGTAGGTTGGATTGCACTCGCAATCCTCTCGATGGTATTGGCGTTCATCCCCATCCTCGGGCATCTGGTGATGTTCCTGCTCTGGATGGCCTTCGGTATTGGTATTTTCGTGGCCTGGATCGTTCTCTTGATAAAGGCAAATCAGGGGCAGATGTACAAGTTGCCCGTGATCGGCGACTTGGCAGAGAAACAAGCCAACGCGATGTAAGCGGCTCGTCGAGACAGAAACGCTTTGCGTCCGGAGCTGAGTTCGTAACCATCAGTGTCCTCTATCACTCCACCTCTTGACTTTCGTCCGGTAAGCTGTCAATCCTATTAGCTTTTACCTGCATCGTGAGTCATCCATTGCCAGATGCTCGCGAGCCGGAATCTTGAACGAACGGGGAATTCATTGCGAGTCCGGGTGTTTTATCACGACAAGTGTTTTGACGGAGCTTCTTCGGCCGCTTTGTTCTCTCGCTTCTATCGCGAGCGCATCCGCGGTGACGTTCAATTCGAATTCACTGGACTGGTTCATCGTGCCGGCGCCTTGTTTGATGAGAAGCAGTTTGACGGTGACGAAAACGCCATCGTCGATTTCAAGTACTCCAGCTCACCGAACATCACATGGTGGTTCGATCATCACGAAAGCGCGTTCCTGACTCCCGCCGACGCCGAGCACTTCGAGCAGGACCAGAGCAATCGGAAGTTCTACGATCCTGCGTTCAAATCTTGCACCAGTTTCATCGCCATGATTGCGCAGCAGCGCTTCGGTTTCGATCCTTCATCGGTAGCCGACCTCGTGCACTGGACCGACGTGATCGATGGAGCTCTTTATCCCGATGCGAAGACGGCCGTCGAGATGGAAGCTCCCGCGATGAAGCTCACCATGGTGATCGAATCGGCTCCCGACCACGGCTTCGTGCCGAACCTGATCCCGCTGCTCGCGTCCAAGTCGTTGGGAGAGATATTGCAGGAACCCTTCGTCGCGCCCCTGCTTCCGCCGCTTCTCAAGCGCCACGAACTTTCCATCGGAATTCTGAAGGAGCGGACCGAGTGCAACGACGGCACCATCTTCTTCGACGTGACCGATCACGACCTTGAGGGCTACAACAAATTCATCCCCTATTACTTGCATCCCGAATCGGTGTACAGCGTCGGCCTCAGCAAGAGCAGCTTTCGGGTGAAGGTCTCTGTAGGATCCAATCCGTGGGCGCCGCAGGAGCCTGAAGTGAATCTCGCACGTATTTGTGAGCGCTACGGCGGCGGCGGTCACGCTCGCGTAGGAGCGATTTCATTCAACGTGAATCAGCACGCCGCAGCGATCAAAGCCTCGCAGGAAATCGTTGCAGAGTTGCGGTCCGCGATCCGTCAGAAGAGGAATTGACGAACCTCTGTGCTACCTCAGTGTCCTCTGTAGTGATGCTGCTTTACTGAACTAGCGTCCCGCTGGCGAAGCAGGTAGCCGGGTTCCCGTCGTCCGATGATCGGATAGTCCCCGACTGATCCGAGCAGAATGCTTTCCGTCCGAAGGTGTTCGCGTTCGGCACTGTCGATAAGTGGAAGCCAGTGGCGGGCGCGCCCCCACAGCCGGAGAGCGTGAACACAAATCCATGCTTCTTCCCGCTGGCCAATCCGCTATTTATGAGCATCGCCTGATGCTCGTTCGGTTCGCCTCCTCCAAAGCCGTCGAGGTCCGACAACGTGCAAGTGAAGCCAACTCTCGGATAACTGGTCGCGTACGTGATCTCCGCCGCAAGAATCGTCCGCATCGCCGCCAATACCTGCGCATCGCTTCCCGCTGATGAGGTAGCAGTTTGCGTGCGAGGTGTAACGGAGACGGGGGTAACAGAGACGTTCGCAGTCTCCCTTGCCTTCATGTTTTCAGTCATCGCCTTCAGCAAGTCCGGGTCCGCCAGGGGTAAGCGAATCGTGACCGAGATCTCGCTCAATTTCCAGATCCGCGCTTCTTGCTTCATCGTGAATGTCACGCGAGGCAGGAACGGAGTGCGTTGCGCCTGGCCATTTTTGTAGGTCTGGAAAGACAGCTCGATATCGTCTCGTTCCCCGCGCAGAGCGTCGTTCTCCACGGTTACTTCCACCTTTTGCCCGGTCTTCGGATCTTCGCCCGACAAAAGCACCGACCCGGTTTCGAAGGTCTGATAGTTCGTTCCCTGGGTTTGCAATTGGCCTGCTAACAACGAGTACTGCTGCAGATTTGCCAGGGCCCCTGATTTCTCGAGAGCGGCCAGCGTGACGGCCGGAAGGTGTTTGGAAAAAGTTCCCGATGTCTTGCTGAAGAACATTTCCAGGAGCGCTTGTCGCGCTGTCTGCGGAGCCTCCTGCGCGGACACTGCCACACTCCAAATCGCTGCCACCGCGAGCACGCACAGAACTCTTCGCATGATGATTCCTCGCCGTGATCCTGACATGTCCGGGATGCGCCATCCAGTTACTGAGGTAAGCTCGAACATAACCATCAAGCGGAGTTAGGAACCCATGTGGGCGATCCTGGCTTGCCGTGATACCCTGCCCATTTGCACTCGTCAGCGTCCATGCGCCCAGACGGAAAGACAATTGATCCGCATCGCAATCAGCGGCGCGTGCTGCGAGCTGTAGCCACTCTGGAATGTGCTAAAGGCGTATTCGTGGTGTTGATGGGGATTTGCGCCATTGCTCTGGTGCACAAAGACACTTGGCTCATCGCCGAAAGGCTGTTGTCGCTTCTTCACATCAGTACGGACCGGCGCTCGGCGCAAATATTTCTCGACTTCGCCGACAGCGTGACAGATGCGCGCCTCTGGGCTGCGGCACGCATTGCCTTCGCTTATGCTGCATTGCGATTTACGGAAGCCTACGGGTTGTGGAACGCACGAACCTGGGCCGAATGGGTCGCGTTCGTCTCCGGAAGTCTGCTGCTGCCCCTGGAACTTCGGGAGCTTTTCCGAGGCATAACCTTCTGGCGCAGCGCTCTGCTGATCGGGAACCTCGCGATTGTCTGCTACATGCTCTATGTCATTCTGGAAAATCGGCGCGAGAGGCGTAATGCCACCCCTCCTTCGCAGTAGGTCGAACCCCGCTCGGAAAGCGGGTTTTGGGATGAATTCATCTGGCAAATCGCCTGCATCCGGTTCATAATTGCCGAGAATAAGTTTCGCCTGTAGGAGGTGAGTATGGGCCTTCACCGCACACTACTCCCGCTCTTGGTTCTGGCCGGAATTTCATTCGCGCAAGACACTGAGTTTTCGGCGCGACCGCAGTATCTCGTCACAACGGGTTCACCGATGCTGCTTCGTTCTATCGCGACCCCATCTCTCTCATTGGGTGAAACGCAGCCCGTTGCCGTAAGCGCGGGCACAAACGAAACTACTGCCGAGCAGACTGCGCCTTCATCCGCATCGCCGAGTGATGCATTCCTAGGCGGCGTCTACTGGGGAGAACACAAAAGCACCGAAATCGTTGGACGACGGTTGGAAACGCCGGGTATGGCCCCCTCCGACACGGCCCGGTATATGAATTCCGTCGCGAGCCAATCCGTGTCTGCCCTGACTACAGTCTCTGCAGAAGCCGCTGAGGTCTCATCCGGATCCAGCGTCATTCAACTTTCAGGGGCTCAGCTCCCCTCGAACCTGCCCTCGAGTATCTTGGACGTAGGTGTGACCGGGACGGCTAACAGGCAATCGCTTCTTGCGCGCGGCTACGGAGTACCTCTTGGAGATGTCGCCGCGTTCTGGAAATCCCGAAAACGCAATACTTCCCGCGTCTTCACTAACTCCGATGTGCATCCGCGGAAATAGTTTCCAGCGCTGCGGTGGTTCCGCAGCAAAGCGGAGCCTCCCTTAGCCTCAGCCCTTCACATATGCTAGCTTCGCCGCTACTTTGCCGCCCTTCACCGTAAACACATCGACTCCCCGCAAGTGCCAGGGCTGGCCGTCGCGCATCTTGTGATAAACCCACAAGACCGTCGCTCGATTGCCGCTCACAATGATCTCTTCGGCTTCGAAACGAGCGTCCGCGTTCCGTTCGAACCAGGTTCGCCAAAACTCGACGACCGCCCGCTTTCCCTCTACCCGCCGCCCATCCGGCTGGGGCGAAGTGTCCTCGAATACTGTGTCCTCGGTCAAAAGTGCCGCCAACGCATCAGCGTCATGGCGATTGAACGCCTCATTGAACCGATCGATCGTCGCACGCGTTGCCTGCTCCTGTGACGTCGCGCTGGGCTTATCTCCCATGGCTTTCTCCTGAGAAGAACAGAGATTCGTAAAGATCAACATCCAGCAAATTCCAGACGCAAGACCATAACCTAACCTGTGCATGTCGATTCTCCGTCACCTTCAATGCTTTAACGCGGACAAGTCCCTGTTCATGTTAGCCTGAAACCCACTTCCATTCGCATGAGGAGCTATGCAAGACGCGAATCCTTCGCAATTGGATCTACAGGCTACCGCCAAAGAGATCATGCAGCAGTACGGGTTCGAGCCCGATTTTCCTACGTCGGTCTCCACGCAGCTCGCGAATCTCGGGCAGCAGCCGCAAGTCTCGCCGCGCGATGTTCGCGATATGCGCAACCTCCTGTGGTCATCCATCGACAACGATACCTCTCGCGACCTGGATCAGATTGAGGTGGTAGAGCGTGCCTCAAATGGCGATGTGAAAGTCATGGTGGGCATAGCCGATGTCGATGCTTTCGTGGCGAAAATGACTCCGATCGATCAGCACGCGGCCCGCGAAACAACCACCGTTTACACGGGAATTCGAAACTTTCCCATGTTGCCCCAGCAGCTTTCGACCGGTGTGACGTCACTCCTCGAGAACCAGGATCGCCTCAGCATCGTCATTGAATTTGTCGTTGACACGGGTGGCAACCTCAAATCATCCGACGTTTATCGAGCTCTGGTTCGAAACAAAGCCCAGCTCCAGTACAACTCTGTCGGAACGTGGCTGGAAGGAACTGCCGCGCCTCCGCCCAAGGTCGCCGAATCGACTGAACTACAAGACCAGTTGAAGCTGCAAAGTGACGTCGCGCAGAAGCTCAAGAGCCAACGTTTCCAGAACGGTGCTCTGAACCTGCAGACTGACGAGGTGCATCCGCTCGTCCTCAATGAGCAGGTAGTCGATGTCGTCAAACAGCAGAAGAATCGCGCTACGGAATTAATTGAAGACTTCATGGTCGCCGCCAACGGAGTCGTGGCCCGCCTGCTGCAAAACGTTTCGTCCTTGCGCCGCATCGTACGCACGCCCAAACGTTGGGATCGCATCGTTCAACTCGCCGCCACCAAGGGCGAAAAGCTTCCCGCTCAGCCGGACTCGAAAGCCCTGAACGATCTCCTGCTGCGACGGAAGGCTGCCGATCCCGATCATTTCGCCGACCTCTCGCTTGCCGTCATCAAACTCATCGGTCCCGGTGAGTATGTTCTGGAGCCCGCCGGAGAAACCGCTCCCGGTCACTTTGGCCTGGCGGTGCAGGACTACACACACTCCACGGCCCCCAATCGCCGCTTCGCCGACGTTGTCACGCAGCGCCTGATCAAAGCAATGCTTGCGGGCCAACCGAATCCCTATTCCGATCACGAATTGACTGATATCGCCTCGAACTGTACGCAGAAAGAAGACGCGGCTCGCAAAGTGGAACGTGAGATGTCCAAACGCCTGGCGGCTGTCGCCATGCAACGTCGCGTGGGGGAGACCTTCGATGCAATTGTCACCGGAGTCACCGATCACGGCACGTTCGTCCGGGTCCTTCAACCGCACGTTGAGGGGCTGCTCGTCCAAGGAGCGCAAGGCCTCGATGTGGGTGACAAACTGAAGGCCAAGCTCATCCGGACCGATATGCGCAAAGGGTACATCGATTTCGCCCGCGTCTAAGAGCCCCACCTCAGGCCATCACATTTGGTGCCAATCTTTGCGAGCGCACCTGAGTCGCTAATAGGCGAACCAAGATTCTGACGCTAAGCTCAATACAGCAGTCTGTGCGGAACAATTGGGTGGGATTCTGCTGCGATGGAGCCATTTCGTGTGCACTTCCATGGCCGTCATTCTCCCGGTGTCTCTAGCCGCCGATGAGACTGCAGCGGCAATTCTGCGCAGCAGTGGTTCGGGGGTTCTTGTCAACAAGAGTCCTGCTCCAACTTCGATTGCGCTGTTTCCGGATGACCTCGTCGAAACTCCCAAGAATGCGGTGGCGCGAATTGAAGTCAGCGGATCCACCGCCGACATCAACAGCGATACAGTGGTGCAGTTTGAGGGCGACGAACTGGTCCTTGATCATGGGAGTCTTTCGGTCAGCACCACAAAAGGATTGCGCGTGCGAGTAGGTTGCCTGACCGTGACTCCGGTAAACGTTTCGCAGCGGACGCAATACGAGGTCTTGGATGTAGACGGTAAAGTAACGGTCAACGCCACAAAGAGTGATGTCTACATCGATAGTCGGGCGAAGAAGGCTCAGGAAGCTAAAAATCCGTCCCGCTCGACCCGCGATATCGTGCGCGAGGGAGAACAGAAGTCTCGCGAAGAAAAATGTGGCGCCCCTTACATGAGAGGCGATAACGTGGCAGGCTTAGGTGCCCTGATGAATTCAATGTGGGCGAAAATCGTCGCAGGAGGCGCTGTCGGCGCCGTTGCGTGCCTGGGCCTATGTCCCGACGACGATCCGGCCAGCCCATCAAAGCCGTAGCCCCATCTCGTTGGCAGACCGACCGCTTGGTGATCTGGTCGATGGATGAAACTTACTCCGTCACAACCGCCTTCACCAGATTCCGCGGATGGTCAACGTCGTATCCCTTCTTCACTGCGACGTAGTAGGCGAACAACTGCAGAGGGATGACTTCCAGAATCGGCAGGAGCAGCTCCGGAGCGGCCGGAACATTGAACACCCGATCGGCAATTGTGGCAACCTCTTGGTCGCCCTCGGTTGCAACCACCACTAGTTGCCCGCGCCGTGATCGTACCTCTTTCATGACTTCGAGTGTGCGGCGGTACCGCAGCACCGAATCGGGATCGTTGCGATCACAAGTCGCCAGCACCACTACTGGGAGGTTCTCGTCGACCAGGGCATTTGGACCGTGTTTCAGTTCTCCAACGGGGTATCCTTCAGCGTGCGCGTACGAGATTTCCTTCAGCTTCAATGCTCCCTCGCGCGCGATGGCGTAATGCACTCCTCGTCCGAGATACAGAAACTTCTCGGCGTGAAAATGCGCTCTCGCGAATTCCTCCGCCAGGCCATCCCAGGTAGAAAGATTCTTCTCGATCGCTTCGGGCAACTGCTGCAAACGTTTCAGGTACGATCGCGTTACCTCCGACGTCATCCGTCCGCGCTTACGCGCCAGGAAGAGCGCCATAAGATAGAGAATCGTGACCTGTGTAGTGAAGCTCTTCGTCGCCGGAATCGATCGCTCGGGCCCGGCACCTGTAATGAGAGCCGCCCCAGCCTCGCGGACGATCGTAGTGTCCGGCATGTTCGAGATGGCGATAGTCTTCACCCCCCGCGTCAGCGCCTCGCGCTGTGCGGCAAGCGTGTCCGCCGTTTCGCCCGACTGAGTAATGACCATCACAATGGGGTCGACCGCGGCGTGTGTTGAACGGTAGCAATACTCGCTCGCATACTCGACGTCGACGGCAACGCCGGAAAGATCCTCAATCATGATTTCGCCCGCGAGGCCCGCATGCCGGCTCGACCCGCTGGCGGCGATAATCAGCTTCTCAAATGTCAGCAGCGCGCCCTCGATGGGTTGCAGTTCGCCTGGGAAAATGATGTCATCCTTGAGATGCTTCTCGATCGTCCGGGCAATCGCGTCAGGCTGCTCATAAATCTCCCGACGCATCGCGTGGGCAAAGTTGTCGCTGGAGCCGTTCATATGTTTGTCAGTTGGCATAAATGAGTGAGAGTTAAGAACAAAAACCTAAGACTACAGCATGATGCTGTGCATTGGCTCCAAAGTAGGGGCGGCGTTCCTCGCCACCTGTGGCGGGCCATCCTTCGACTCCGCTCAGGACGAGTCTTGGGCCTACACGCTCGCGCAATCCTGCTACGCCTTCGCCGCGCCCTCGAAATGCGCTTCAATCTCCTCCAGCGTTTTCCCCTTCGTCTCCGGCAGGAACCAGGTCGCGGTTACGAAATAAATTACGGTGCAAGCCGCGAACCCGAAGAACATCGTCGAATACCCATACTTACCGACTGTGGGTAAGAAAACGGCCGCAATCGTAGTCGAAACAGCCTGATTGAGCACTAGTGCAATGCTCATCCCGTTCGATCGAATCCGCGTCGGCATCAATTCCGAAAGCGCCAGCCACACGCAAACCCCTGGTCCCACCGCATAAAACGCCATGAAGATGAACAAAGTAATCGCCACAATCCACCCATTCCGCGGAGGCGGGACGGGTGTAATCAGAGCATTCTCAATGCGCAGCGGAGCGCGTCTCGCCACATCGAGGTTTCCGAAAGGATTTGAGAAAAATGCCACCACCTTGTTCGCCGGAATCGAGCTTTCACGTTTGATCTCGACCGGTTTGGCCGCTGGATCATCCGAGCGCAGAACTGGTGTGGCAGCGCGGAAGTCGCCATAAGAGTAGATGACCACCAGCGATCTCGGGCGTCCATCATCACCGCTGAAGGGGTTCGCCCAGTCGGGGCTATAAGTCAACATCAGCGTTTGATCCTGCTGGACGAGGCTCTGCACCACATGTCTCGCGTCCACCCGCAGCTTCTCGGTCTTTAAGAAGATTGTTCCCGTGCAAAGAAGGGAAAGAATGATTCCGCCGGTGCCCACGGCGAGCAGGAACTTGCGCCCTTTTCGATCCACCAACACTACTCCGGCGAAGGTGACCAGGAAATTGATAATCGTAAATACGACGTAACCCCAATGCGCGGCCACATCGGAGAGTCCACTCTGCAGGAGGATATTGGTGTTGTAGGCGATAATGGAATTGATTCCGGTCGCCTGATTACAGGCAAGGATGATGCAGGCCAGCACAAAGGGAATTACATACTTTCGCCGGAGCAAGCTGTCTTTAAACTTCGTGTCGCCGGAGCCTTTCGCATTCTCCGCGGCGCTGAGCTGTTCCATTTCACTGACTTCGAGATTCGCCTGCTCCTCCGTCCGCGAGCGCAGAAGTGCTGTTAGGGCTGCAGCCCTCTTACCCCGGCGCAACAGCCAGCGCGGTGATTCCGCGACCATGAAGCTGCCAATTACAAACAACACTCCGGGCGGCAGCGACACCCAGAAAATGCCACGCCAGGCCGAGTCTTTGAAGGCCAGCAGTTTCGCAGCGTCCCCAAGCTTGGCAACCATATCGACGCGGTAGCTGAAATAAGCGCCAACCAGCGCCGCGGTTACGATCCCCAATGTGAGAAGCCACTGAAAGATTCCTGTTCCTTTGCCTCGGCTCGAAGCGGTCAGACATTCCGCCAGATAGAGCGGTACCACGACACCAATGAGCCCTGCGCTCACCCCCTGCAACAGTCTCCCGAGCACGAGCGGTGTGTATCCCTGCGCCAGCGCGATCATGGGAATACTGATCACAAACATGACCCCGCTCAGTGCCATCAGCCATTTGCGCCCCATCCAGTCGGCGAGCAAGCCAGCAAACAGGGTGGAGATCACGCTACCCAGAAGAACCGCGGCGACGACAATCGAAAGCTGTCCGGCATTGAGCCCTGACGTTGCCTCCAGATACGGAAGCGCGCCCGCAATAATGCCGACGTCGACGCCATACAACAGCCCTCCGAGCCCCGCAACGATCAAAAGAAAGCGGTTATAGAAGACTTTCTTGTCGTCGACAACCGATGCAGCGCTCGTGGTCATGTGAGCCATCATCATGTTTTGGAGTTCCCACCCGCATGCGCAGTACGAACCTGCTCGCCTCGCTATGATTGTTTGTAAATTGCACCACGAATTGTAGCCCAGCGGTTACCAGAAACTCCCAAAAGTGCTATAGGCGTTAACTAAAATATTCCTTGGATGCGCGTTTTCCGCTCAGTCCATAACGCAACGCAGGGAGTTGCGTAACAGGTGCAGCATTGCCCCTAAGTTATTGAGTCTAAGTAATTTTCATTCGTAGCAATTCCCGAACTCGACTGCTATACTGCCCCGGTAGTATTAGCAGTAATCGCGTCGCCTTCCGTCCGCTATCTTGGCCAATCCCCCCTCGGACAATAATCCTCCAGCGATGCGGGCTCTCGTCCCACTTCGCCATGGCGGACAAACTTGCACGCACTTCTGTTCTGAATCCCGGACTGAGCGCCAGTCTTAGCCAGAAAAAGATCCCTTCGCTCGACGGATTGCGCGCAGTCGCTGTACTTCTTGTAATCTTCCACCACTTGCATGTTCCATTTTCTCCTGAAGGCCGCGGCGTTCTGACATTTTTCGTCCTCAGCGGTTTTCTGATTACCTGGATGCTGCTCAATGAGTCGGAAAGAACCGGAGATGTGTCGATACGCAACTTCTATGTCCGACGCATTCTGCGAATTTTTCCTGCTTTCTATGTCTTCTTGATCCTCTCGATAGCCGCGCGTTGGCTAACCCTCGCATGGCCCAATCGATCGCTGCTCTTCGACTATTTGAGTGCCTTCTTCTACACCAGCAATTACCGTCTTGCCCTGACACCAAACATCGCCCACACCGCCCAGCACACCTGGGCCCTGTCCGTCGAAGAACAGTTCTATCTTTTGTGGCCTTGCGTGTTCGTGGCATTTCACAAGAAGCTTCGACGACTGACGTACGTCCTGGTTGCTGCAATCGTTTTGATCAATATCCATAGATTGGTCCTTTTCTTCGGCCTTCACGTCCGCGAAAAATGGATCAGCTTTTCGTTTGACACCAGGGCCGATCACATCCTCATCGGCTGCCTGTTGGCTGTTCTCCTGAATCGCGGCGTAGGAACGTGGTTTTGGAATTGGATTGTGGCCCGTACTTGGTATTCACTAATTCCGTTCTTACTGACGATCGCCTCCATTGCGATCTCCTTCCGTCGCGGTCTTGCGTACATTTTTTCCGTAGGTTTCGTCCTCGACCCGCTGCTTACAGCTATCTTGCTGGTGCAGGTTATCGCCCTGGGACACTCAAGGCTTTGGGGCTGGCTGAACTGGAAGGTGACTGTATATTTGGGCAAAATTTCCTATGGCATGTTTCTCTATCACATGCTCGCCAACCGCCTAGTGATCGTGCTCTTCGGAATGCATTCTTTGTGGTTTCACCTTCCGGCGGTAATTGCAGTGTCTGTGCTCTTTGGTACATCCTCGTACTACCTGATTGAAAACCGGTTCCTGCGGTTAAAAACCAAATTCGAGCGAAAAGCTCCGCAAAAACCCACTCCCGCTTCCATCCGTCCCAACAGGCTATGGCCCATTACGAGCCGCCCGCTGCCACGAGAAGCCGAAATTCGCGTGAGATAATGAATTGCTCCTTTGGCCCCGTAGCTCAGATGGATAGAGCAGCGGTTTCCTAAACCGTTGGTCGGCAGTTCGACTCTGCCCGGGGCCTCCATCCCCTATTTCGTTTGGTGCCACTCACGTTAAGCTCTACGAGTCTTCCTTGGGATGGATTCGCGTGCGGGTTTCATCACGGCGAAATTTGGCGTAAGCGTGTGCCACTCTCCGAACAACGTGATTCGGGCCCATCGCCTTACTTGCGACGTTTGGGAAAGGCCGGCTGAAGCGTTCCCCCCGCACTTCTGGCAAGGCATTTGTAGGCTGCAAGAATCTTGTCGGGGTGT
>DATEHP010000157.1:0-5228 GCA_035279505.1 Candidatus Sulfotelmatobacter sp. | reverse complement strand
GCTGCATGGGAGATCCCTCCCTCCGCCGGAAAAACGGCTACGGTCGGGATGACGCCGGGTAGAGGTGGACGCGATTTCTGGCTAACGCTTCGCCCGAGCCGCTCGTCGCTGACGAAGAGCAGCCCTTGGTCTTGCTTTGCTGGTTTTGAAAGATCTTTCTCGGTACTGGGGACTTATCTTCGCCCAAATTACGAAGCCCCCATCGGACTCTGGGTCCGTGGAGGCTGTCCACACTTGGTGGTTAGTTTAGGCTCGCAGAAATGGGGCGGGGTTGTCTGTGATGGAGATCATAGGGCAGTGTGATTGTGAATCACACAGAGTGTTTTCCCGCCATCGTGGGAAAGAGGGCAAGAGCGAACGTGGCAGAGTTATAGGCCCGTGGTTCCCACCCTTTCGCACAAACGCGAAAGGATGGGGCAACCGGCAGTATGCGCCTTTAAGGGGTGCGAGCGCAGTGATGGGGTCACGGACAGATTGGGCCGTCCGCCTGGGAATGGCTTCGACATTACCGAAGGCCCACCCTCCCGCACAAACCGCGGGAAGGGTGGGCCAACCACCAATGTTAGATTTCACCAGTGGAAGGGATGGGCCAGCCCCCTAAATCCCACCTGCTAATCTCAGGGACTTTTTCAACACCCACAGGATTTTGTAACAACTGATACCCGTGACGGATCCCGGTCTACAGTAGTTGGTTCTCCCTAGGTAAGACTCCTGAGAAACCGCTCGCCGAAATAGCCTATCCCGTACCACCATGCTGTTCCCATGACAGCGAACAAGAGAAGGAATGCGTCATTGCGCCACCCGAGAATGACGATGAACAACGACAGGGGAAAGTCGGCGTAGATCAGGTAGTGTACCCCTGATTCAATCTTTGCGATCCAGATGGTTAAGCAGGCGGCGAGATGGATCGTAGGTAAAACCCAAAGCCACTTTGAAATCATGCGGCCAAGGATAGCTCGAAGCTCTCGCCCGGGCAAAAATCATCGTTCCGTAAGAACAAGCTGGCGGTTGTGTTAGCGAATACTTCCATCCCGATGGGTCGGCCGCAGGCCCATGGAAACTCAAAACCCCTGACCCGGCTCCGTCGTCCTTTTTGGCATCACTCTCGCTTCCCACGCCCACTTTCGGATAGGATGCGATCCATCATTATTCGTGCGTTCAGGAGGCGGGTCATGAAATACGTGGACTACGCGTGTGCTTGGGCGATTTTTGTCTTAGGTCTTGTCAGTATCGTGATGACAGAACTGCGACACCCTCCGGGCGCAGTTCTCGATACCCCACTGCTGTGGATATTCGTCGCGATGTTCAATTTCCTGAGGCTCCACAACGGTGATGGTGTTAACGGGCTTCGAATATTTTGCATCGGTGCCAATCTTTCCGAGTTCATCATCGAGATGGCCCGAATGAAAATGTGGGGCTTAGGGTTCCTGATTGTCGCAGTGCCGTTGTTGGTGGAAACTGTCTTCTCAATGATCCGCTCGAAGCGCCCTATTGCAGCGGCGGCTGTGTGAGTTGGCCTTCCGGTCTTCGATCTGCCCGCTTGATGCATTGGCAAAAAAGTATCACCGCCCCAAGCAAGTCAATACCGCTCTGCCACAAAGTACGGGTCAAATCCAGAAGGCACGAAGATCGCTCCGCCCGGGGTAACCGTCGACGTAGTCTGATTGAATCCGTAAATTTCAAGCGTGTATCCAGAACTCTGATTGAGGAACCCGTAGACCAGACTTCCATCCGGGCTGAATCGACCGAACTGATACGGGATGTAATTCCCGGTATCTACTATTTTGTGCTGGCCAAGTTCGACTCTTTCGATCTGGGTTGTATCTGCCGAAATCTGCATGAAAAGGTATTTGCCGGAAGGATGAGCGACACCGCCTGCATTTCCGCAAGCCTCAAGCATGCTGGCTGTGCAATGTACTGACGGTTTGGTATTGGGCTTTACAGGGTCGATATTTACCGAGTCAATGCCCTGCTGGAAGCTGTTGGGCACGACAAAGTCAAACATCAAATTATGAACGAACTGGATATTCTCGTACCCACCATTTCCACCTGACCAAGTGTAAATTTGGATATCGGGGCCGAGCCCGCCAGTTTGAGAATTCAGCGAACGCTCGTAATATGTACCTCCTTCGGTGTCCCGGTTGCCGCAGACTACCGCGTCATAGAAAATGGTACCGGCCGGGTTGAATCCCATGAGTGACAACCAGCAGTCGGCTGCACTTGGATCATCGGGAAGCACGTATTGCGACTCGACTATTGCTTGAGTCAGCCTTCCTGAGGCTGGATCGACCGCGTACCGGCGAAGGGAGTAAGTGGCGTTATAGTTGACGTCGTTCGGGGACTTAACCACCATGTAAGCGAAGTTAAAGCGGGGATCAAATTGCGGTCCGTCCCAAAAACCGTTTACCGTCATCCCTTGCGTGGCTGGAGCCTGAGGCACGCCCGAGGCGTCGGTTGCGAAGACCCAGAGGTGCTCGTTGTTGTGGCTGTCGGGCGCGAAGAAGTAAATGAAGTGATCGTTCGGAGACGGATATAGCACGCCGTAGCCCGGGGTGGCATCGTATACGGTGAGCGGCGATCCAACTTGGGAAGCGTAAAGCGTTTGTGGATCGACGTTATAAGTGACGATGGTTTTGCCCTCGAGCACATAAACGACCTGAACCGGATTGGCGTTTTGGGCGAGTGCAAAGGAAGCGAAGCAGACTACCAGGCAGAACAACGAAGGACGCGCCATGGTGAACCTCCAGCGGACCGAGGAATCAGATGAAGGGCTGGGAGGTTAGGTTGTCGTATTCGCTTTCGGAGAGCAGCCTAATCAACATTCCGGTGGCGCTTGCTCAGCGCACGGCCTGTAGCCGTACGGTAGGTTGGCGATGCCTGGCTCCCGGGCGTGAAGTTGAGGCAAGGTAGCTGATGTTCTTATTTCAGCAGACATGCCGGAGCAACTGGCGGCGAGGCTGCGAACCAGCTGTAAACATCAGAGTGATTGTACGTTAGCCCCAATCGTGCGACCTCAACTGTTGCAATCAGGCGATTTGACGCTTTGAGCGGCAAAGCGCCATTCTGAGTGAAATCAGGATGTTACGCCAACTGATGCCCCGGCCTCTTTCTCGTCACGAGTAAATCCTGCATAATCTCTCGGGTCACCAGACCCCGACCACCCGAACAAGGAGGAAGGATGAGAACCTTTGCGGAACGAATCGTATTGTTGTCCATTGCGTTGGTTGTCGCGACTTTGAATGCTTTTGCGCAGGTCGGTAACGCGAGCACTGATGAGAAGCAGATTGAGAGCGAAATACGCAAGCTGAATGATGAAGAGGTTCAGGCATTCGTCCACAATGACTCAAAAACCATGGCATTCCTTTGGTCAGACGATTTTGTGGTCACCAATCCTCTCAATAAATTCGTGACCAAACAGCAGGTGCTTGGGATGGTCAATTCCGGCTTCTTAGCAATTCCTACGTATGAGCGACAGATTGAATATGTTCGTGTCTATCGCGAAGTGGTCATTGTGGCTGGTAGCGAAACGGTATGTGGGGTGGAAAGATGCCAAACGTAGGGAGGACCGAACATCTTCGCTTTACGGCGGTCTGGATGAGACGGGCCGGAATCTGGCAGGAAGTGGTTCGTCACGCCAACATTGTGCCTGCGAGTATCGGGGCAGCGCATGGTCAATGAGTGAAATAGAGAGTGGGTGTTGAAAAACTCTGGGTTTTCCAAGCTCCTGTTCGCTCACCCTTGGTTATTCGCATTCCGATTTCTCACTCATTTCATGCCGTTGCCATTTCCGGAGTCGACTGGCTGCTGAGGAACCGCACCAAGCGCTTGATGTTCTGTGCAGCGGCCGCCAGGAAGAACTGCTCGCGCACGTACTTCAATCGCCGCAGACGCAGGCGACGTAGTCCGATCTGGTTCTTGAGTTCGGCGAACAACGCCTCCACCTTCTTTCTTTGCCGTTGCGCCTGGACGAATGCGTCCGTGTTCGCCAACTCGCGGGCCCGTTGCCGCACCGGCTCATGCATGTGAATGGCGAGATACCGGTAACGACCACTGGTACATTGCGGTTTGAGTGGGCACGCACCACAGCGCTTGCCGCTGCCAATGTAGGCATGAGCACGATTGCGCACGTTCAGACCCACATAGTTCAGGGGCTGACCGGCGGGACAGATATAGCGATCCTTGCCCGCTTCATACGTGAAACGCTCGGGACCATAGAAGGGGCTTCTCTTCCTGCGGATACTGTCTCGAGTCCGCATGTAAGGAGTGATGTTGCGCTCCGCGAGCCATTGCAAAAACTCTCCATTGCCGTAGGTCGTGTCAGCCGCCAGCGATTCTGGCGGTCCTCCGCGCCAGTGCGCAAAACGCGTGAGCATATCTTGGGCTGCGACCGTCTCCTGGCTCATCCGCGCTGCCGTCGCCTGCACCCCCACAATGATGCAACTCTGATTGTCCACCAAATAGTTGTCGTAGTACCCCAGCCGTGCCGGGGTGCCGCCCTTAGTGATGTAGGTGGAATCAGGATCCGTCGTCGACACTAGATCTTGCGTATGCACCGGCTCCTCCACCGGGTTCTGCTGTTCTACTTCCTGCAAATACTGGCGCACCGTTTGGCGAACCTGAGCCGCTTCCACCAACTGTTCTCGTGGAATGCGGCTCTGCTTGGCGGCATTGGCTTCGACCAAACTTCCATCCACGGACAGGTGCTGACCTTGCACCAGTCCCACTTCCATGCACTGCCGAACAATCTGCTCAAACAACTGCTCAAACAGTTTCGATTTCTGAAAACGCCCATGCCGGTTCTTAGAGAACGTCGAGTGATGCGGGATCTCCTGATCGAAGCTGAGGCCAGTAAACCAACGCCAAGCCAGGTGCATGCCTAGCTCTTCCACCAGCTTGCGTTCACTGCTGATGCCGTACAGATAGCCGATCAGCAGAATGCGAAGCAGCAACTCGGGATCGATCGAGGGCCGTCCGGTTTCGCTGTAGCTGTCTTTCAGTTGCTGCCGCACAAACTCGAAACTGACGTGCTTGTCGATCAGCCGGAGCAGATGGGTTTCAGGAATCTGATCTTCCAGACGGAAGTAGTAGAACAACGCTTCTGAGCGGGAGTGGTGTCCCATCATGATCAGCAGGCCTCCGAAAATCGGAATCCAGCACAGCATGTCGAGGTTCTAACATGCTTTCTCCGACTCTCAGCCGCTTATCTCAGTGACTTTTTCAACACCCAC
>DATEHP010000156.1:0-10892 GCA_035279505.1 Candidatus Sulfotelmatobacter sp. | reverse complement strand
CGGGCCGGAGTTGACGAGCCGGCATTTTCTGGCGTGGTGTATCGAGCGGCAGATCGAGCTGCTGCATTCAGCCGGGAAAGCCGACGCAGAACGCGCGCATCGAAAGCTTTCACGGGCGGCTGCGAGAAGAGTGCCTGGCGGAAGGAGTACAACGAACAGCGTCCGCACAGCAGCCTGGGATATAAAACGCCGCTAGAGTTTGCTCAGGCGCAGGCAGCAGGCTTCTACACAGCTGTGCGAGAGGAAAGAGACTCAAATGCCGTCCCTTTCCCCTCGCGCTCCTCTATCCCGGCTCAACCCCAGGATGGAGCAGCAGAGACTTGTCGTATTCTTACGTGAACGAAAGCCGGGGGCAGGTCACTTGGGGGCCCATTTTTGTGAACAACAACGGAAGGTTTTACGCCTCCGGCTGTGTAGGTATAGGCTGTGATCCACTCTTGGTGGGGGGACGTACCCGGCTGGCAGCACTTGACTCGAATCGTCATCCTGCTTCATGAGCTTGCCCACAAGGTTCGCCCACCAGGCATTGTTCCCGATGCCACAGAAGCAGGAGCCTCGTCGGCTAACACTCAAAAAGTTATTGAAAATTGTGCGGCCGCCATAGACGCCATGCACTAGTAACGAAGAGAGAAGATCATCATGAACATTCCGAGCCTCAGATATTCGTGCTTACTCATATTGCTCCTTGCCTCCTTGCCAACTGGAATGGCTGTTGGTGCAGATCAGCCCGAAGGAAAAGATGGAAGACTCGTTGTGATCGTGACCTGGGGAGACACCGACAATACACCGGCCACCAATGTAATCGTCGAGGTACACGGTTACACCCGCGGGCTCAAATCTCCTCCAGAGACGCCAACCCTCCTGAAGCCTTCTAAGGATGGCCGGTACGAAGCTTCACTTCAACCGGGAATATATGACGTGTTTGTAAGCGAGGCGACTTCAGGTCCGAGATGTAAGCGGCTGCAGGTCACAGCTGGTCTGACTAACTATTGGACTCTGAAGCTTGAGATTGACGACGTCTATCTACAGAAGTAAAGACACAACGCCGCTGACGGTCAAGAAGTACTTGCTTTTGTCGGCTTTTGGGAGGATCTGGGCTCTAGGTGCCTCGCCCGCGAAACGTGCCAGGTCGGCTTCGGAATCCAGTACCTGTTTTGCGGATCGACGGCGCTTGGCTGGAGAAGTTGATAGTCCAGCAAACTACCGATTGATGAGCTCATATCGCCGTATCACCGAATAGACTTCTTGCGGCTATTGCTATGCTCTATCTCGAAAGCAAGGATTCGCGCGATGAACAGCAAGGGTGTAAGGCCATTCGGGTGCAAAAGAAGCTGGGTGCAACTGTGACTGCATTACGCTTCCGAAGTAGTGCTCTCGAAGTTTCCGAGTTGCCGGCTATCCGAGAACCGGCGCGTCAATTTCCCAAGCGCATTTACCAGCACTGTTCGGGTGAAACTTCCTAGAAGCCGACTTGAACGAAGCCGCTTTGCGGCGGACGCATTCGCGTGTTGCGGAGCCGGCGGTCGAGGAGATCTGAGCTAATTTGTGTCGCAGAGGAGGAACTCTCTGTGACCCATCTACGCCAGATCATGCTTGAGGAGTTACGGCGCCGCAACTACGCCGAGTCCACCATCCACACTTACATCCGGACGGTCGAGCATTTCAGTCGGCACTTCCATCGTTCACCCGATCGGCTGGGACCCGAGCACATTCGCGAGTATCAGGCCGCGTTGTTCACGCGCTGGAAGCTGGCCCCGAACACGGTGACGCAGCGGTTAGCCGCGCTGCGTTTTTTCTATGTCCAGGTGTTGAAGCGTGGCTGGAGCGTAGCCGAGACGCCGTATCCGAAGAAGGTTCTGCACTTGCCGCAGGTGCTGAGCCAGGACGACGTGGCGCGTTTGATCGACGCGGCGGAGTTTCCCTTTCATCGCATCCTGTTGATGACCCGTGCCGCCTGTTACCTGCGCATGCACGGTCGCGGCCGCATAGAAGATCGATGTAGCTACAAAAACCACACACAGCAATTTGAGATGGTGATTCCAAATCACGGGGGCTCCCTTCTGTGCGCCAGAGAGCTTAACGCAATAACCAGCGTTAATGCACATTAATTTCTCTTCATTTGTGAGGGATCGCTCGGTGAGCACAACAGCTCACGCAGACGAACAACCATGGATCCTTCGTCGACAACTAGATCGGCGGCAACGCATCTGTGTCTTCCGCAGTGTTCGTTCTAAGAGGTGTAGGCTCGACCGGGAACGATAGGTCGGCTGAACTACCGCAGTTTCCCGCGAAGCACGGTGATTGAACCGGCTGGTAGTATGTACATGCCGTCGGGTGTGGCAGCCAGCTAGCGCCCGCAACAAGGTGATTGTCGCCATCGCCAACAAAATAGCCCGCCGGACTCAAATTCCTCGCTTCCATACTGAACCTGAATAATGAAGTCTTTGGGTTCTATCAAGGCAGCCCAAAGTATCCGACCCTGCGCCAAGTCACAGCCGTACATTCTCGTTCGGCTTCCGATGGTCGACTTTCAAGGAATGAAGTTCCCTGAGGAGGGCAGACTTGGTACGGTCACGCAGTTCCAATCACACGTTGGTAGATTCGAACAAGTTTCTTTCCAACGCCTTCGAGTTGAGGTTATTTGGTCGCATTTATAGTGTGACCGTGAAACTTGTCGGACTTGTTGCCGTACCTCCCGGAGTCGTCACGACAATCTTTCCTGTCTTCGCTCCACCAGGAACTGTCGCTGTGATCTGGCTGTCATTGTTCACGGTAAACGCCGCCGTTTTGCCTCCGCCAAATGTCACTTTGGTCGCCTGGATTAGGCCGCTACCCGCGATTGTGACGGCCGTGGCTACCGGGCCACTGGTAGGGCTGATGGACTTGATTGTGGGCACCACCAGAAAATTGCGGTCGCTGGTGAGCGTGCCTCCAGAAGCCACCACGCTGACCGACCCGGTCCTCGCACCTACAGGAACTGTGGCCGTCAGATAGGTATCGGATATGACTTTGAACGAGGTCGCCCGAGTTCCGTTGAACGACACACTGCTCGTTCCACTCAGCCCCTGACCAAGAATCTCCGCCGTTGCACCGACTCTGGCAGTCCACGTTACCAGCCTAACGAACGGTGTCAGTCCCATATCGAGGCTGTAATAAACAGAGCCGCCTAAAGAATTGCCAGATGTATTGCCGTAGAACTTTCCGTCGGTGTGCAGAACCATGGGTGTTCTTGGGCCGAACCCGTTCGTACAAGCGACGGCGCAGAAATCGTAAAGCTTGGTTTCAACGCCGGCGGTTGTGATCTTGTAAATCATTCCGGCATTCTTGGTGCCGCCGGCGCTGGTGCTGCCGTAAAGATTTCCGTCGGTGCCGAGCGTCAATCCTGCAATCGGAGAGGCGCCATCGTACGCAGGAGCTGCATACAGAAAGCTGTGGAGTAGCGTGTAGGCGCCGCTAGGGGAAATCTTGAAGACGGTGCCTTCGTTGTTGGCTCCTCCCTGGAAAGTGATTCCGTAGAAGTTACCATCGTAGCCCTGAACCACTACGCCGTACGGCCGGTAACCGTCGTTGGGATAGCCCGTGAATTTGTGGAGCACAGTGATCTTGCCTCCCGCGGTCGCTTTGTAAACGACTCCGCATTTGCAAGTTGCGTCTCCACCGAATTGAGTGGTTCCGTAAAAGTTGCCGTCGGTTCCCTGAGTTGGAAGACTTGGATCAGCACCGTTCGTGTAGCTAAACGGGTGAGCCGTGGCCGCACCCTTAGTCGTGAGCTTGAGGAAGGAACCGTATTGGCCGTTGTACTCGCCCACGGACACGCCGTACATATTTCCGTCCTGACCTTGGAAAACCGGGTAGACCGGAACGCTGTCGTCGTTCCCGTTGGCAAACGAATAGACAGAGGTTAAGGTTCCCGCGGGCGTCATCTTGAACACCGTTCCCGCGTTGTTTTTGCCACCGCCCAAAGTCGTGCCCCACAGGTTTCCATCAAATCCCAGAGTAACGCCGCCGTTGGGACCGCCACCCGTGGTCAGGCAGTGGCCGCCTTCTGCACAGAAGCTGTAAAGCAGCGAATACTGCCCCGACGTCGTCACCTTGTACACACTGCCAGCGGCCATGCTGCCATTGTTTGAGATCGTGCTGTACAGATCCCCATCCTGGCCCTGCGACAGCAAACTCGGAGCCACAATACCGCTGTAGGCACCGGATCCGATCGGATAGGTGTAGAGCGGAGTGTAGGTCTGGGCGATGGCTGCGTTTGCGGGCAGAAATAATATTGCCGCGATTCCGACCAGTTGGAAAGTCCGGATATGTTTCATTTTCGGCTCCATGGGACGCTCGTCCGGCAGGACTCGCACCCCTATTTCCGGTAGCCCCGCCGACCGATTCATGTGACAATGTCAGTCCGTGGGTGCATCGTCCGGACCTACTTTGATCGACCTCTTGTGTTATGTCCTGACGGAATTCTAAAGAAACTCTAAAGAACGCTAAAATCATGATTCCCAATGCACGTGAGGTATCCGCGCGTCTGTGGCAGTTCGCCAATTGCGAACTGGACGAGTCGCGACGCGAATTGCGAGTCCATGGAACCTCAGTGGAATTGGAGCCGAAGCCGCTCGAAGTCCTGATTCTACTCCTCCACCACGCCGGAGAAGTCGTCACGAAGGAAGAGCTGCTGGAGTGCGTCTGGCCCGGGACCACTGTGGTCGATGGTTCAGTCGCGACTGCCATCTCCAAGCTGCGCAGGGTCCTCGGCGACGAAGACCAGCACACTATTCTGACCGTCCCGCGAATTGGCTACCGCCTCATCTCTTCCGTTCAAAGTAAAGCCCTGACGGGAGGCGTCTGGGCGGAGATTGGGCTTCACGCTGGGGATAATGTCTCTGGACGCGACCAGTGGCGATTAAGCCGCCAGCTGGAATTCTCCGGATCAAGCGAGGTCTGGCTGGCAGAAAACCCAAAGACCCATGAACTACGGGTATTCAAGTTCGCTAACGACGGCAGCCAGCTCAAGGGATTGAAGCGCGAAGTGACGCTGTCACGGTTCCTGCGCGAGTCGCTCGGCGAGCGACCCGATTTCGTTCGGGTGTTGGAGTGGAATTTCGACACACCACCATTCTTCCTTGAGAGCGAATACGCCGGCGAAAGTCTACCCATTTGGGCCGAAAGGCAAGACGGGCTGGCCAAAGTCCCTCGACAATTGCGCTTGCGCCTGCTGACGGATATTGCAAAGACGGTCGCGGCGGCCCATGGCGTCGGGGTCTTGCACAAAGACTTGAAACCGGCCAATGTGCTGATCACAGAAGCCGATGATGCCTACCACGTCAGAGTGGCCGATTTCGGCAGCGGGTCGCTCATGGAGCCCGGGCGCCTGGAACAGCTCGGCATCACGAACCTGGGATTCACCCAGACTGCCACTCCCGACGGGGCCCCGACCGGGACTCTTGCTTATCTTGCGCCGGAGGTTCTTGCCGGACAGTCGCCTACGGCTTCTGCCGATGTTTACGCACTCGGAGTGATCCTGTATCAACTCCTGGTTGCAGATTTCCGCAAGCCGCTGACGCCCGGATGGGAAGCTGAAATCGGTGATCCGCTCCTGCGCGAAGATATTGCTGAAGCGGCGTGCGGAAATGTGGCGCGGCGCCTGAAGAGCGCTGCGGAACTGGTCCGTCGTCTAGAGAACCTGGAGATCCGCCGCATTGAGCGCGAGAAGGTCAGGCTCTCGGAAGAGCGCACTCGCATTGCAGAGAAGAAGCTGTCAGAGTCGAGGGCCCGGAGGCCCTGGGTGTTGGTGGCTGTTAGCACGCTGGCGCTTGGCCTCGCCGTCAGCTTTGCCCTTTACCGTCAGGCCGCGCGTGCACGGGACAAGGCGACGCGGCAGACCGAAATCGCCGCAGCTGTTAATCGTTTTCTCGCGAATGATCTGCTGGGACGAAGCGATCCATTTAAGAGCGGCAAGGCTGACGAAAGCTTGCTCGATGCGGTGAAACAATCGTCGCCGGGCATTGATCGCCAATTCCCTCACGAACCGCTTGTGGCAGCACGATTGCATCACACGATTGCACGGGCACTCGATCTTCGCACCGACTACCCGGACGCCCGTCGGGAATACGATCGTGCGATTGCGCTGTATGCGCAGAGTGAAGGTCCCCTGTCACAGGATGCGATCATCGCACAACTGCAGCTCGCGGCCCTAGAGGCGCGCAGCTACGAGGCTGGGACGCTCGATACTGCAAAAGCCGTCGTTGCGCAACAAGAAGCGAATATCTCGAAATTATTCCGGCCGCGCGACGACCTGCAAGTCTGGCTTTCTAATGCGAGGGGCATGATTGCACTCATCGCAAACGATGCCAAGGGCGCGAACGATAACTTCCGAGCTGCATCGGAACGCGCCGCGACGGTTCCTGGTATCGACGAGAACTCGCGCCTGGCCCTGAAGCAAAGGCTGGCGTTCTCCTACATTCGTCTCGGCGATGGCGCTGAAGCTGAGCAATTGTTCCGCGACTTGATCGATGCTTATTCGCGTGCGAGTGGTGCGGACAGTGCCGAAGTACTGAGGGTTCGACTGAATCTTGCGCAAGCCTTGATGGTCCAGAACAAGAACGCCGAGGCAGTGAACGAGGCCAACCAGATTTATCCCAGCCTCGTGTCGAAGCTCGGACCTGATCATGAAATCACCCTGCAACTGCTGAGTACTCGAGCGCAGTGTGAAGGGAGCATTGAACGGTGGGAGGATGCGATTCGTGATGGCCTCGAGGTACACAAATTGGCCGTCGCTAAGCAAGGCCCCGCTTCGTTTTTTGCGATAGCATCCCTTTGTGACACGGCGCTGGCTCAGTGCCGAGGCGGGCATGCCGCCGAAGGCGAAAGGAACGCACGAAACGGATACGAGGCGGCAAAGAAGGCCTTCGGCGAAAAAGCTGGTCTGACAGGCGGTGCGGCCGATTCGCTCGCCGAGTGCCTAATCGACGAGAACAAACTGGACGAGGCTGAGCCACTGCTACGGAATATCGATGTCAAAGCAGTAGCACAGTTGGCTGGCGTTCCCGATTGGGGCGCAAATATTAATCTCGCGGAGGCTGAAATCTCCTGGCGGCGTGGAGACCTGGCTTCGGCAAAAAAGAATCTGCAGCCCGCGATACCCGTTTTCTCACGCGCAGACGCCGAACCCTATCAGAGGCGAAAGATGAACGATTTGCTCGCACGTATCAACGCACGCAGCCAATAGAGCGGAGGTCGATTAAGTATCGCGGAAGGGAATGGGATCAAAGGTGTCAGTTCGCGGACCAACCGATACGCGCGCAACATGAAGAAACCATGAAGAAATTCGATACGTTTCTTCTTCACCTGATCATTTCTTTTAACCTCAGCTCAACCTGTCTGTAACCCCGTTTTCACATTAGCCCGGTAGTCTCCCCAATCAACACATGACGTTTTCTCCCGGTACGCCGCCTACGCACGGGACCTGTCACGAGAATTAACCTGGGGGTTGTGATCCTATGCGACCAGCGTTTAACTGCACTGTTCTGGCATTCACGATATGCGTTGCTGGCTTGGGGCTGGCGACGGCACAAGGCGACAGAGGCATGATCGCTGGCTCAGTGAAGGACCCATCCGGTGCGGTGTTACCCGGCGCCCGTGTTCAGATTGAGAAGGGCCCCTCCGCGGTATCAGACGCGCAAGGCCAGTTCATCCTGCCGAACCTGACGCCCGGAACCTACAGGCTTTCCGTCTCCTACGTGGGATTCTCGCCGCTCGAAACGTCCGCGACAGTTGCCGGCGGGCAGGCCGCGCGTGTGGATGCGATTCTGAAGGTGGACACAACGACCTCGGTCGTAACTGTCAACGGCAGTCGCCAGCTTGGCGAAGTCGAGGCCATCAATATCGAACGCACGGCCGACAACATCGTGCAGGTGGTGCCCTCGCAGGTCATTACAAGTCTGCCGAATATGAACGTCGCCGATGCCGTTGGACGACTTCCCAGCGTGTCGTTAGAACGCGACGAAGGCGAAGGAAAATATGTGCAGATTCGGGGAACCGAGCCCCGTTTGAGTAACGTCACCATCAACGGAGTGAACGTCCCGTCTCCAGAGGGGAATGTTCGCAATATCAAGCTTGACGTGATTCCTTCCAGCGTTGTGGATCGGATAGAGGTGTTCAAGACGCTCTCCGCCAACCAGGATGGAGATGCCATCGGAGGCACCGTCAATCTCGTGACCAAGACTCCCACCGAGATGCCAACCTTGGACCTCGAAGGTCTGGCCGGTCACACAAACGTTATCGGGGGACGTTGGCTGGACACCTTCACCGCAACGGCGGGTGAGCGCGCTGGCTCCAGAAAACAGTGGGGATTCCTGATGTCCGGAACCTATGACTGGAATGGGCGCGGCATTAATGATCTCGAATCGGCGTCGACTCCGCTTCCACCCTCCGGCCAGAACCAGATTGGCGCGACTGGCCCAGTCTATCCGACGTTCGCGAGTGAGGACCTTCGGACTTACAAGTACTACCGCACGCGTTACGGTTTTTCACCGGATATCGATTATCAGTTGAAGCCGGGCTCCAGTATGTACCTGAAGGGGCTCTACTCCGATTTCCATGACTACGGCGAAACTTATGTGTATACCCCGAACGCAGGAAACCTAGTGTCCGCGAATCGAAATCAGTACACCTTCGACAACGCCGGCTTCATGCAATACCGCGAATATATTCGCCGCCCCGACCAGCAGATCTTCAGCGCCCTGGCGGGGGGGAGGCACGATTTAACTTCCAACTTGTTCACCTACGAATTCTCGGTCTCTCGTGCTCACAACATCGGAGGTCAAGATTTTCAGACCGCACGGTTTAATGGCGGACCCATCAGTCAGGGCGGGATCGCTTTCGGCCTCGACACAACGAATGGCTATGAGCCGAAGTTCCCGGTCCTGAACGGGGTCAATATTTTCGATCCAACTCAGTACAACTTAAGCTCCTACAACGTTCCGAACTACGCCAGCACGCAGCTCAATTTTCAGGGAGCGGCTTCGTATCAGCGGCGCTACAGCGCTAAAGATCACTATGGCACGTTCGAAATGGGCCTCAAGATTCGCAACGGTCGCAAGACTCATTCCGAGAATGACTACATCTTTGACAACAATCCTGCCAGCGTTACGCTGAATGATGTGTTGAACACCTTCAGCAACCCCACCTACTACGACGGGGCATTCAAAGTCGGGCCACTGTCGGACTTCAACAAAATCCACCAACTGTCTTCCACCATCGAATCGCAACTGGGATTCGATGCCGCCGCGAGCCAGGCTTCCTCCATTCCGTCTGACTACGACGCCAACGAACGCATCTATGCCGGATACTTGATGAACAGCATCGGCTTCGGCAAACTGAATATTCAGACCGGCGTACGCTTCGAGCAAACCTCTGCCACTTACAGCGCCCTTGGACTGGCAACTGATAGCATCGGCAATGTGACGGTCACGACCACGCCCGGCAGTTCCAGCTACCTGAACGTGATGCCCAGCGTGCAGCTGCAGTATCGATTGCAGCAGGACACCAACTTGCGTGGGAGTTTTTTCAAAGGGATCTCTCGCCCAAACTTCGCCGACATCGTCCCCTCTCAGCTCTCCGATGTGAATACCAGTCCGTTTCCGACAATCACTACCGGAAATCCGGCACTGCAAGCCACGAGAGCGGAAGACTACGACGTAATCGTGGAGCATTTCTTCCGTCCTTATGGAATCTTGCAGGCCGGTTTCTTCTACAAGAATCTCCATGATCCGATCTACGCCACCACGGTCATTAAACCCGGTGGACCTGGAACGCCGTTTCCCAGCAGCTCCAACTACTTCGTGCAGGAGCCGATTAATGGTCCCGGCGGTCACCTTGCAGGCTTCGAAGCAGCTTGGGAGCAACGCCTCTCGTTCCTGCCAGGCCTTCTGAACGGCTTGGGGGTTGCCTTAAACTACAGCTACACGACTTCTCAGGTGACGTTCCCTCCCATGACTGCGACCCAGGCTGGATTCAATGGCGCGCGCAACGACCACCCGGCCTTGCAGCGGCAGGTGCCCAACAACTACAACCTCGGATTCACTTACGACAAGAAACGACTATCGATGCGATTCGCAATGAGTCACAACGATGCCAGCATCTATTCCTACTTCTGGTCCGCTAACAATGGTCCAGCCTCCGATCCGGTGCTGGGCTTGAAAGGGCCGAACGGTGATGTTTACCTCTACGCCCATACGCAGTACGACATCCAAGGAAACTACCGCCTGTACAAGGGTCTGAGCTTCGTCGCTTACGGATTAAATCTGGGCAACGAAGTCTTCGGCTTCTACCAGGGCAGCAAGCACTATCCAATTCAGCGCGAGTTTTATCATCCGACGTTCTCGTTCGGAATGCGCTGGACATCGGCCCCCGAATAAGCGATTTCTATTCACCGAATGCCAAGTCCCGGCTGGTTAGGTCTCGACTCAGTCGAATTCGATTGGCTTAACATTGCCTCTCTTTGTGTCCGTATCTACGAACGCAATTTGCTGGAAGCCCGGATGATAATCACACCCTTGTATCTTGCTTTGTATCTTGCTTTGTATCTTGCTCGCATCTGCCCGATTCGGACTCTCTGTGTTAGTGGGGGATTGGATCGGGATTCGGCGGGAGGCCGTTCACATCCTTAGGCGCAGTGAGTTGGCAGCCTGGATTATAGATAGGCCACCCGCCCTCCTTTCTCAACGCCGTGGAGAATCTCAGGCCGCGAGAGCTGATCGGCACCCCGAAAGTTAATCCAGTTTGAGAGCGAGTTTTCGGCAAAATCGGACGAAGGAGGATTTTGTCGAATGAAGCGCAAGCGGTTCTCAGTGGAACAGATTGTGGCCATTGTGAAACAGGCAGAAATGGGAATG
>DATEHP010000155.1:0-45880 GCA_035279505.1 Candidatus Sulfotelmatobacter sp. | reverse complement strand
GGATTCCGCCATTTGGGGCGCTGCGTCGAATGATGCCGTCCGCATGATCTATGAAGACAAAGTGTGGGCGATGTTCGGCTCGATCAGCTCCGAATCAACCCACATTGCCCTGCGGCTCACCTTGAAGGCCGAGACGCCGCTGGTGAACAGCGCCTCCACCGACCCCACCATTCCCGAGACCATCATTCCCTGGTACCACACGGTCATTCAGGATGATCGCGTCCAAGGTTATACACTCGCCCGGCATATCTACACCGAACTCGGCCTCAAACGAGTTGCGATTCTACGGGTCAACGATCGCTACGGCCGCTTCGGAGTCTTGAAGTTCAAAGATGCCTCCCGCCGCCTCGGCCATCCGGTCGTGATCGAGCAGAAATTCATGCGCGGCGATACCGATTTTCGCCACCAGCTTCAGGTGATCCAGGATTCGCGCGTGGATGCCATCGTTCTGTGGACGGATATCGAACCCGCGGCCATGATCTTGCGGCAGATGCAAGAATTGGAGATGAAGCAGCGGGTATTCGGCAGTCATCGTACGATTGGAGAAGAACTGACCAAACTTGCAGGCTCTGCTACCGAAGGCTTCGAAGCCGTTTTCCCGTATGATCCGACAAGCACCGACCCGCGCTGGCTCGAATTTAACTCGCAGTACGAGGCTCGCTATCACGAAAAGCCTGACCACTTCGCCGCACTGGCCTACGACCAGATGCGAATTCTGCTCGATGCCATCTGCCGCGCTGGACTGAACAAAGGTCGCATCCGCGATGCGCTCACCGGTTTGACTGGCTACAAAGGCGTGACTGGGGACATGAACTTCGACCCGAACTGCAAGAACATCGCGCCGATGTTTCTAGGGCAGGTTCACTACGGCAAGATCACGTATCGTCGCATCACAATGGAAAAGCCGTATGCGCAAGTCGGAGAGGGTGGAGTTCAGTACTCGGGTCCGTCGGCGGCCAGCCAGACCACGAGTGATCTGAAGATCGGAGTGTTTGGGCCTCATGCCGACCAGGTTGTTCGGTCACCTGAAATCGCCAGGCTCTTAGGTAATCTGAATACGAGGGACCGGAATTTATCTCTCGTTGCGATCCCCTCCGAGGCCACATGGGGCAAGGCTTCCAATGATCTGGTCAACGCGGTTTACCAGGATCACGTCTTGGCGCTGGTAGCGCTCGATCGTGCCTCCAGCCACTTGGCCGAGCAGATTGCGGTGAAGGCCTTTGTTCCGGTTGTCGCGATCTCTTCGGATCGCAGTCTGACCTCGACAAACATACCTTGGATCTTCCGGCTTTCCGCGAGTACGCCGCTTGAAGACGCTTTAAAGTGCCTATCCGCTGCTGTTGCTCAAGCAGTCCCCAACCGCTCCGCCGTTCGTGAGGTTCTCGCCTCGGGAAAGACTCTGGCGGGCGTGCGCTTCGAATCGACCGGAGAAGTCAAAGAATAGTCCCAGCCGTGACCACGACCCAATGGAGGGACAGCCGCCTCGGCTGTCAGCGGAGCGAAGCTCCGCAGCGGGGAGCGTATAACTCTTCGGAGAAATCCCCAGATATTTGAATGCATCGTGTCAGAAGAAAGAACAATCTACTGCTGCAGCAACACTGTCACGACGAGGAACCCATGGCATTCGACCTGCATGAAACGATCACCCTGCTCTCGCACACGCCTTCCGCTCTGAACGCCCTGCTGCGTGACCTGCCGCAGTCTTGGACTCTCGGTAACGAGGGCCCCAAAACCTGGAGTCCGTTTGACATCGTCGGCCACTTAATTCACGGAGAACAAACGGACTGGATGCCCCGGGCGCGCATGATCCTGGAGCAAGGTGAGAATCGCGCGTTCGATCCCTTCGACCGTCTCGCCCAAGAGCGCAAGAGTCGGGGCAAGTCGCTGGCAGAATTGTTGGATGAGTTCGCGCAAGCACGATCGGAAAATCTGGACGATCTGCGGGCGATGAATCTGAAACCCGCAGACTTCAAGCGCCGCGGGCTCCATCCGGCGCTCGGAGTTGTCACCCTTTCGCAACTGTTGGCCACTTGGGCCGTTCATGACATGACCCATTTGCATCAGCTTTCAAGAGTGATGGCCTATCAGTATCGAGAGGCAGTGGGTCCATGGAGCGCGTACTTGGGCGTGCTTCACTGCCAAGGCCACGGAGATTGATCAAGCTTCTTCCGCAAATTTCCCGAGTGCCAAAGTCCATTGCTCTGCGGGGAATTTCTAGAATCTTGTGGAGACACCCGCCTTCGGCTGTCCGGCCACGCGAGCACAGAATCTTCAGGACGATCTCGTCGGCTCACCCACGTTCGGCGCCCATCCCTGCAGCTTGACCAGCCAGTTCGCTGGCTCCGGCAGGATCGCGAACTTGGGGAGATTTCCGCGTACCATTGCGACTTCATCGCAGCAATGGAACCGCGGACACGCATGGCAGTCCTTGTAGATCTTGTCCGGCAAGTCCTCGCGCTGTGCGACCGAGAATCCCTGACCGGCGAAGAAGTCCGGCTTGCGCGTGAACAGACAAATGCAATCCACCTGATGGCGTTTTGCCTCGGCCATCAGGGCCTTCACCAGGCGGCCACCACCACCTTTGCCCTGGGCCCACGGCGCGACGGTGATCGAGCGAATCTCGGCTAGATGCGTGCCGTAAAGGTGCAGAGCACCGCAACCGATGATGTGCCCATCGTCCTCGAGAACGACGAAGTCCCGTACGTTTTCGCAGATTTCGGGTAGAGTGCGGGGCAATAGCGTGCCGTCACCAGAGTAAGCGGCGATCAACTCGTGAATTTGTTCTGCATCCGGCAAAATTGCTTTACGCGTGCGCATGGACCTCCTCGCGAAGAGACTCGATTTTCTTCCTGGCGGCCCCGATTGCCTGCCGCACCCGAGTTGGTGCTGTCCCTCCCACAACATCATGGGCTCCCAGCACCGCGGGGAGTGTGAGTGATTGCTTAAAGTCCTCGCCAAACGCCGGACTCAGTGACTGCAACTCCTGAAGGGACAAGTCCTTCAACTCGCAATTCCGCTCCAGGCACATCTGCACCGCTTTGCCAATTCGTTCGTGCGCCAGCCGAGACGGCACACCGCGCTCCACCAGATAGGTAGCCGCAGCCCAGGCGTTCATGAATCCGGACTGCGCAGCCTGTTGCATGATCTCGGAGTGGAACTCCACTGACTTCATCCATCCTGTAACGAGCGGGAGCATCTGCAGCAGCGTGTCCGCCGAATCGAATAAAGATTCCTGTGTTTCCTGTAGATCTTTGTTATAGGCAAGTGGCAGGCCTTTTATCGCGATCATCAACGCTGTGGCATTGCCGATCACGCGTCCGCTCTTACCTCGTACCAACTCCAAAAAATCGGGGTTCCTCTTCTGCGGCATGGCGCTGCTGCCTGTGGAATAAGCCTCGGGCAGTTCCACAAAGGAGTACTCTTGCGACGAGAAAACAATCATCTCCTCCGCCCAGCGACTCAGATGCAATGACAGCACAGTGAGCCCCTGCACAAACTCGATTGCGAAATCGCGATCGCTCGTGGCATCGATGCTGTTTGCTGTGGGAGCATCAAACGCAAGCTTACTCGCCATCAAGGCGCGATCGAGAGGCAAAGTCGCTCCGGCGACTGCGCCCGATCCTAGCGGGCAAACATTCAGCCGGCGGCGGCAATCCGTTAACCGGCCGGCGTCGCGAAGAAACATCTCGACGTAAGCCAGCAGCCAATGCCCGACGAGAACCGGCTCCGCCTGCTGGAGATGTGTGTATGCAGGCATTGCCGCATCACCAGCCTGCTCCGCGCGGTCGACGAATGCGCTGCACATCTTGGCTATTTCTTCCTGCAGTTGATCGATGGCGGCCCGCACAAAAAGCCGCAGATCGGTCGCGATCTGCTCGTTCCGGCTGCGCCCGCTGTGCAGCTTGTATCCCACCTCGCCGATCATGGCGACCAGTTGCTTTTCGACAAAGTGATGGACGTCCTCCGCCTCATCATCCTCGAAAAACCCCAGGGAGCCCACAGCCTGTTTCCCAATCTGTTCCAGTCCCTGCAGAATGCTGATGAGTTCTCCGGCCGACAAAACTCCGGCATTTTTCAGCGCTGTAGCATGCGCGGTGCTGGCCGCCACCTCGTACTTCAGCAGCCGCCGGTCAAACCCGAAAGAGCGCTGCCAGCGCTCGAATTCGGAATTCAGCGGCTGCCGGAACCGCCCCGACCACATCTTCATTGTTCGACCTCAACTCTCCCACGTGCCCGCGACCGCGACGGCAGCCCCAGAATGCGGATGAATCCCTCCGCATCTTTCTGGTCATATTCCGCTCCCATCGTGAACGACGACAGATCGGTTCGATACAGCGAATGCTCCGATTGCCGGCTCGCGATGGAAACATTTCCCTTGTACAACGACAAGGTCACCGTTCCCGTCATGTGGGTCTGGGTCTTTTCGACAAACGCGTCCAGCGCCTCGCGCAACGGCGTGAACCAAAGACCGAAGTAGACGAGCTCCGCGTACTTGAGTCCGATATGTTGTTTGAAATGCGCGACCTCGCGCTCCAGGCATAATGCCTCGAGCTCGCGATGTGCCGCAATTAGCAACGTCCCGCCCGGAGTCTCATAACATCCGCGCGACTTGATCCCTACAAAGCGGTTCTCGACCAGATCGACGCGCCCCACAGCATTGCGCGCTCCGATTTCATTCAGCAACTCAACAAGCGAAACCGGATCCATCTCCATCCCGTTCACCGTTACCGGAATGCCCTTCACGAAACCAATGCTGACCTTTTCTTCCTTGTCGGGCGCCTCCTGGGGGGACTTCGTAATCTGCCAAGTCGCCGTCAAGGGCGCGTTGCCCGCGTCCTCCAGCTCGCCGCCCTCGTGGCTGATGTGCCACAGATTGCGGTCACGGCTGTGAATCTTCTGGCGGCTCGCAGCAACAGGAATCCCGTGTGCTTCGGCATAGTCGAGACAGTCCTCACGTGATTTCAAGGTCCACTCCCGCCATGGAGCAATGATCTTCAATTCCGGAGCCAGCGCCTGATAGGTCAACTCAAAGCGCACCTGATCATTTCCCTTGCCCGTGCACCCGTGCGCGACAGCTGTCGCACCTTCACGCAGAGCCACTTCGACTTGGTGCTTTGCGATCACCGGCCGCGCCAGCGATGTCCCGAGCAAATACTTGTGCTCGTATACCGCGCCTGCCTTCAGCGCAGGAAAAACGTAACCAGTCAGGAATTCCTCCCGAAGGTCCTCGACGATCACCTTGGTGGCGCCAGTCTTGTAAGCCTTGTCGACAACGGCTTCGATGTCGTCCCCTTGTCCGACATCGCCAACCATCGCAATGACGTCGTACGAGTAGTTTTCTTTCAGCCACGGAATAATGATGGACGTATCGAGACCACCGGAATAAGCGAGTACGACTCTTTCAGGCATGAGCACTCCTTGCGGGCAGTCGAACCGCACCGCCCAACAGCAGATAAAGAATGGCTTTCTGAACATGCATGCGGTTTTCCGCTTGCTCGAAGATGACGGACTGCTCTGAATCCATGACTTCGTCCGTGACCTCTTCACCGCGATGTGCCGGCAGACAGTGCATGAATACGGCGTGGGGCGCGGCTTCCGCCAACAGGGTTCGATTCACCTGATACGGCTGGAAGATCTCCGCACGTTGCGCCGCTTCGTGCTCCTGCCCCATGCTGGCCCAGGCATCGGTGTAAACTGCGTCGACGCGCGCGACCGCAGCATGAGGGTCCGTGAGAAATTCGATCCGCGCGCCCGTTTGCTTCGCAATCTTCCGCGCCTCCGCAACGATCTGCGGATTGCACGAGTAGCCCTTCGGGGTCGCAATACGAATCGATGATCCCAGGCAGGCGCAAGTCAGCAATAACGAGTGCGCCACATTATTTCCATCTCCGACGTAAGCGAGCGTGATGTCCTTCAGACTCCCGAAGCGCTCGACCAGCGTGAAATAGTCCGCCAGCGCCTGACAGGGATGCTCCAGATCGCTCAGCGCATTGATCACGGGAATGGACGCGTGCTGGGCCATCCCGGTGATGGTTTCTTGCGCAAAGGTTCGGAGCACGATGACATCCACCCAGCGCTCCAAGTTATGCGCGATGTCGCTCAGCGTCTCGCGTGCATCCAGCCGGCTCTTGGACTGGTCGACGAACATCGTCGTTCCGCCCAGGCTCGCCATTCCCGCTTCAAAGGTGAGCCGCGTTCGTAGCGAGGGCTTCTCGAAGAACATCACCATCTGTTTTCCCGCGAGAGCACGCGCGAAAACCGACGGGCGCGACTTCATCAGTTCGGCCAGGTGCAGAACGGCCTCGACACCCTGCGGCCCGAGATCGCGCGTCGAAACTAAGTCGGGACACCAGAAGATGCCCGGAAACGTCTCCGGCACCACCGGCGTCTTGCTTTGCAATTGCGTATTCAACTTGGGTTCCAATTTCTACGTTCCTCTTTCTTCGCTGTCAGCGCACATGGCGCTGCTTACGCACACGTAACTTCCGTTCCACAATTCAGCTTCGTGAGATAAAACTGCGGCAATGCATCGGCCTCGGATGCGGGCAGAATGCGGACCCGGCCAACGCCTTGCTTCAGTGCCTGAGTGCAGGCCGCGAGCTTGGGCAGCATTCCGCCGCTGATCACCGAGCCTGCCGTAAGTTCCTGCGCCTGCTTGGTGCTCAGCCACGGGATCACCGTGCCTTGAGCATCTTTTACGCCGGGTACGTCCGTCAGGAAGATGAGCGCGTTCGCGTGGCATGCCGCGGCGCAAGCACCGGCCATCTCGTCGGCATTTACGTTGTAGTATTCGCCGTCGGCCCCCAATGCCAGGGACGCCAGAACCGGAATCCCTCCCTGCTGCCAAAGCGCCTCAATCCAGCAGGGCTCTGCAAAACAAATCTCGCCGACAAATCCCAGATCGTTTCCATTCATGTGCTTCCGTCGTGCGCGGAACGTCATTCCATCTCCGCCGCAGAATCCAACTGCAGGCATACCGGCAGCCTGGATGGCGGCAACCAGCTTTTTGTTCACCATGCCACCCAGAACCATGAGCGCTACATCGCGAGTCTCGGCATCCGTGATGCGCAATCCGCTGACGAATTCGCTCTCCTTCCCCAGTTGCTTCAGGACCCTCGTCAGAGCGCTGCCGCCGCCGTGCACCACGGCCACGCGGTGCCCATCCTGTGCCAGCTCTGCGACGGCGTGAGCGCACTTGCGCAACGTGGCTGCATCTTCGAGCGCGGTTCCCCCAATTTTCACGACGATAATCATTGCAGTCCTTCTTCCTCACCCCACCCATACATCAAATTCATGTTCTGTACTGCCTGTCCGGCTGCGCCTTTCAGCAGATTGTCGATGCAAGAAATCAGCACCAGGCGCCGCCCGTCTTCCGCAAGGACAAATCCGAGGTCGCAATAATTGCTATGCAGCGAAAATTGCACTTGCGGCAGTCTTGGCGTCTGGAAGATTCGCACCCAGCGCTTGCCCGCGTAGAAAGTTCGCAAGCACGATTCCACCTCGAGAGCCGTCATGACGCGGTTCAGATGGACATAAATCGTCGATAAGATTCCGCGCGGGATGGGCAGCAGGTGCGGCGTGAAGATCAACTCCTCGTCGCCAAGCGCGAGCTGCTCGACAATCTCGCCCAGGTGCCGGTGATTGAACACCGAGTACGCGGAAAGGTTGTCAGCCACCGACACGAAATGTGTCTTAGCCGTCGGTTCCTTGCCGGCTCCGGATACTCCCGATTTCGAATCGGAAACAATCCCGCGGCTCCGATCGACTACTCCAGTCTTAAGAAGTGGCGCCAGCGCCAGAATCACGGATGTCGCGTAGCAGCCCGGGTTCGCCACCAGCGCAGCGCCGGCAATGCGGTCGCTGTTCAATTCGGGCAACCCGTATATAGCCCTGTTGCTCAATTCCGCTGCACTGGCCGCATCAGAATCCTCGAATCCGTAAATGGCCCTGTGTTGCTCCTGCTTCAATCGCCACGCACCGCTCAGATCGATCACTCGCAGCCCTTGCCCGATCGCCTCCGGAACTAGGGAACGTGATACCTCATGCGGCGTGGCCAGGAAAAGCAGTTGTACTTCCTGCTGCTTCAATGCCGGCCAGGAAAGCGAATGCAGCGGATATCCGCCGTTGCCAGAAAGGGCAGGGAAGACATCTGCCAAATCGGCTGCGCTGCCGTTGTCTCCGTTGCGTCGGAGTAGAACCGGCTTTTCGAGCCGCGGATGACGTAGAAGGATCTGCGTCAATTCCAGGCCTGAATATCCGGTCGCGCCGAGCACCGCCGTTTTGAGTTTGCCCGCCATCTACGCCAGCATTTCCTCGATGCGCCCCGCCAACGCCCGGGCTTCTTCCCTGTCCGGACACACAATAAGGATGGTGTCGTCGCCCGCGATGGTCCCAACCACCTCGCTCCAGTCGGTCTCGTCCAACGCCGCCGCGACAGGTTGCGCGCTTCCAACGATCGTCTTCACGACCAGCAGGTTCTGAGCGGAACGAATGTCCAGAACAAATTCCTTCACCAGCCGCGACACCGGAGGCAGCGCAACCCCCACGCCGTTTTCTCCATGGGGCAGGGAATAACCGTGTGCGGTCTTGCTCAGATTCAGGTCGCGGATGTCCCGCGAGAGTGTCGCCTGTCCCACTTTGAAGCCGCGCCGCCGCAGATGGCGCTGCAGGTCCTCCTGGCTGGCGATAGACCCGTGCTTCAGTACATCGAGTACAGCCCGCTGGCGCAAGGTTTTATTCATAGTGCATAAATATTCACTGGAATGAATAAATATTTTTCTATCTTATGGGACTGGGCTGAAATGTCAAGAAAAATGTCCCTTTGGATGTAACTCTAGCGAGCCGTAACGCCGGAATTGTAATCGTCATTCAGGGAAAAATAGGCGAGTGCCGCCGCACCTTGGTAGACTACTTCGCGGCTCAGATGCATTGTTCTCGCGCGGGTGATGCGATGACCTCAAAACCTGGTTGGACTGCGGAACTCCTCGCCGAGTTCCTTGGCACGTTTGTCCTCATTTTGTTCGGCACAGGCGTGGTCGCTATGGTCGTGCTGTTTCCGACGAAGAATCCCGGAGAAGTCATCCATGGAGGTTTCACTAATATCACTCTGGGTTGGGGGTTGGCCGTTACAATGGGCATCTATATCGCGGGCAAGATTTCCGGAGCACATCTGAATCCCGCGGTGACACTCGCCTTTGCCGCTTTCCGCAAATTCCCCTGGTCCAGAGTTCTGCCGTATTCGATCGCCCAAACTGCAGGAGCGTTCGCTGCCGCGGCTCTCGTGTATTGGAATTATTCGCCGGCTTTCCACCAGGTCGACCCCCAATTACAGAGAACGGCGGGAGTGTTTACTACATTTCCCGCTTTTCCGGGGATGCCGCAGGCCGGATTTCTCGATCAACTGATCGGCACCGGCTTGCTCGTGCTCCTGATCTTCGCGATCACCGATGAATTCAACATGCCTCCGGGCGCGAACCTCGCGCCTCTGCTGATCGGCTTGGTCGTAGTTGCCATCGGTGTGAGCTTCGGCGGCATGCACGGGTACGCCATCAACCCTGCGAGAGATTTTGGCCCGCGCCTCTTCACCGTTGTCGCGGGTTTCCGGAATAACGGCCTTACCGATGGATCGCGCGTATGGTGGATTCCCGTCGTTGCTCCGTTGCTCGGAGGCCTGATCGGCGCTGCCCTTTACGATTTCGGAATCCGCCGCTTCTTAAAGCCGTCGTAGAGACGATGCAACGTCTCTGTTTGTGCCACCTACACCGCAGGAGGTACCGTGAAGTACGTTCTAGCACTCGATCAGGGCACAACCAGCTCAAGAGCACTTCTGTTCGATGAAGAAGGATCCATCCGCGCGGCCGCGCAACAGGAGTTCGATCAAATCTTTCCCCGTCCCGGCTGGGTTGAGCACAATCCGGAACAAATCGTGTCGTCTCAAATCGCCGTTGCCGCCCAGGCTCTCGCCAAAGCCGGAGCGAGCGCAGGCGATGTCGCAGCCATTGGCATCGCTAACCAACGTGAGACCACGATCATCTGGAATCGCGAAACCGGCGAACCCGTCCACAACGCGATCGTCTGGCAAGACCGCCGCACGGCCGATTTTTGCGAGCGACTCAGGAAGGATGGTCACGCTTCCCTGATCCATCAACGCACCGGTTTGTTGATCGACGCCTATTTTTCCGGAAGCAAGATCGCGTGGATTCTGGATAACGTCCCCGGCACGCGAAGCCTGGCCGAGGCCGGCAAACTCGCCTTCGGCACCGTCGACAGCTGGCTCATCTGGAAGCTCACCCAAGCCAAGGTTCATGCCACCGATGTCAGCAATGCTTCGCGCACGATGGTGTTTAACATTCACACCCTCGAGTGGGACCGAGAGCTACTCGAACTGTTGCGAATTCCTCTCGCGATCATGCCGGCTGTGCGCTCATCGAGCGAGATCTACGGCGAAGTGTGCGGAGTGGAAACGGTCGCCAACATTCCAATTGCCGGTATCGCTGGAGATCAGCAGGCCGCACTCTTTGGTCAACAGTGCTGCCAGCCCGGCATGACCAAGAACACCTACGGGACCGGTTGCTTCATGCTGCTGAACACCGGCAAGCGCGCGGTGCCTTCCTCTAATCAGCTAGTTACCACGGTCGCCTGGAAGATCAAAGATGTGATTCAGTATGCGCTCGAAGGCAGCGTCTTTGTCGGGGGCGCAGTGGTGCAGTGGCTGCGCGATGGCCTGGGGGTAATTTGCAATTCACAGGAAGTCGAGCCCCTCGCGAAGTCCGTGCCCGATAACGGCGGGGTCTATTTCGTCCCAGCATTCGTCGGCTTGGGCGCACCTCACTGGGATTCTTACGCCCGCGGATCCATTTTTGGAATCACCCGCGGCACAACCGCTGGGCATATTGCCCGCGCAGCTGTGGAGAGCATTGCATACCAGGTAGCCGACTTGCTCGACGCCATGCGCCGTGACTCGGGCGATGCCGTACAAGAGCTGCGCGTGGACGGCGGGGCTGCGGCCAACGACAGCCTTATGCAATTCCAGGCCGATATCCTTGGTGTTCCCGTAGTCCGTCCGGCCATGACGGAAACTACCGCCATGGGTGCTGCCTACCTGGCGGGCCTGGCGGTTGGTTTCTGGCGCTCAGGCCTCGATGCGCTGGCCGCAGGCAAGAGCCGCAGCTTCGAACCGCAGATGCCGTCATCGCAAGCTCAATCCCTGCGCGACCGCTGGAACGAAGCTGTCTCCCGCTCGAAGGAGTGGGACCGTAGATAGAGTCGGCGTATGTCCCGGTCTAATGGTGGCATCTCTCGGCGATCCACCTCAGCACGGTTAAGGCTCGTACCCGAACACCGCCCCTCGCGTGATCGTAGGCAGCAGAACCGAATCGAGTCTCCGTCTCGCTCTCCCTTCACTGCCTGTACTCTTCCGAGGAACGGAAGAAAAAATCCCTTTCCCTCCGCCTTTGCCGGCACCGTTAACTCCACTCCAATTTTTGTGGAGTCTGCACCGGATTCGATCCCCCACGCAACCCGGCGAAATTTGCTGGGATGGCACCAACGGAGAGACTCGGTTTCTATGAGCTTCGAGGGGCGCAGCGGGTAGCCCCGGTTCTGACGATGTTTATTTGGCCGGTATCGGCCGTTTGGCAAGGGACGAGTCAGCTAAACTGCGCGACGCTTCGCCTTTAGGCGGACTTCTTGGTAGGCACGCAGAACTCGATTACTTTTCCCCGTTCGTGCACAGGAATCCATTTGGCACGCCGCCGGAAATTAATCGGTATGTAAAACTCAATTACTCTCGCCACGGATCTGTCCTTCCAATCGTCTGCCATTCGGCACAATAGCCACAATGCTTCCTCGGTTCTCTCACGGGTGGCCTAGCCACTCCCACCCACACTCGCAGCGGGTGGAGTCGCTCAGCCTGACCTTTCTGAGAAGCGCTTTACACAACGCACATGATCTCATCCACATCTTATTGCTCCATTCCTCGCACACAATGTTTGACTCGGGCATCGTTATTCGGATGCAGTCCGGATGTCATTTGATTGTCAAACGATTGCCCGCACCCGTTCCATATACAGCGATCGCAAGGTGCTTTCTTTGTTCCCCCACTCCCACCACACGAGCGATTCAGTTTCGCCCACACTTCATTGTGTCAATTGAAGCCAAACCGTTTCGCCGATTCGTATCAGGGAATGCTGTTTCGTGCCGCCTCCTGTGTTCTAATTGCACCCGGTATGCATACCGGCAGGGGTAGAACAGCCGTGGGAAGTCTGGCATCATGAAACAGAAATCCTCCTCCCGATGAAAGCCGCAATTCTCGCCGCGCCTGCGCCAATTTCAGAACGTCCTCTTCAGATTGTTGATGTCGCAGACCCGAGGGTGCGATCAGGACACGTGCTGCTGCGAGTGCGGGCGTGTGGCGTGTGCCGTACTGATCTTCATATCGTAGAAGGCGAATTGCCGCCCAAACAGTTGCGGATCATTCCCGGCCATCAGATCGTAGGCGAGATCGTCGATGGGGCCACGACCGACATTCCCCAGGGAACACGGGTGGGCGTTTCGTGGGTAGGTGGCACGGACGGCACTTGTCCCTACTGTCTGAAGGGCTCGGAGAACCTTTGCGACTCACCCACGTTCACCGGCTACACGGTCGCAGGCGGGTACGCAGAGTACGCTTTCGCACGAGTTGACTTCGTGTTTCCGCTGCCGGATTCGCTCGACGATCTGCACGCCGCGCCGCTGCTCTGCGCTGGCATCATTGGATTTCGCAGCCTGCGCGTGGCTGGAGTCCAGTCGGGCGAGCGTGTGGGCTTGTTCGGCTTTGGCGCTTCGGCGCACCTTGCTATTGCCGTATTGCGCGCATGGAAGTGTGAAGTGTACGTTTCCACGCGCGGCAAGTCTCACCGCGAACTGGCCGAGTCGTTGGGAGCTACCTGGGTTGGAAGCGAAACCGAGAAGCCGCCAGTGAAACTGGATCGCGCGATTACCTTTGCGCCAAGCGGTGACGTGGTGATCGCAGCCCTTGCCAGTTTAAGCAAGGGTGGCGTAGTGGCCATCAATGCTATCCATCTCGATCGCGTACCGCAGTTCGACTATGACACGCTGCTGTGGGGCGAGCGACAGATTCGCAGCGTGGCGAACATGACACGCGCCGACGCACGTGACTTCCTTGCACTGGCTGCAGAGATTGGCTTGCGGCCCAAGGTGACTGTGTTCTCGCTCGATCAGGCCAACGAGGCACTCATGTCCGTAAAACGCGACGCGATCGATGGGGCCGCGGTGATCGTGCCGTAAGTGGTTGATTCTTCTTAACCCCCGTAATGATTGTCCTACGGCAAACCTTGTGTAGCGTAGCGCAATGAGAATGAAATCGTTGTTCGCCACGCCGTTGATTCTGTTCGCCGTCTGTCTCGCTCCAGGCACAATTTGCCTGGTGCACAGCCAGCAGGTCGCGACAGTTCGCGAGAGCCGCATCGACGTCGGAGGTGCGGAGTTGTATGCCCGCGAAGTCGGCAAGGGGGCGGCGATCATCGTGCTGCATGGCGGGCCCGATTTCGATCAGAGTTATCTATTGCCTGACATGGACCGCCTCTCCGATTCCTACCGTCTCATTTACTACGATCAGCGCGGGCGCGGGAAGTCAGCAAGCAACGTCCGGCCCGAAGATGTCACACTCGCCTCTGACATTGCTGACCTCGAGAAGGTCAGACAGTCTTTCCATCTGGAGTCCGCAACCTTGTTGGGACATTCCTGGGGCACGGTGATCGCACTCGAATACGCTCTGAAATATCCAGAACGGGTCTCGCACCTGATCCTCATGAATCCGAGTCCAGCGTCCAGAGAGGACTACCTTCAGCTACGGAAAGATTGGCTGGAAAAACGGCCGGATGCCATGGCTCAACGCAAGGCCATTGCCGAGACAGCCGCTTACAAGGAAGGAGATCCGGAGGCGGTGACTGCCTACTATCGAATCCATTTCAAGCCGGCACTGGCGCGAACCGATGACTATGAAAAGCTCATTGCGAGGATGAAGGCGAGCTTCCACAAGGAGGGCGTTCTCAAGGCAAGAGCAGTCGAAGACCGTTTGATGCAAGACACGTGGGCCTCTTCGGAATTCGACTTGATTCCCAAGCTTAAAACTTTAAAGATTCCGACACTAGTCCTATCCGGCGACCACGAGTTTATCCCGGCTACAACCGCGGAGCACATCGCACAAGCAATTCCAAACGCGCGGCTGGTCACGTTGAAGGGCTGCGGACACTTCACTTTCCTGGAATGCCCGGTTCCAGTTCACGAACAGATCGACGCTTTCTTCGGAGGCACAACGAAATCTACCGGGCCGCGGTAATCGGCGTAGTGGATGTGTCCTATCGTGGCCTTGCCAGGACGAAGGTCGCAATCAGCAGCACGCAGAATACCGTGGCGTGCTTTAGTTCGCCCCAGCCGAGACGGCGTACGACTAACGGAGTCGGCTCCTGAACAAAGTAGAACCATCCTCTGAACAGGAGCGGGGCGAAGGCTAGCGACGCGATGGGGGGCATCAGTCGTGCAAGGCAGGCCAGGGTGATGATCGCGGTCATGAGTGCCTGCCCAAGCGCGAATACCCAACCATTGGCGAACTTCGCGCGGAATCCTTGGATCTTTGCCGTGTGAATGCGGAGTTGCACGTAGTGAATCTGGTCGCCGGCGAAGAGGACATTTGCGAGCCAAAGCATCCATGCGGTCGCGTTCAACTCCCCGGTGATGACGTAATAAGCGGCGGGTGCCGACGCGGTGAGGCCGATCGTTCCCACCATCTCGGAGAGCATCCGCGCTCTGCGACCCACCTTCTTCAGAACGGCCTGCGCAATGAAAGCAAACGCCACCGCCGCTCCAAGCGGCCACAGGCCGGCATTTCTTCCCGCCCAGAGCAGCGCCCCCAGCGTGACAGCGGCAATGCCTGCCAATAGCACGATGATCGCGCGGAGCGTATGTGACTCTTCCAGGGTTTGAGCACGCATGGCAGAAGTGCCCAGCAGGTTTTCGAAAGGAGTTCTCAGCCAGAATAAGGCAAGAGCGGCAGTTAACAACAGAATCAGCGGAAAGATGTGACTCGCCTGATGGAATGCCACGCCAGCTCCCGTGACCATCGGCACCAGCAGCAGGCCCCACGCGCCGTGTTCGCGCGGAAGGATCAGAGCGCGGCGGCGTTCGCGGCGGGCTTTGTCGAAGGGGTTTTCCTCTGTCGAATCGAATGGGGGATTGTTGGTTTGGCTGGCCTCCCGAAAACTCAGTCCTGGCGCATGAAAGAATGACACAAACGTACCTCAGGGCTAAAGCCCAAGTCCTAGGAGCAATCTGTATGGCACGGCTAACCCGTGCCCTTTCGAATCCTGCAACTCAAAACGCCTTCAACGACTAAGAGCCATGCCCCTCCATTTTGCGCGCAACACATTCCCAAAACCCACATCATCTCCATCCCGCCATATGGATGTGCGTCATACCCTTCACAGCGCGCATGTACTGGGCGCGCTCGAAGGCACCGGGATCGGAGCAGCGAATCTGGCTCATGCTGCCTTGCATCTGCTGCACGGATTCATATTCGTGCTCTTCCATCCACTCGCGCACTTCGCGCTCTACGTGCCGCAGATGGTTTACGCCGTGGCGCATCAGCGACGAACACAGCATCGTTACGTTGGCCCCGACCATCAACAACTTGACCACGTCTTCGGCGGTGTGGACTCCACTTGTTGCTGCCAGGCTTGCTTTGAGCCTTCCGTAAAGAATTCCGATCCAGGTGAGCGGCAGACGCAGAGCTTGCTGCGAACTCAGCAGGACATTGGGACGAATTTCCAGCTCCTCGAGATCGATGTCCGGCTGATAGAAGCGGTTGAAGAGCACCAGTCCGTCGGCGCCGGCATCCTCGAGGCGGTGGGCCATATTGGCGAAATTGCTGAAGAATGGGCTGAGTTTGACCGCAACGGGAATTGTGACCGTCCCCTTCACAGCGCTTACGATGTCCAGATAAGTCTTCTCGACATCGGCCGCGGTAAGCTTTGGATCTGTCGGAATGTAGTAGATATTGCATTCGATGGCGTCGGCGCCAGCGTGCTCGATCTCCCCAGCGAACTTGGTCCATCCCCCAAGCGTCGAGCCGTTGAGGCTGGCGATAATCGGCATGCCGACGGAGGCTTTCGCTTTGCGAATGTGATTGAGATATCCTTCGGGACCGGTGTGGAATTCGCTCGGCTGCGGGAAGTAGGTTAGGGACTCGGCGAAGCTCTCAGTTCCGGCCGAAAGATGGTATTGCAGGTCGATCTCTTCCTGTCGCAACTGTTCTTCGAACAGGGAATAGAGCACGACGGCGGCTGCGCCGGCGTCCTCCAGGCGGCAGATACCATCGATGTCGCGTGATAGAGGCGAAGCGGAAACGACCAGCGGAGAGGAAAGCTTGAGGCCGAGATAAGTCGTGGTCAGGTCGATCATCAGGTTCTCCTTGCTTCATCGTGCGGGTTCGGGAAGTCAAGACCCCCATCCTCTCGAATCCCGCGAAAAGGGCGGGGCACCCGCTTATTTTGTTGTTGCTACTGGACTCGGTTTCTCCGGGGCCGCTTTCACGGCGTCTTCTTTAGGTGTCGCCGTGGTTGGTTCAGGCTTTCGAGCAGCCAGGTATTCGTACATGCGGAATCGGTTTTCCACATCTGTCTGTGCTGCCTTCCAGAGCCGCTCCGCGTCTTCGGGCTTGCTCTTGGTCAACATCTTGAAGCGCGTTTGCTGCAGTAACCACTCCTGTACTTTGCGTGACGGCGCGCGGGAATCCAAGCCCAACGGGTTCTCGCCGATCGCAGTCTTCTCCGGGTTGTAGCGGTAGAGCAACCACTGGCCGGCCTCGACTGCAACTTTCTGATCGCTCATGGAAGTCGTCATGTCGATGCCGTGGGCAATGCAGGAAGAATAGGCAATGATGATGCTCGGCCCGTCGTAGGCCTCGGCTTCGAGAAAGGCTTTTAACGTGTGCTCGTCTTTGGCTCCCATGGCCACGCTGGCCACGTAGACGTTGCCATAGGTCATGGCCATCATGCCGAGGTCTTTCTTCGGGCCGGGCTTGCCGCCGGCGGCGAACTTCGCGACCGCACCGCGCGGAGTCGACTTCGACGCCTGGCCGCCCGTGTTGGAGTAAACCTCGGTATCGAGCACCAACAGGTTGACGTTGCGGCCGCTGGCCAGGACGTGATCGAGGCCACCGTAGCCGATGTCATACGCCCATCCGTCGCCGCCGATGATCCAAACGCTTTTCTTCACGAGCATGTCCGCGATGGCAAGAAGTTGTGTGGCTTCAGGTTTGTTTAGCTTTTGCAGCTTCTCTTTCAGGATGTCAACGCGCTGACGTTGCTCGTAGATGTCGGCTTCATCTTTCTGTTGGGCCGTGATCAGTACGCTGGCGAGGTTCTCGCCCACATCGTCGGCCAAGCGCCGGACGAGCTCCTGCGCGTACTCGGTTTGCTTGTCGATCGATACCCGAAACCCGAGTCCGAATTCGGCGTTGTCTTCAAACAGCGAGTTCGACCATGCCGGACCGCGTCCGTCGGCATTCTTGGCCCACGGTGTCGTGGGCAAGTTGCCGCCGTAGATGGACGAGCAGCCGGTCGCATTGGCAACCACGGCGCGGTCGCCGAACAGCTGTGAAACCAGCTTCACATAGGGCGTTTCGCCGCATCCGGAGCAGGCGCCGGAAAACTCGAATAGCGGCTCCTGCACTTGCTGCTGACGGATCGTTCCAACTTTGATCTTGCGCCGATCGAGATCCGAAATCTTAAGGAAGAATTCCCAATTGTCTTTCTCCGGCGCTCGCAGGGGCGGTTGCGGCACCATGTTGATGGCCTTCAGCCGCACTTCGCTCTTGTTCTTCACCGGGCAGATATCGACACAAACGCCGCATCCGGTGCAATCTTCGGGAGCGATTTGGATCGTGTACTTCATCCCGGCCCATTCTTTGTCACGCGCGTCGCAGGACTTGAACGTCGACGGGGCGCCTGCCAGTTCCTTGCTGTCATATACCTTGATGCGGATCACCGCGTGCGGGCAGACCATGGCGCACTTGCCGCACTGTATGCAGATCTTTGAATCCCACGCCGGGATTTCCAGAGCGAGGTTTCGCTTCTCCCATTGCGCGGTGGCCGTCGGGAACGTGCCGTCGCAGGAGAATGCGCTGACCGGGAGTTCGTCGCCCTTGCCCGCATAAATGGTGCCGAGCACGTCGCGCTCGAACTTCGGCGCTCCGGGAAACACCGGCGGCAATTCGATTTTGCTGGTCACGGCGGGCGGCAGTTTTACTTCGAAAAGGTGCGCAAGAGTCTCGTCGACCGCGAGCATGTTCTTCCTGACGACTTCTTCGCCTTTCTTCCCGTATGTGTCGCGAATCGATTTCCGGATGGCTTCAATGGCTTCGTCACCAGGCAGGACCTTCGAGATAGCGAAGAAGCAGACTTGCATGATGACGTTCATGCGCGATCCCATGCCGGCGTCGCGGGCAACCTTGTAGGCATCAATCGCGTAGAATCTGGCTTTTTTCGCGATTACTTGTTGCTGCACTTCGCGCGGGAGGTGATCCCAGACTTCGTCTTTGCCGAAGGGGCTGTTCAGCAGGAAGACGCCCCCTTCGACCAGAGAGCTGAGCATGTCGTAACGCTCGAGGAATATCCACTGATGGCAGGCGATGAAGTTTGCCTTGGAGACCAGGTAACTCGACTTGATGGGCTGCGGTCCGAAGCGCAGGTGGGAGACCGTCATTGCTCCGGACTTCTTGGAGTCGTAAACGAAATATCCTTGCGCGTAATTGTCAGTGTTCTCACCGATGATCTTGATCGAGTTCTTGTTTGCGCCGACGGTGCCATCGGCTCCGAGGCCGTAAAACATGGCACGGATCACGCTGTCGGGTTCGGTGGAGAATGTCGCATCGTAGTCGAGGCTGGTCTGTGTGACGTCATCTTTGATGCCGATGGTGAAGTGATCTTTAGGCTGTGGTTTCTTCAGGTTGTCGTAGACCGCCTTGACCATCGCGGGAGTAAATTCCTTGGACGAGAGCCCATAGCGGCCGCCGACCACCGCTGGTGCGGCTTTCAGCTTGCCGTACCCCAGTTTCAATCCTTCGTTCAGGGCGGCGATGACATCCAGATATAAAGGCTCTCCAATTGCGCCGGACTCCTTCGTGCGGTCCAGGACTGCTATCTGGCGAACGGTTGAGGGCAGAGCCGCCATGAATGACTTCACGCAGAATGGGCGATAGAGGCGCACTTTCAGCAGGCCGACCTTCTCGCCCCGGGCCGCGAGGTAGTCCACGGTTTCATGCGCGATCTCTGCGCCCGAGCCCATCACTACAATGACCCGCTCAGCGTCGGGAGCGCCGACATAGTCGAACAGTTGATATTTGCGTCCGACCACCTCGGCGAACTTGTTCATTGTGGCCTGGACTTTGGCGGGTGCATCGTCGTAGTACCGATTCGCGGTCTCCCGGATCTGGAAAAAGACGTCGGGATTCTGCGCCGTGCCGCGCAGTACTGGATGATCGGGCGAGAGTGCGCGCTGGCGGTGCTCGACGACGCGGTCCATATTAATCATGGCGCGCATGTCGTCTTCATTCAGCATCTCGATTTTGCTGACTTCGTGCGAGGTGCGGAAGCCATCGAAAAAGTGCAGGAAGGGAATGCGCGTCTCAAGCGACGCGGAATGCGCGATCAGAGCCAGGTCCATGGCCTCCTGCACGGAGTTGGAACAGAGCATGGCCCATCCGGTCGTACGGCAGAACATGACGTCCGAGTGATCGCCGAAAATCGAGAGCGCGTGCGTGGCCACCGTGCGTGCCGAGACATGAAAAGCCGCCGGCGTGAGTTCGCCGGCGATCTTATTCATGTTCGGAATCATCAGAAGCAGTCCCTGCGACGCGGTGAATGTCGTGGCCAAGGATCCGGTCTGGAGGGCGCCATGCACCGCTCCGGCAGCGCCTCCTTCGCTTTGCATCTCAATCACGTGAGGGACGCTTCCCCATGCATTGGGCACAGCCTGCGAGGCCCACTCATCGGCCCACTCGCCCATCGGCGACGAAGGGGTGATGGGGTAAATGGCAATGACTTCGTTTACCCGGTAAGCGACATGCGCGACGGCCTCGTTACCGTCCATGGTCTTGAACTTGCGCTTCATGAAATCCCCCGTTCAGTTATCTCGACGGGAACCACTGGGTGGTCCTGCGATATCTAGAGGATGCCGCAGGGGAAGGGGGTATGTCGGGACGTAGGTTCACAGGGTGGTGTGATTTGAATCACACTCCGCACACGCGGGAAAGCTGGCAGTGCCCCGGGCTAATGCTCTTTGGCCAACTGCCGATGAATAAGGAGGTTGGACCGTTCATGGAACTCATCCCAAGTGCAAAGGACGAACAGATGTCACGATCAAATTGCTGGGAAGTGATGGAGTGCGGCCGCCAACCCGGCGGCGTGGACACCGGACTTACAGGCGTATGCCCCGTCCCGACTGAAACGCGACTCAATGCCTGTAACCATGGGGATAACGCCGGGCGAGCTTGCTGGTACGTGGTGGGGACGAAGTGCCGGGGAAAAGTTCAGGGAGTGTTCGCGCACAAATTTGGAGATTGTATGCAGTGCGAGTTTTACCGCATCGTCTCAAGAGAAGAAGGGCCAGATTTCGCTAAGGCCAAAGACGTCTTGGTGCTGCTTCGGAAGCGGGAGCTAGCTCGCTAATCTCTCCGAACTCGCTTTGGGACTACCCGTTCTACCGCACCGCCAATGTACTGCCGACGTTCGTCTTTGGAATCGCAGCTGCAGACCGTCCAGGCCTCGGTGGGATCGGAGGCATCGGTGGTGGAGGTCGCTCCACCGGACACTGGAGAAAGGAGAAGAAAGGGTGGTCGCCCCACTCTTCGTGCCTTTCGAAGCGTATTCGCAACCCGACCTCAGCGGACTTTTCTAATCCGAAGCTCGTTTTGCACTTCGTTCACCAATACCGGATCGGCCTCGTCATAATTGGCGAAAACTGCTCCACATCCACTGCCGCGGCTTCAGAACGAATCCTCGTTTCAGGGATTGCGATGCTTGTAGCGCAACCTCTCGACTCGCTTCTTATCCGAGAAAAACGACCAAAGTCACGAACCGTGGGGCGGCTACTCCGTGATGGGGAGACGGACACAGACCCGGGCCGGCCCCGTGTCATCGAACACCTCGGTTACCAATGATTACGCTTTCGGTCCGGATCAAAGAACAGCCATGCGAGAATGTGCGCATGCCCGATGCGACGGAGCTCAAGCAAGGCGTGCTCCGAGTGATACGCCACCCACTATCGCTGAAGCTACTGCTGGCTATCGCGATTGTCCTGACCGCACAGTTTGCCTGGCTGTTGAGCCACGCCGAGAAGTTGGACACGCCGTCGCTGCTCCCGGCCCTGTTCCTATGCGAGTTGCCACTCCTGGTGTGCCTATACTTCCTCATTGCAGGTGATCGACGGAAACGCGAGATCAGAGGAGCGGGCACCACATTCGGCGTGGCTCTCGGCTTCTGCGCCCTGTCGCCTTTGTTGTTCTTTGTCCTGGTCATGACCATCTGGGATACTGGCGACCGATACCTGAACCTGGTCGCGCTGCAACACTTCCTTCCTGTATGCTTTGTCGTTGCGTTGGCATTACTCGCAATGGCTTGGATGCAGGGCAGTGGCAACCGAGCCCCATTCGTGAAGGCCGCCTTTCTGGGCGTGGTTTGCTTCGTGGTTGTTCTATTCCTGACCTTCGTCTCTGGAGCTGCGGGTAGCGGCGATGCAAAACAACGAGCAGCCTTTCAAACGCCTTCCACTTCTCCCTCCAGCCACGTGACTGCGATTGCAGCTTGTCTGATCCGGCATCAGTTCCTGCATCCACAAGAAGGAGTTCCTGCTTCTCTCCAGGAGATCCATTCGGATTGGAACTGCGATGCCAGCCTCGCGGATCCCGCCGGCTTGCATGGCTACTGGATCTTCTATTCGCGCGGCAATGGAAATTCGCTGCCAGGAGGGAAGGACTTTCGCATCGAGGCAGTACCGACCGAAAAAGGGCGCCAAGTCGGAGATGTCGCCGGTATCGACGGACGCGGCGAGGCGCTAGACTTTCGCGGACTCGGTGCCACGCCTGCTCAACGTGGACCTCATTTCTCGATACAAACCGTGGATGCAGGAGGCGGAGCCCTCCATATCCTGCGCACCGTCCGCGGCAATGTACGAGGCTATATGGAGACACATGATCCACTAACAGCCCCACCTTCGCTCGATGGAGTTGTGCCCGCAGGTTTGCTGAAAAATGGATGTGATCGTTACGACGACTCAGAAGTAAAACCCAAAGAGCGCGTCCTGCATGAACCGACGGATAGGCTCTGCTACAGCATTGAGTATTTTCATCCTCCAGAGAAGCCAGCCGATAGTTTTGCGCTGTCCGTGCAATGCATGAGTTATGGTGAAAACTGCCTGCGCAGTTACTTCCTGGACTACGACGACATGACTCACGCGACCGCGGAACCACGTGCGGCTACGGCGCAGGATCCGGGCCTGGAGCCATGCGAAACGGTGCAGGTCTGCCATGACACCATTTGGACCCCTTCTCAGCAAGGGTCCGAATGGATTTTCATCAAAGCGAGCTTCCTCAACGCCGTCCACTCGACTTCCTGGTAATGCAGGCCCAGACTTGAATGATCAGGCCTGGCGCAAAAAGCCGGCCCCGGAAATCCAGAGCAGAATTTCCAGGAACGGCCTGCTCGTCTTATTCCAGGTCAGTTGGATCGTTGAATAGCACCGTCAGCTTAATGCTGCCATGGCCATATTGGGGAAAGTTCGGCTTCGCTGGATTCTTTGGATCGAGCGTGGACGCTGTGTCATCTGGAGGGAACAGGACCAGCGAATTGAGGAAGGCGATTAGCGCGCTCTGGTCATTCCCACACAGAGTCGCGAACGATTTGCGCGAACCAAGAGCCTGGCCCCCATGGCGAAGAATGACATCGTTCAGTGTCATGCTGCGACCATCGTGGCCGTAGGGCCCAGTGCTGCCGACACCTCACAGGGACGTGTCAGGAACTGTGTCTGCAGCGTGCCGTCCCAGCTGCGTTCGTAGAAATTCGTGCCCAGATCGTGGCGTTTGAAGTCGGTGAAGAGGTCTTTCGCCACAAATGAATTGCTACCCGCGTTTTCTTAAAGAGGGGTCCTGTCGAAGTCGCTTCTCGAGGTGCTGCAATGGCCGGAGGTACTGATCACTGAGTTCGTGGTGCGCAGCCAGTGCCTTTCTGGACGCGGCGGCAAGGGTTTCGGCCCGCGGGGAGTCGCCGAGATCTAGATAACACTCCGCCAGTGCGATTTGCGCTGCGGCCAAGGCTGGACTGATCGGGTCGAACACACTCTGACGAAGTTCGACGGCCCGCTCAAGCAGAGGCAGAGCCTCGGATGGGCGGAGGCGAAGCAAATCCGACCTTCCTTCCACCAGCGAGGCCCGAGCTTCCAGCGCCTTCAAGTAATCCCGCTGGGTGCTGCCCGAGATTTCCTGGACAACCTGTGCCGAGAGCCGGGCCGCGGTCTCACCGTCCTGACGCGCGAGAGCGATTTCGGCCCTCGACGCCGATACCTTTAGCGCGTCCAGCGCCATGGCGCCCGGAGCAGGCGCCGAAGGATGGAAGGCGTTCAATGCAGAGTCCGCCTCGTTGACCCGTCCAGTGGCAATCAGCAGATGCGCCCTTTCATCGGCTGCTATATAAGGAGTGGGGTAATTCACCTTTGTCGAGATGGCATCGGCTTCATCCATCAACTTCTGCGCTTCTGCATAACGGCCCAATTCCAACAGAATCAATGCCTGTTGTTGCAGCATCTGCGCCAGGTAACGGGTGCCCGGGCGGTTCTTGCGCCGGTTTTCCACCGCCTTTGAAACGAATGCCAGGCCGTCCTCGACTCGTCCGTTATTTGATAAGGACCGTCCATACTCGAGAAATACCTGCGGCGCAAAGAAGGGGTCCGCATCTCCACGGGTGCGCAGCAGGATCTGCCGAGCGCTGTCGATGTGTTGCAGGCCCTCGGAAATTCGTGACGTCGCGGCCAGGAATATCCCCAGCCGCAGTTCGGTCTCCAGCGTGTCGATGTGATTATCCCCGTTCAGTTTCCGTGCTACCACCAATGCCCGCCTTAGACTCTCCTCCGCAGCCGCGAACTCCACCAAGTCCTGCTGCGTCTGCCCCAGGTAGGCATAAAAACGGGCCAGGTTTGCGTTTGGATCTCCTTCAAGTCTGGCCGACAACTGAACCGCCTCTGTGAGCAGCGGCTCGGCCCGACGTGGCTGGCCGAGAATGGAGAGGATCATGGCTTGCTCGTACAGCGACTCGGGCAACATGGTCTCGCCCGGATACTTTCGATATACGTTGACTGCCTGCTCCGCATAGTCCAAAGCCCGTTGCACGTCCGAGCTTTCATAATGTTCGGCAAGCATCATCGATAGAGCTGCGCGTTCTCGCGAGCTGACGTCGCGACGTTCATCCATGATGCGCTTCGCCTCGAGCAGGACCTTTTCCCGCTCACCCACCGAACTGGACTCGTGCAGCGCGTTTCCAAGGTCGGTAAGCGCGGCTACCACTTCCAGCGAATTGTTGCCGTAAAGCTTGCGAGCGAGATCGACACGCTTGCGCTGCATACTCACGCTCTGGTCGCTGAGGCCAAGATCGAAGTACATGCTCCCAAGGGTATTCAGGATGCTGAGTTTCGCCTCGGGCACGCCGGCGAGTTCATCGTCGATTTTGCGCGCACCAATATCAAGCAATTCGCGGGCCGTCGTTTGCCGCGCCTTCACAGGGTCGTCCTGGAAAGAGCTGTTGGCGCGAAAGATATCTTCCAGAAATTTTTCCATGGCCGTGGCCACCTGGGTCTGGCGTCGCGCCACATGGGCCTGCCACAATGCCGCGCTCAAGCCTGCTGCCAACGCGAGCACAACCGCGGCAACCGACGCCACTGCCCAGCGGCGTCGAGTGAGAAATTTCTTCATCCGGTACCAGGTGCTCTCCGGTTGCGCGATCACTGGCTCGGCGGCAAGATAGCGCCGCAAGTCCTCGGCGAACGCGTCCACAGAGATGTAGCGCTCGGCCGGCCGCTTCCGCAGTCCCTTGAGCACGATCGCGTCGAGGTCGCCGCGCAACTGACGCCGCAGCTTCTCTGGAGTCGCAGCCCGGCTCCGCGCCGCAATGCTCTCGGCGTCTGAAGCTATTACGCTCGACGCGCGGGGTGGTTCAGTTTCTACAACCGCTTTCACCAGGTCGGCCGGAGAACGCTCACCCGCACCCGCCGGATGTTGCCCCGTGAGTAACACAAACAACAGAACGGCAAGTTCGTATACGTCAGTTGCAGTTGTGATGGTGCCGCCTGTGAGTTGTTCCGGTGCGGCGAACCGGGGCGTGAATGCCGATCCGGCTTCGTGTGTGAGTAGTGTCGCTGCTCCCTGGCGGCCGTCGCCCTCCAATAGCTTGGCGATTCCGAAATCGAGCAATTTAACCTGACCGTCTTTGCTGACCAGCACATTTGAGGGTTTGATATCGCGGTGAACGATCAGATTCGCATGGGCATGTGCTACCGCTCCGAGCACGTCCAGAAAGAGATAAATCCTCGCCCGCAAATCCAGCTTTCGTTCGTCACAGTACGAATCGATCGGTTCGCCTTCCACGTATTCGATGACGAGATACGGATGTCCGGCAGAACTCACTCCTGCATCGAGCAGTTCAGCGATATTAGGATGCGAGAGTCGTCCCAGGATTGCGCCTTCACGCTTGAATCGTTCTTCGCCACCGCGACCGATCAGAGCCGCACTCAGAAACTTCACGGCCGCTCTGCGTTCGAAACGGCCATCGCTGCGCTCTGCCAGCCAGACAGTGCCCATGCCGCCCTGGCCAAGTGGCGAGACCAAGCGGTAGGCGCCAAGAGCCTGGCCAGCTAAGCCAGGATTCTCCGACACCGTAATCAGGCTTTTTTCCAGAAATCCTTCCTCTTGCGCGGCCTGTTGCTCACTCAGGAGTTCCCGCAACTGTCTCGCGAGATCGGGGTTCTGGGCGCCCAGCGCTTCCAGCCAATGGGCGCGTTCCGCCCCGGAAAGAGTGAGCGCTTTGTCTAGATAGGGATTGAGGGCCCTCCATTGATCCGGGCTCAGGGTTAACATGCGGACCTCACACTAGATCGGTGCGTAACTCGCGATGAAGATAGATTCTTGCTTTTTCCCATTTGCGCTGTACTGTGCGCTCCGACAAGTTGCGCATGGCGGCAATTTCGGCGAAGGAGAATCCGCAGAAGAATTTGAGATCGACGAACTCAGCAAGCTCGGCATCCACTTTCGCGAGTTTGTCGAGCGCTTCGCTGATCCGTGACAATTCGCCTTCATCGGCAGCTTCAGCAACATTGGTGTTGTTCAGGGAAGTGATTTCGAAAAGGCCACCCCGCTTTTGAGCCTGTCGGCTGCGCGCATGATCGATGATAATCCCCCGCATGACCCGGGCTGCGTATCCCATAAAACGCGCGCGATCGGGGAACTGTGCCTCCGCCCGTCCTGCCATGTCGAGATACGCTTCGTGCAGAAGAGTGGTCACGCTCAAGGTGACGGCGCCCCCCCGGCGCGCCAGTTCGCGTTTCGCCATCCTATGCAATTCGGAATAGAGAGCGCTGAATAGGGCTTCGGTGGCCGAACGGTCCCCGGTTTCAGCAGCCGCGATCAGCGAAGATAATGTGGTCTCCAAGCGGACGCTCCCCAACCCGGGGGGGAAGTGTCGCTGAGCGTCTCGCATTTTGGGACTTTAGTCAAGATGCTCCTCCGAGCATCCGCGAGACGTTTACATTGCGCCGATCTTGTTTGGACCTACGAAGCGGACACTCAGCTTGTTGCACGGACCCGCGCTTACAGCGCCGGCTCCATGCCGTAGCTCTCAGCGGGGCCCAGGCGACTCTACGGCCCGGTGCCGCCAGTGTGGCAATCGGAGCAGTTGACCTGTGTCAGATCTCCAATATCGACCGGATGTTGGAACGCCGGTGCGGGAGCAGTCGCGGTCACCGTGCCCTCGGTTTCCGCCATTACCGAGTGACACTGGTTGCAATCCTTGCTGATTACACGCCCGTCCGCGCTGACGTGTTGGCCGTCATGGCAGCGGAAGCATCCCGGAAAATAGTAATGTCCTAGATTATTGGGATGCGTCTGCCAATTCAGCTTCATATCCGGAAAAGTCGTGCGGCTGTAGATCTGTTGAATCTCGGTGACCGCATTGCGAATCTCCAATTGCTTGCCCTTGGCTACATCCGGATATTTCGCCTCGTAAAAACTCTGGAGACCGCTGGCAATAGCGCCCAACGCTTCGCTGTTCGTCTTGTACGTCGCCGCCAGGACCGTCACCGCCTCTTGCTTGATGAAGGGAAGGGAAGAATCAATGCGGCGGGCGAGCAGTACCTGGTCCACCGACTAATCCGGGGGAACGTAGATGTGCGTGGGCCGGTTATGGCAATCGACGCAGTCCATGTGGTGACGCGGCGATTTTGCAATCTGGTCTTTGCTTAGGCTTGAATCTTTCGCGTAGTACTCCGTGATGCGCCCTTGCAAATCTTCGACGTGAATATAGGGAATGATCTGGCGCTTGTCGTCGGCAGCGACATAGTCGATCTTGTTGCCGATGTTCATGTGCCAGTGTATGCCTTCCGGTGCTCCGGTCGCGGGATCTCCGCCGCCAGTCTTGATCAGCATGCGAATTTGAAACAGGGTGTTCTTCTCATCGCTGCCGTAGTGCGAGAAGACTTTCAGTTGCCCGCCGTAGAATTTTTTCGGCCAGTGGCATTGTTCACACGTCTCCTGCGCAGGACGCAGATTCCTCACCGGAGAAGGAATCGGGCGCGGATAGGTGTTGAATATGGTTGCAAACACCTGACGGCTGCCCGAAAGCTTCGACTTCACGAACCAGGTGGCTCCCGCACCCACGTGGCATTCCGCACAGGCCACACGAGCATGGGGAGAAAGTTGGTATGCCGTATATTCGGGAATCATCACCGTGTGGCACAGCTGTCCGCAGAACGAAGTTGATTCCGTGAATTCGTAGGCTTTGTAGCTACCGGCGGCGCTCACAACCACGAACACAAGTAAGAATGTAAGGAAAGAAATGACCGCACTGCGCTGGATGCGGTCGTTCAGATCAATTCGGGGATAAAAAGCAGAAGGTGCGGCATGCTTGCGCCGCTCCAATAACATGCCAGCCAGCATCAGCAGCAAACCAAGAATCAGGAATCCTGGCGACGCCATGTACGCAAGAATGCCGATGTATGGGCTGGCCTTGGTGGCAATCTGATCAATCAGGAAAAAGATGAATATGTTGGCAAGGCTGACGATTCCCAGCGCCACCCCCGCAAGGCTGACGGGATTGCGCAGCAGCATGCGCGAACGATGCCAGGGTTCCACCGCCGGCGGCGGAGTTTTCTCAGTGTCCATCGTTGACCTCGGTTGGTTCTGGTTCTTCGGCTACGACAGCATCTGATTCTTCGTCGCTCGAGAACTCAATGGCCGGGTTGGGATCCAGACCGTGTTCCTCCTGATAATGGTGCAGCGTCATTTTTCCATCCCACCAGGCCCAGTTCATGGGATACACATCGGGATCGAGAAATACCTGGTAGAAATGCCATACGATGATCGCGAGGGTTGCCAGCACCGCCTCGTAGTAATGGATTGCGGTCGCTACATCGAGCCACCAGCGCGGCAAATGGTTGCCGAAGGATACTTTCGCCCACAACATGGCACCGGTCCCGGCCATTACGAACATGCCCCAGACCAAGGCCCAGTATTCCGCCTTCTCTGCGTAGCTAAAACGCGGGAACTCGGGCTTGCTGTTGGAGAATCCCAGATAGTACGAGAGATTCTGCCATGCGCCCTTCAGGTCATCCAACGCAGGAAAGAGATCGCGGGCCAAGCGGCGTCCGTCGCGTGTCAGAAGAAGATCAAAAAGGTGAATGATACTGACGCTGATCAGAACCACGGCTGCCACGCGATGCAGCAGATGCCGCATCCGCTCGCCGAGGGACAGCATCGAGGCGAACCAGGAATCGGGAAACCTCAAAGCAAAGCCGGTAAGAACAAGCAAGATGAAGCTAGTCAGCAAAGCGGCGTGCTGCCAGCGGAACCGCCACGGCATCCGGATGACGAATCGATGCTCGAGCTTGCGGCGCGCAATCACCTTCGCACGCCAGATAATGAAGTTATGCGCCAGCATACCGCCAATCACCATGAAGATAAGGGCGAGATACGTCTTGCGAATCCAGCGCACCGCCTTGCTGCCAATGTCGGCTGAAAGTGGAGCGTCGACGTGCACTTTGGCGGAAGTAAATTTCTCCGTCACGCCCGGATGGCACTGGCCGCAGGTGCGCGCAAGATTGGAAGGATGAATCGTGGAACGCTGATCGCTCGAAGGAAAAATGCTGTGCGTTCCGTGGCAACTGGCGCAGTTGGCGACGACTTGTGAACCCAGTCGTGACGCCAGCCCGTGATAGCTCGCGAGATACGTAGTGGCGCGTCGACCTTCGACACCGAATTCCTGCGAGAGCCTCACACCTTCGTGGCAACGCGCGCAAGTGGCCTGGGCAACATTCTGCGCTGAGACGGGAGAGTTCGGATCATTATGCGCCTTAATCGAGTGTATTCCGTGACAATCGGTGCACACCGGCGCCTGCCAGTTGGCCTTGGCGATGGCCTGTCCATGAATGCTTTGTTGGAATTCCTTTGAGATCTGCTCGTGGCACTTGCCGCAGGTCACCGGCACGTTGAACTTAAAAATGGGAGACTTCGAATCCCTCGCGTCCAGAATTTCGTGGGTGCCGTGACAATCGGTGCAGACCGCTGCTTTTTCGGACCCGTTGGCGACGGCATGTCCGTGAACGCTCTGCTCATACGAGTAGACTGTCTGGACACGAAGGCCGCTGCCCTCCATCACAAATTTCTGGCTGTGGCACGATCCGCAGGTCGCCGGAATATTGCTGTGATGCACGCGCGACTTGGGATCGCTCGCCGGCAGGAGTTCGTGTGGGCTGCCGTGGCAGTCGACGCAAGTGGCCGCGTTGGAGTTCCCACCTTTAACCGCCTTGGCGTGAAAGCTGCGCTCGTATGCCGCTTGCTCGTCCGCGTGGCAGGTGGCACACGTAATGTGCTGCGGAGGAGTTTCGTGAGCGGAACTCTTTACGTCCGTGTGGCAATCCACGCATGTGAACATGCTGCCATGGATGGAATCTTTAAACGCCTGAGGATCGACGTGCAGGCTGACAACCTTACCGTTCACTTCATGCGCCAGAGTGGCATCGCTGTGGCACGCGAGACATTCGTCAGCCGTGGGCTTGGAGGGATCCTTCTTGGACGAGCCGTGGAGAGCGCCCGCCGCCAAAAGAAGGGTGAGGGCAACTCCAGGCGCAAAAAGATTCCGTATTGTTCGCGTGGACATGCTCTCACCCGCCATTTCCTAAGAATCAAGCGATTTCTGGTCGGCGGCATTTTGGCCGCCTTTCCCTGTCAGATCTACTTGGCCAGACCGCGAATGTAGGTGACCAGGTCTTTGATCTCCGTATCCTTGAGCTTGCCGCTGTAGGACGGCATCTTGCCTTTGCCCTTGCTGATAACGTCGGTCAGTTGGGCATCGGTCTCAGCCTTAACTTCGGGCGAAGCAAAGTCGCGGGCGCCCATCTTCGTGCCCACGGCCGTGCCTTTGCCATCCGGACCATGGCACATCGCGCACTTTGCCTTGTAAGTGGCGGCAGCGTCATCAGCGAATGCCGGCGACGCGCAGGCCGCGATCAGGCCGCAAGCCAGAAAAGCTACAAGGGCCGTTCGAAGGGAAAGATATTTCATAATAGTTAGCTTCCTCCTGAGGGAGATTTTTCGTTCGCACGATATCACAGAGCAGGGGTCACCCGTTGCCTCACTGCCACAACCCGTGGTGAAGGGGCTGCGGTGGATCGTGCTATCGTCCCGTACCCTGAGAACTCACTCGCAGGCGTAGGTTCGCATGCCGGGAAACGCGGACCTATGGCAGAAGTCACTCGCCTCTGTGACGTGAATCACAGGGGTTTTCTCCGGTCAATTGTGACGGTTATCACGGGTGGGTGTGCGATTCCGCACTGCTCGAGGATATCGCACGTCCTACGATGGGCCGCATGCCTACCGCCTCACGGTTGCCCGCCGGACGCTCGAAATCGACCCTCGTCAGCGCCGGACGGGCATCTGTTTCGCAGCCTGATGCGAGTGGAGCCTCACGCGGTTTCCCGCTCCGGCCATTGCAGGTAACCTGGGAACTGACGCGAGCCAGTGGGTGGACCACTGCGACGGCGCGCCCAGCCAAGAGTGCACCGCGTGAAGCCAGCCACTTCTCGACGGCGGAAGCGTTTCACCTGATCGAGGATGTTGCCGCTATGCACGTGCCGCTGCTGGCGCTTACGGGCGGCGATCCGCTGACTCGCCCTGATCTGTTTCCTATCATCGAATTCGCGTCGGGCCACTCGGCGCGCACCTCTCTTACCCTGCTGCCCAGGCCCAATCTCGAGGCAGGCATCATCGCCGAACTGAAAGCATGCGGGCTGATGCGGGTTGGATTCTGGTTGCACGGCTCGACACCCGCGCTCAACGACAGTTACTGGGGAATCTCAGGGGTGCACCGGCGCACGCTCGACCTCATCGGCACATGTCATGAAGTGCAGCTGCCGTTGCAGGTGAATACGATCGTGTCGCGGCGGAACTTCCCGGATCTCGATTCCATGATTGAGCTTCTGACCCGGCTGGATGTAGCGCTGTGGAACGTTGTGTTCTTCGTGCCGGCAAGTCGTGATGAAACGGCTGGGATGTTGAGCGCCGACGATCATGAAGAGGTATTTGCCAAGCTGTACGCGGCTTCAAAGCGTGTGCATTTCCAGATCAAGACCACCGAGGGACAACACTATCAGCGTTATCTCTTGCGGCAGCGCGTGAAGGAGTCGCGTGGGCGACTGACCGAGGCCGAGCTCATTCCTTGCGTGCCGAAGGGCGTCAACGACGGCAAGGGATTGGTCTTCATTAACTATCGAGGCGAGGCCTTCCCCAGCCGGTATCTTCCACTGTCCGCGGGTGATGTTACCCGGCAGTCGCTCAGCGAGGTCTACCGCGATTCTTCCTTATTTGTCTCGCTGCGCGATAGTTCGCGGCTGGAAGGGAAATGTGGCCGGTGCCCGTTCCGCACCGTGTGTGGAGGATCGCGCGCTCGGGCCTATGCGATGACCGGGGATCTGTTCGCGCCCGATCCTTGCTGTGCATTCGAGCCATGACGCACAGTTCTCAGTGGGTAACACCAAGAAGGCTGAGTAGTTCTTGTCGTTGTGTCTGAAATCACATGGAGCTGTGATTCGATACGGCGGTGGTTCTGTTCAAATACGGGGCCTGCGGGCGGGCTGGGAAAAGGGTCGAAAATGCCTCGGTCCCACGGCGTTCGCAGCCTTGGCGTGATTGAAATCACAATCTCCCGTGCGTTCGGTCACGTGTTCCGTTTCGGGATCCTTTGAAAATTGGGGAAATTGAGTAAGCCGATGGGTCGGGTGAGGCACCTTCTTGTGATCTAAATCACGATTCTTGGTGACTCAATACACGGTCTTTCCGGACTTCCTCTGGCATCCTCAGACGCAATTGAGGTGACCTATGGCTCAAGACGATCGTGACATTCTCGAGATTTTGAAGTTCGAGTTGAGTTTTTTGGAGGATGGCGGCTATGGGCGATCTCCGCAGGCGCCTTGGCGCGCCCCGGCCATCTTCGAAGATTCCCCGATATGTCCGAACTTCTGTGACCCGGCGCGCCCGCATCCGTGCCAGAGTTGCCTGCTCGAACAATTTGTTCCCGAAGGTCAGCAGAAAGAAAGCATCCCTTGCCGATTCATCCGCCTGACCGAAGAGGGGCTAACGGTAGAAGATCTGTACCGCTGCGGCAGCCAAGCTGAAATGGAAGAAGCGCTGGCCAAGTGGCTTCGCGCCCAGATCCAGAAAATCGAGCGGGAACGCGCTGTTTCTCCAAGAGAAGGTGCAGCCTAAACGCTGCCAAATTTTTATCAAGCTTGCAGGTTGTTCCGCTCCAGCCCTATTCAACCAAGGAGACTAAGAAATATGAATGATGAGCACGCATACCGAGTAGCCGCATGGTGGACCTCCGGACGCACTGGGCTGGCCAAGTCCGATTCTGCCCCCAACGCGATCCACTTCACTGCCCCGATGGAATTTGGTGGTCTGGAAGGCCGATGGACACCCGAAGAACTCTTGCTGGCTGCCGTGGCGGGTTGCTATACCACGACCGTGCGGGCCATTGCAGGAGGGGCGCAATTTGATTTCACCGATCTGCAGGTGGAAGCGAGTGGTACGGTGCGCAAGGCGGAGTCTGGATACAGCTTCACGCAGATTGTGGTTCGGCCCAGCCTGAAGATTACATCCGCAGAAGAACGCGAGCGGGCTCTGGAACTGCTCAAGCGCGCTGAAAAGTTGTGCCTGGTTTCGCGAGCGTTGGGAACCACGCTGAAGTTCGAGCCGCAGCTGGAGATCGCGAAGCCGGCCTCTATCGCCTGAGTGGACTCGGAGGCAAAACTGAAAGGGATGCCCCAGGTCTCGCCGCAGTTGCGAGACTGGGACATTCGAGTTCATGGGGGAACTGGCTTAACGCGCTCTCATTGAGCGATCTGGAAGTCATGCTGACGCTCGCGGTCACGCTGATCATGCCCAAAGATACCGTCGCTTGCGTATACCCTTGCTCTTGACGGGCGCGTTTTGCACGGCGTTCTGTGATTGCCCTGCACAGCGCCACAGGTCTTGGCCTTTACGGTCTGCCTCCACCATCTTCAGTAGACTGCTACAGTTCCAGCAGCGCCGATACTGACGACGGATCTTCCATTGCGCGCAGCTTGAATCCGACTTTCTTGAAGATCGCTTGTGTGGCCAGGTTGTCACGCAGGATTTCTCCCGAGAGACGTTTGAACTTTTCTTCCCGCGCCACTCGCGCCACTCCGGCGAGAAGTTCCGTTCCCAGTCCGCGTCCTTGCCATTGATCGGATACAAGCACTGCCGCTTCTGCTTCGCTACGATTGATCGCGCTGAATCGCCCGACGCCCAATACTTCATGCTGGCCGGTCGTTGGATTCTTGCGATCGGCAACCATTGCGAACCCGCGGTCGTAGCTGCCGAAGCAGATGCGCACCAGGCGTTCATGCTCGACTCGCGTGCTGAGGCTCAGCGAACAGAAATATCGCAGATACACACTACGCTCGGAGAGAGTGTGATGGAACTGCACCATCAGCGGCTCGTCTTCGGGACGAATGGCGCGAATCGTCACCGGGGTTCCGTCTTTCAGTTTCCAGTCCCAAACATATTGGACGGGATAAGGACGAATCGCCGCACGCGGCAGGCTCTCGGCGGTCATGCCGGAGTCATGCAGAACGATGCGTGCGTCGAGCGCCAGCAGGTGGTCGGGTGTGGCGAGCAGGGGATTGATATCAACTTCCTTGATCCATGGCTGCTCGAGAACGAACTGGCTGAAGCGAACCAGCAACTGCTCGAGCGCGGACAAGCCCACCGGCTTGCGCCCGCGCACACCATTCAGAGCCGCAAAGATTCGGGTCTGCTCCATCAACCGCTGGGCCAGCGTGGTGTTGAGCGGGGGCAGAGCGAGCGCGCGATCACGATATACCTCCACCATCACACCGCCGGATCCAAATAGAATGACGGGACCGAATTGCGCGTCGATGGTGCTACCGAGAATGAGTTCGTATCCGTCCCGCCGCACCATGGGCTGCACGGTTACTCCCAGGAAATGCTGAGCGGCCGCCTTCTCCGTGACGGCATCACGAATCGAGCGGAACGCACCTCGCACCTGATCTTCGTTCTGCAAACTCAAGCGGACGCCTTCCACATCCGTCTTGTGCGCAATCGTATTCGACAGAAGTTTCAGCACGACGGGATAGCCAATGGTCGACGCCGTCGCGACTGCCTGCTCCTCGGTCTCTGCGGCTCTAGTTTCCACGACAGGAATGCCATAGGAAGCGAGAACCTGCTTGGCTTCTGACTCGTTGAGCAAGGTTCGTCCCGAGGCGCGCTTCTGCTGCACAAATTCGGTGACCTTCTTGCGCGCCTCGACTGCCGGTTCTGGCCCTTCAACCATCGAAGGCGTCTCATAGAGCCCGCGCAGGTTGTAGGTGTAACGCCACATATAGGTGAACGCCCGTGCGGCGGTGTCGGGATACGAGAATGTGGGGATGCCCGCCGTGTTCAGAATCGCGGTTCCCTCGGCGACGTCGTCGCCGCCCATCCAACTCGCGAGCACTGGCTTACCCGTCGTGTGGGCGTATTTCGTCATCTCCCTGGCGGTGGCAGTGGGATCGGCAAGTCCCTGCGGCGCGATGATGGCCAGCAAGGCGTCGCCCGCGGGATCCTTCGAAACGGTGTCGACCGCCCTCACAAAATGCCCGGCGTCAGCATCGGCCAAGACGTCGACAGGATTGTGGCGACTCCAGTGGGAAGAAAGGAATCCGTCGAGTTCTTGCAGTGTGGTCTGCGAGAGCACGGTCAACTCTCCGCCGGTGGCCATGAGCGCGTCGGTCGCCAGGACTCCTGGTCCGCCCGCATTCGTGACGATACTGAGCCGCGGCCCTCGAGGACGCGGCTGCTTGCTCAGTGTCTCCGCCATATAAAAAAGATCCGCGAGGTTTTGAACGCGCAACACACCGCAACGGCGGAAGGCGGCTTCAAGTACGTCATCGCTTCCCGTCAGCGCTCCCGTGTGGGACGCGGCAGCGCGCGACGCCGCCTCCGATCGCCCGGCCTTGATCACGATAATCGGCTTGCCCAGTGCAATCTCGCGCGCGGCCGCAAGGAACGAGCGCGCGTCCCCTACGGATTCCATGTAGATGAGAATGCTCTTGGTGTGGGGATCGTCGCCGAAGTAGTAGATGAGGTCGCCCCAGCCTACATCGAGCATCGAGCCGGTCGAAACGATCGCACTGAAGCCGACGTCCTCCTTCCTGCTCCAATCGAGGATCGCAGTCAGTAGCGCACCGCTCTGGCTGAGGAACGCGACGCTCCCTTTCTTCGGCATCGTTTTAGCGAATGTGGCGTTGAGACCAATGGTGGGATTCATGAAGCCCATGCAGTTGGGCCCGATCAGGCGCAGGGTTCCGCGCTGCAGATGCTTCTTGATTTCATCTTCGAGTCGAGCGCCATCGGGTCCTTGCTCGCGAAATCCCGCAGAAATTACCACTGCCGATTTCACTCCGGCGTCGACGCATTCGCTAATGATCTGCGGCACGGTCTGCGCCGGAGTTACGACCAGCGCCAGATCGACTCCGCCGGGTATGTCCGCAATCCGCTTCTGAGTTTTGATTCCAGCCACCTCTGGATGGCTGGGATTGACTGGATAAATTTTGAGCGGAAACTTGCTCTCCACGAGGTTTGACACGACGCTGCGTCCGACGGTGCCGGGCCTGTCTGTGGCCCCAATCACAGCTACCGATCGCGGCAGAAACAAGGGCTCGAGCGCTCCCCTCGGCGGTGAAGGTGCGCTGTAGATTTTCCCAACAGGAGACGCCACCCCCGGGCTCGACAACTGGCTCACTGATCCCTCCGTCGATGCGTCATTGTTTCATGGCGATAGAGTTTGTGCGCATCCGGCCTCTCTCATACACTTTGCAGAGTGTTCTATCCCATTGTGGGTCAGAGACATATCCACAATCACAGACGCTTGTGATGGTGATCACACCGAAAAGTGCGCAGGTGCACTTTAATCGGTAAGGAGGTGCAGAAATGCGCGCCCCTTACGGTCTTAATATTCTTGATAATTGCCTGACTTGCTCGGTGCGAGAAGAACATCTTTTTTGCAATCTCTCGATTCATGCCGGACAACGCCTTAACGAAATCAAATCAACAGCGGTGTATCCCAAAGGGGCGATGCTCTTCATCGAAGGGCAGCAACCCCGGGGAGTGTTCGTGCTGTGTGCCGGGAAGGCGAAACTTTCCACCTCCTCGCGTGAAGGCAAGACGATCATCACCAAGCTCTCCGATTCAGGCGACGTGCTGGGACTGAACTCGGTGATTTCCAATCGGCCGTATGAAGTCACGGCCGAAATGATGGAACCGGGCCAGGCCAACTTCATTCCGCGCGAATCACTTTTGCAGTTCCTCAAAGAGCATGGGGAAGTGGCATTGCGCGTCGCCGAACAGCTGAGCCGGAACTATTACACCGCATACGAAGAAATCCGGACTCTGGGACTAGCCACCTCGCCGTCAGAGAAGTTCGCCAAGCTGCTGCTGTCGTGGTCCCCGAAGGGGGCGAATAACGACAATGGCACGCAGGTGAAGCTGACACTTACTCACGAGGAGATTGCCGAGATTATTGGCACAACGCGCGAAACGGTCAGCCGGCTGTTTTCTGAGTTCAAGAGAAAACAGCTGCTGCAGCTGAAAGGCTCGACGCTGATCATCCGAAACCGTCCGGCGTTGGAGAAGATCGTCCAGTCTTGATTGTCTGGATTCGACGATGAACTGCCGTTGAGGCGGCAGTGTCTCCGCGCGAAAACTCCTTAAGAGGTGTTGTTCTCCGCCTGCCAACCTCTCCACTTCGCGGCAGACCAGGTAAATTCATTTCCGACGCGATCCCGCCGATGCGGCCCGTTTTGTTCGAATGCCCTTCTTCTGCAGGTCTACCGGATCCGGCAGTTTAGGCACGACGGGCGGTGCATGCAGAGGCACAAGTTTTGGCTCGGTGCCGCCCCACACCAATGTCATTTCCTTGCAGCACTTGTCGCACAACCAGAACCGCTCGTATAGGGATGGCCAAAAGCCTCCGCCAATCGCCTCAACCTCCGGGGTTGGGGTCAACTGAAAGATCTTCCCCTGGTGAAGATAAAGAAATCTTTGAGAGCATGCGGGATTGGCGCATTTCGAAACCATGCGCGCACGCCTCCCTGCGATGTACGAGAATCATAGCCCAGATCGGGCAAGTCTGGTGGTGATACGGCATACGTTCCTTGGTGACTCGCATCACGCGAGCGGGAGGAGCAAGAGTCGGGGTTTGCTCTAGTTTAAAATCGCAAAAGGGTGTGCGATTTCCGTTGCGCGCCGACCTTTCCCGATGAATGAAATCTCCTGTGCCGCACTGTTGTTCGACCTTGACGGAGTTCTAATCAATTCCACTCCGGCCGTTGCGCGTGTGTGGCGCCAATGGGCCGTTGAGCACAGCTTCAATCCAGACGAAGTGGTAGCTCGAGCCCACGGCCGCCCCAGCTTGACTACGGTTCGCGAATATCTTCCCCACGCTGATCACGACATGGAGAACCGGGAAGTCGAGCGTCGTGAGATCGAAGACCTCGACGGCATCGTCCCGTTGTCTGGTGCGCTCGATCTGCTATCCAGTCTCCCCGAAGATCAATGGACCATCGTGACCTCCTGTACGCGATCTTTGGCCGAAGTTCGCATCAAAGCCGCCGGCCTTCCGTTGCCACGGAAGATGATTACCTCGAACGACATCGAACACGGTAAGCCTCACCCTGAGCCTTATCTGAAGGGGGCCTCTGTGCTCGGAGTTCCGGCGGAAGAATGCGTAGTGGTGGAGGATGTTTCCGCGGGCGTTCGCGCTGGGAAATCGGCAGGGGCGAGGGTCATTGCGTTCACAACGACAGTCCCGGCATTGGGACTGAAAAACGCCGGCGCTGATTGGATCCTGAACAATTGCGGAGATATTCGGTTGCTCGATCGAGCCAAGATCCTGCGACTGGGACTTCGATTGGCCAATTTCGATCGACTGGCTCGGTAGGGTCTTCTCCGAAGGGATAGTGTCTGCGAATCCTGTAATTGGCTTTGCCATTCAGGTTCTTTCTCATTTCTTTCTCCAAACGTTCACCTACGGAAGATGAATATCGCTTCAGCGTCAAAATCTTCAAAGCTTTCTGACAACTAACACTCTGGAACGAGCATCCACTAACGGCCGTATTTACAGCGAGGTCGAAAATGAGAGTCAAATCGCTCGTTTCTCTCGGCACTCTGTTTTTGCTTCTATGTTTGAGCGCCGCCGCCCAAGATACTCAACCTGGTCAGGCTTCGGCCAAATCTCAAGACCGCGTCATCCGGGAAGTCCGTCACGAGTTGCTGATGTTGCCATATTTCGGAGTGTTCGACTACATCGCCTTCAAAGTTGACGGCGACACGGTCACCCTGATGGGCCAGGTTGTCAGGCCCACTCTGAAGTCCGATGCCGAGAACGCCATAAAACATATTGAAGGCGTCGAACACGTCAACAATCAGATCGAGGTGCTTCCTCCCTCTTCCATGGATGACCAAATCCGCCTCCGCCTCTACCGCGCAATCTACGGTGAACCGGGACTGGAGAAATACGCTTTGGGAGTGCAGAAGCCGATCCGAATCATTGTCAAGAATGGTCGTGTGACGCTCGAAGGCGTGGTAGACAGCCAGTCCGACAAGGATCTGGCAGGCATTCGTGCCAAAAGCGTTCCGGGCAGTTTCTCGGTAGACAACAATCTGCAGGTCACTTCCCCCCAGTAAGAAGTCGTCGATCTTGGGTGCCCCACTTCTGGCCGATTTTGCCAGAAGTGGAACTCCCGACCGCGTGCATGGGCCGATGTTGTTCTATTGGCACCTTACTCTTCCAGTTGCCCGCGAACAGCAAAATCGTTTTGGTACTGCTCCAAAGCTTGCCCTTCCCGCGTATAATTCTCCCCGGATTTGACTTCCGCCCCAACGGAGCATCGGAGGACACGTCATCATGAGTTTTCATGCCATCAATCGCCGTACATTTCTGAAAACTGCAGGCACCGCCGCCGCGGTGAGTCTGCTGCCCAGTCGATTGCTTTGGGCGGCTGGCGAGCACAAGGTAGGGAAGGTCGGCGTGCAACTGTACACCGTCCGCGATTTGATGAAGAACGACTTTGAAGGCACCATCGCCAAAGTCGCTCAGATCGGCTACAAGGAAGTGGAGTTTGCAGGGTACTTCGGCCACACAGCGGATCAGGTGAAGGCTGTGCTGGAGAAGAACGGTCTGAAGGCTCCTTCCACCCATGTGCAGTACGACGAACTCGATGATAAGTTCCCGTCGGTAATTGAATTCTCGAAGACCATCGGGTTGGAGTACATCATTTGTCCGTGGATTCCCGAGGACCTCCGCAAGAGTCCCGACATCTGGAAGCAGGCCTCGGAGAAGTTCAACAAGTGCGGCGAGCAGACCAAGAAGGCTGGCATGCAGTTCGGTTATCACAATCACTGGTTCGAGTTCCTGCCCGTCAACGGGAAGAAGCCGTATGACGAACTGCTCGCCATGTGCGAGCCGAATCTGGTGAAGATGGAAATGGATCTATGCTGGATCACGGCGGCGGGTTCTGACCCTGTAGCGTTCTTCGAGAAGTATCCCGGGCGCTTCCCCTTGGTCCACGTGAAAGACATCAAGAAGGTCCCCAAGATAACCCAGGGAGGCTCACAGGATTTCGGCAGCTCATTGGACGAGCTGACCGAGGTGGGCAGCGGCATCATCGATTGGAAGAGAATCTTTGCCCACTCGGAGCAGGCCGGAATCAAGCACTACATCGTCGAGCACGACAAACCCAAGCAGCCACTCGAGAGCCTCAAGGGCAGCTACGAATATCTGAACAAGCTGCGCTGGTAAGTTGAGCTTGCAACAATGAGATCGATCACCGCACCCGGGTCGGGCGCCTATCGGTGCGCCTCTGCCGCGCTATTGCTGACCCTCTTCCTGCTCAGCATGTCCTGCGCGAAGAAATTAGCAATGACGCCGCGGCCGATGCCGCTTTCAAAAAGCAGTGCCAGCAGAAGCACCGCTATGAACTACTTCTATGCGCCGAGCGGCGGCGGTGGTGGTGGCGGCGGCGATAGCGACAAGGCAGATCGAGTGAACGTCGCTCTCGCGTCTTCGGGGCAAACGGACACTCTCGAATCGCGCAAAATCATCCGCAACGGATCTCTCGATCTGCTGGTCACCGACGTCGGACAATCGGTTGCGAAGATCGGCTCCATCGTCAACGGAGTGGGAGGATTCGTCGAGAAGTCGACGCAGACCAACAGTGGCGGGCACTCCGCATCGGTCACCGTGCGAGTTCCCGCCGCGCACCTCGACCAAGTCATATCCCAGATCAAGACCTTGGCCACCACCGTTGACAGAGAAGGCGTAGAGGCAAGCGATGTCACGCGAGAGTACATCGATCTGGACGCCCGTCTGCGCAACGCTCAGGCTGAGGAAGCGCAATATCTGTTGATTCTGAAACGCGCCACGACGATCAAAGATACCCTCGACGTTACCGAAAAACTCAGCGACGTGCGCGGCCGCATCGAACAGCTGCAGGGCCAGATGAAGTTCCTCACCGCGCAGATTGACCTGTCGACCTTGGAGATCTCACTTCGCGCAGAATCCGACGCGACCGTAGCGGGATTCCATTGGCGGCCGTTGCGACAGGCAAAGATTGCCCTGAGTGAAATGGTTTCGGGCTTGGCAGACTGGGTTGACTCCGTTGTCGCATTTTTTATCAACCTGCCACTCATTGCTGTTTGGTTCCTATCTGTTCTTGCATTGATCATAGTGGTAGTTCGGATTCTGCGGTTCCTGTGGCGACGGTTCGGGCCGAAGAAGAGTTGGAGACTACCATGGAAAAACCCGGCGCCGCCCATCTCCACAACAAGTCCAGGTTAAGATGCAGGCCAGCCTAATACTCCAGGGGCTCAGCAGTTGTCGCGAAGGAATATCCATGCAGGTCAAGCGCACGCCTAAAACCTATGACGTTTGCGTCATCGGCTCCGGTGCCGCGGGAGGCACGGCTGCCAAGGTGCTTACCGACGGCGGACTGAGCGTGGCCTTGCTTGAGGCGGGACCTCCTCTCGTTCCCGAGCGCGATTACAAGGAACATGTCTGGCCGTACGACTTGCCGCACCGTGGCGTTGGAATCGGCGGCCGAGCCCGCCATGACCTTGATAACGAATTTCTGGCACCGAATGGTGCCTGGGAGATCGACGGAGAGCCTTACGTTTCGGCCCCCGGATCGAAATTCCGCTGGTTTCGTTCGCGCATCGTGGGCGGACGCACCAATCACTGGGGACGCATCGCCCTCCGGATGGCGCCAGTGGATTTCAAAGTCCGCTCCCATGACGGCATGGGCGACGATTGGCCCATCAGCTATGAAGACGTAGCCCCTTATTACGACAAAGTCGAGTCCTATATCGGCGTGTTCGGGAGTAAGGAAAATATTCCCAGCGCACCCGACGGTATCTTTCTCCCGCCGCCCAAGCCTCGCTGCACCGAAACCATCATCAAGAAGTCATGCGACAAGCTCAGCATCTTGTGTATCCCATCACGGCTGGCGATCTTGACCAAGCCGCTCAACGGACGCCCCGCCTGCCACTACTGTGCACAGTGTGGACGCGGATGCATCACGGCTTCCAACTTCAGTTCGAGCCAGGTAATGATTCCGCCGGCCCAGAAAACCGGGCGCCTGACCATGATCACCGGCGCCATGGCTCGCGAGTTGGTCGTGGGGAAGGATGGGAAAGTCAGCGCCATTTCTTACATCGACAAGGCGACCCGGGAAGAAAGGCGCCTGCACGCGCGAGCCTTCATCGTCGCCGCCAGTGCCTGCGAGTCGGCACGCCTCTTGCTCAATTCGAAATCCACGCTTTTTCCCGACGGTCTGGCAAACTCCTCCGGCGCGGTCGGCCGTAACCTGATGGACACAGTCGGCAGCGACGCGGGAGGGTTTTTCCCCCAACTCGAGCGCATGCCCGCTCACAATCACGACGGCGTGGGCGGAATGCACATGTACCTGCCCTGGTGGAAATTTGATCGCAAGAATGATTTTCTTCGTGGCTATCACACCGAGTTCGGCGGAGGCCGCGGCATGCCTGGCGTCGGAGATTACGACGAACTTTGCGATGAGTTTGAAGGCTACGGAGTCTCTCTCAAGCGTGAGTGCAAGAAAAAGTACGGGACCTATATCGGATTCGCCGGCCGCGGCGAGATGATTCCAAACCAGAACTGCTACTGCGACATCGACCCTGCGGTCGTGGACCAGTGGGGCATCCCGGTGCTGCGCTTTCACTGGAAGTGGAGCGACAACGAAATCAAGATGGCCAAAGATATGCAGGAAACATATCGCGCCATCGTCGAGGCAGCCGGTGGGATCTTCATTCCATCGGCGCAGGAGGACGCAGATCATCCACATGGCATCGCCGATGGCGGCGTCATCATCCACGAAGTTGGAACGGTGCGCATGGGAGAACGCTCCGCCACCTCCGCTTTGAATCAATATTGCCAGGCGCATGACGTTAAGAATCTGTTCGTCACGGACGGCGCATGTTTCGTTACCAATGCCGACAAGAATCCGACGCTCACCATCATGGCTCTTACCTGGCGCGCATGCGATTACCTGCTGGACCAGGCGAAAAAAGGAAATCTGGGGACGTAACTATGGCGATCTCACGGCGAGACATCCTCAAATCGCTCACCATGACGGCGGTCAGCGGATCGGTGCTGCGCGTCATTCCCCTTGAGGCCGCCGAATACGCTCACCGCATGATAAAGGCCGAGAAGGTCGCCGCGGAAACTCACGCATACTCGCCAAAATTCTTCTCCGCACACGCCTACAAAACGCTGCAGAGTTTGTGCAACACAATCATTCCCCCGGATGATGACGCGAAAGGCGCGGTCGAGGCCGGAGCTCCGGAATTCATCGATCTCCTTACCAGCGAGAACAAAGACTATCAACTCGCGCTTGGCGGGGGGCTGATGTGGCTCGACAATACCTGCATCGATCGCTATGAAAAGCCTTACCTTGATTGCAGCGTCGGGCAGCAGAAAGAGATTCTCGACCTGATCGCCTATCGGAAGAGCGCGAAGCAAGATCCAGCCCTGGAGCAGGGAATTGAGTTCTTCAGCTTCCTGCGCAAGCTTACCGCCGACGGATTCTTCACCAGCGAAATCGGTATCGATTACCTGGGTTATGTCGGCAACACCTACCTCCAGGAGTTTCCCGGTTGCCCACCGGTGCCGGAATAGCGCCTATCCCGTGCTTTCTTACGATCGCGGCACAGGGGACATGTACTTGCGTCAGGTGCGGGGCGAACCTTTGTGTGGCACCTTGAAGTGTGGGAAAATCAGACAAGGGTAACTACATCGACTGGGATTCGGGCCGCGAAGGCTACGTGAATGCCCAGAACCGGTTCGTTCCTGTAGTGGAGATCCCAAAGCCTGCCAAGAAGGCCAAAGGCCAGGGCGGTGGCGGTCTGCTGGGTATCCGCGCGGAGGAGCGCCTGGGTAGCCTCATTGCCGCCGGCGGCACCGTTTGGGCGGCCTACGTCGCGACGATCGACTACGCCAACTTATGGCAGATGCGAATCATGCCGCCGGGACCGGTCGAGGTCTGTGCGCTCGGAATTCTGATCTGGCTTCACGCCAAGTGGCGGCGTTCCACCAAAGTCAACTGAACGTAACTAAAGAGCCTCAACCACAAAGGGCACGAAGGCACACGTCGGAAAACCGCACCCGGCTGTCTTCGCATATCGTCGTGTCCTCTGTGCTGCGAGCAATTACCGCACACCGAACGGATCTTCCAGAGAGGGACTCTGCGGCGTGAACAACTCCGCGCCGTTTTCCGTGATGTGCATGTCGTCTTCGAGACGAATGCCAAACTCGCCGCGAATGTAGATGCCCGGCTCATTGCTGGTGGTGATATTCGCCTGCAATTTCACCGGATTGCCGCGGACAAGATAAGGCCATTCGTGGCCGTCCATCCCAAGCCCATGTCCAAGGCGGTGTGTGAAATATTTGTAATCCGGGCCATAACCTGCGTCAGTGACTACCTTCCGTGCCGCCGTATCGATTGATCCACATTCTGCTCCGGGCTTGGCCGCTGCCAGCGCCGCCGATTGGGCCCGGTGGACGATGTCAAACACGCTCTTCATTTTGCCGGAAGCTTTCCCCAACACGTATGTTCGCGTGATGTCGGATTGATATCCCTCGACTGCGCACCCGCCGTCCATCAGGACGATGGTGCCTTCATGCACTACTTGTGGCGTCACTGAGCCGTGCGGGAAGGCGGAGAACTCGCCCACCTGTACGTCGGCGCCGCCAGTGAAGCCAAGTTGGGCGTGCGCCTTCTGTACCAGCTCTTCCAGTTCCGGCTGCGTCATCCCGTCTTTCACCGAACGATATGCCGCCTCGTAAGCGGAGAGGGTAACCTGCGAAGCGAGCCGCATCAGCGCAATCTCGTGCGAACTTTTGATCATGCGACAACCGGCTGTCACCGGCGTAGCGCTCAGGATCGTCGCCTGCGATGCTGCCTTCGCGATACCATCCGCAAAGACAAACCGTACCGTCTCCTCCAGGCCGATCTTTCCGCTGGCGATGCCGCGCTCCTGAAGTCCCTGAGCAAGCCGCTCGTAAGGGCTCTCGTCTTCCTGCCAGACACGTACGTCGGGGTGTTCGCCTTCGGGCGCATTCTTGATCTGTTCCCGCGCGCGCCCTTCTTCGAATGCCGGACATACATAAAATGCATTCCCCTTCGCAGGCAGAACAAGCGTGAACATACGTTCGCCGCCCCACCAGTGGATGCCACTGAAGTACTGCAATGACGTCCCGGTCATGAGCACGATCGCATCGAGCGAATTTTCCGCCATAAGTTTGCGCGCGCGTTCGTGACGCTGCCGCCGTTCCTCGCGCGTGATTGGAGTCGCTTCGCCCTTCCGAGACTTGAGCGCCGTGATCGACGGAGGCAGGGGAACATCCTGCGACTCGGCGGGCAGTCGCGGCGGCGCGAGGATCGCCACACCTGCTGATGTCGCGCTCAATTCCAGAAACTT
>DATEHP010000154.1:0-14436 GCA_035279505.1 Candidatus Sulfotelmatobacter sp. | reverse complement strand
TCGGGACGGCGAAGCCGAATCTGGCCGAACGAGCCCGCGCGCCGCACCACCTCTTTGATTGTGTCGATCCTACGCAGGACGTGACTGCCGGGGAGTACGCGCGACAGGCACGACAGGTTTTGCAGGAGATCAAGTCGCGCGGGCACTTGCCCATTGTGGTCGGGGGAACCGGGCTGTATTTGCGGGCCTTGCTGGAAGGGCTGTTTGCGGGACCGCAGCGTTCGGAAGAATTACGGGAACGCCTGCGGGAACGGGCGGCTCGGCGAGGCTCACAATATTTGCATGGAATCCTGTCGCGTTTGGATCGTACGACTGCGGAGAAGATTCATCCCAACGATACGCCGAAGCTGATTCGTGCCATCGAGGTATGCCTTGCGTCGCGGCAGAAACTGTCGGAACTCTGGCGACAGGGACTCGAGCCGCTGCGAGGATTCCGCATTCTGCGACTGGGGCTCGATCCCGACCGCGCAGCCTTGTATGCGCGCATCAATCAGCGCGCGCAGCAGATGTTCAACCAAGGGCTGATTGAGGAAACGAAGAACCTGGTGGAGAAGTACGGGGCCAGCGCACGTCCGCTGTCGTCGCTGGGGTACAAACAGGCCGCTCAATTTCTGCGCGGAGAGATAAGCCGGGAGCAGGCGGTGCCGATGGTTCAGCAGGCGCATCGCAATTACGCCAAACGGCAGATGACGTGGTTCCGGCGAGAGCCTGAAGTAGTGTGGTTCGAGGGCTTCGGAGAGGATCCGGAGATTCAACAGAATGTCTGTTCTGTGGTGGCGAGGTCTCGCTCTGGCCACCCCATCGTAAGAAAAATGCCTCTGTGAAGCGGAGGCCGAGCGCAAGGCCTTACACCCAAGACCTGGCCCCCGCCCGTCTGCTATCGTTTCTGCATGCCGAAAATCTTCACCGTTCTATGCCTCGCACTCATTCTCTGTCTGCCCGCGTTCGCAAAAGATAAACATCAACATACAGGGCCGATCCGCAATGCCAGTGCGGGCGACAAGTGGGCGGCGAAAACGCTAAAAAAATTGAGCGCTGAGGAGAAGGTCGGCCAGCTCTTCATGATCTGGTGCCGCGCAAGCTTCTTGAATTTAGAGAGCCCCGAATACCTGGAACTCCGCGACGACATGCAGAAGTATCACGTAGGGTCCTTCGCCATGACCGTCCATGTGGATGGCCCGCTTCTTCTGCGCACCGGGCCGTATGAAGCTGCAGAGCTACTCAACCGTTTGCAGAAAGACTCGAAGCTGCCCCTGCTGTTCGCCGCTGATTTCGAGCGAGGAGTCGCTACCCGGCTGGTCGGCTCGACCAACTTTCCGCACGCCATGGCCTTCGGCGCGGATGGAAAGCTGGAAGATGCCGAAGCCTTCGGCCGCATCACGGCGCAGGAAGCCCGCGCCATTGGCGTACATTGGAATTTTTTCCCTGATGCCGATGTGAACTCGAACCCTGCCAACCCCATCATCAACACGCGCTCCTTCGGAGAAGATCCCAAGCAGGTCGGCGATCTCGTCACCGCGTACATCAAAGGCGCGCATGCTGGCGGAATGCTCACCACGGTGAAGCATTTCCCCGGCCACGGCGATACGGCAACGGATTCGCATCTCGGAGTCGCCAGCGTGAATGTGGACCGCGCCCACCTCGAATCCATCGAGTTGCCGCCCTTTAAGCAGGCGATTGGCGCCGGCGTCGATTCCGTGATGGTCGCGCATGTCACGGTCCCGGCGCTCGATTCCGATCCGAACCACGTGGCTACCATCTCCAGCAACGTGGTCTCTGACCTGCTCGAAAAGCAACTCGGATTCAAGGGCATCATTGTGACCGACGCTCTCGATATGGCGGGGCTCACGCATCTGTTCGCCAACGACATCGGCCGGGCCGCGGTCGAGGCCTTCAAAGCCGGCAACGACCTGCTGATCATTCCGGCGGACCTGCCGGCTTCCTACCACGCGATGGTCAAGGCTGTCTCTTCCGGCGAGATTTCGCGGGAGAGGCTTGATCGTTCGGTCCTTAAGATCCTGAAAACAAAGGGAGCGCTCGGACTCAACGATTCCCGCACGGTTGATCTGAAGACCATTGCGAGTAGCGTCGGCAAGCCCCAGGACATCGCGTTCGGACAGCAAGTGGCCGACGCTGCGATCACGCTGGTGCGCGACAACGGGAAGATACTTCCCTTGAAATCGAAGGGAACCGCGAAGGGGGCGCTCCCGTATGTGACCAAAGAGGAGACGCATAACGACGTCGTGGCCGTGTTGTTCTCCGACGACGTCCGTTCGGAGTCGGGCCGCGCGTTCGGACGCGAGTTTCATGCTCGCATTCCGGACTCGCGCGTCATTTATGTTGACCCCAGAATTGCCGCGGGCATGAGCGATGAAGTCCTCAAAGCGGTCGATGCGGCGCAGACGGTCGTGGCTGCGGTGTACGTGATCCCGACGGCGGGAAAGATTGGAAACTCGGTCGCCATGGCCGACGCGACCGGGACGCTTTTGCAGCAGGTGCTCGACCGCGTGGCGCAGAAAACGGCGGTGCTTGCCATGGGGAATCCTTACCTGGCCAGCGATTTCCCCAAGATTGAAACCTACATGTGCACCTTTTCCAACGCGACGGTTTCCGAGGTAGCGGCGGTCAAGGGGCTCTTTGGAGAGATCCCGATTCGTGGGCATCTTCCAGTCACGATTCCCAACGTCGCTCAGCGCGGCGCTGGACTCGAGCGTCCGGCGCAGGTTGCCAGGTGAGAGGAGCAGGCTATGGGCAGAATTAAACAGCAGATAGCTGGCGTTGCATTCGTGATGGTTGCACTCCTGCTCCTGTCGGCGTGCAGCATCAACGTGAAGAAAGAGAAGAACGGGCAGGACAAGCAGGTCGACATCAGTACGCCGATGGGCGGCATTCACGTCAGCAAGGGTGTAAACCCGGAAGATGTCGGCATTGCGGTTTATCCCGGCTCCACGCTGAAGGAGGAGGACAACGGCGAAAACAAGAGCGCGAATGTGAACCTCTCGAGTTTCGGGTTTGGATTGAAAGTTGTCGCTCTGGAATATGAATCCAAGGATTCGCCCGAAAAAGTAGTCGCGTTTTACAAAGGTCAACTGACGAAATACGGCGACGTTTTGGTGTGCCATACGACCAGGATGAACGTGAATCCAGGCATGCGGAAACAAGATGACGGCTCACATCAACTTACCTGCGAGGGTGACAGCGGCCACAACATAGAACTGAAAGTAGGCACCAAAGAGAATCAGCACATCGTCGCGGTTGAGCCCTCAGACAGCGGCACGAACTTCTCGCTGGTGTATGTGCGGACCCACGGCAAAGAGGCCGAGATTTAAGCCACTTCGTTCATGAGGAGGATTATTTATGCACCGTCATTTGGCAATTTCGCTGGCTGTTGCCCTGGGAGTGACCGCCCCCGTTCTTTCTCAGGATTCAGGATCGAAGGACAAGAATCTCGACGTTCGCAGTTCCGTTGGCGACCTGCATGTAGGAAAAGATGCCGACGCCAAGAAAGTGGGGCTGCCGCTCTATCCGGGCGCGCGGCTCAAGTCCAACGGCGAGGACGAGGGCCAGGCGAACCTAAGCATCGCGACCGAATCTTTCGGGATGAAGCTGGTGGTTGCGAACTACGTTTCCGACGACGCCCCCGGCAAGGTTGTCGACTTCTATCGAGATAAGTTGAAGAAGTACGGAAAAGTCCTGGAGTGCCACTCCGCAAAGCACAACGGAGATATCTCAGCGCACGATGATGATAAGGACTCCAGTAAAGGCAAAGAGCTGAAATGTGACGAGAACTCCGGCCCGGTTACGGAATTGAAAGTCGGCACCGAAGACAACCAGCACATCGTGGCCGTCGAACCGGGTGAGGGCAACAAGGGCTCCAAGTTCGCTCTGATCTTTGTCCACACACGCGGACAACAGGGCGACATCTAGATTGCACACCCGAAAATCCGCCGCAGTGACCTGGAAACGGCAAGCTCCAGTTGCACGCTCCATTCCGGTGCGGTACTTTCAAATTTAACCAAACCGTTCATGGAAGAACCCTGTTACAAGTGCGGCCAGATGCTGGAAGAAGGACGGGTCTTTTGCCCGCACTGTAGGGCTCCGCAAATTCGGGTGGCCGTTGCCGATCCTGTGGCGGCAATGCCTGCAGATGGCCTGGTGCCACCGGGTCAACTGACCGCGTCCCAAACGGTGCCGGTCATCGCAGTACCTATGCGCTGGGACCAAGCTGCGCAGCCGTGTGCCGTCGCCGCCTTGCTCGCTACGATCGGCATGGTGTTGCGGTTGATTGTTCCCGTGATTGCGGTGATCGGAGCAGGGTTTCTTGCCGTCGCGTTGTATCGACGGCGTAATCCAGAAATCGCAGTTCGCCCGCGCACGGGAGCGCGACTGGGAGCCATCTGCGGGTTCTTCTGCGCTGGCATGACGGCGATCCTGGGAGCGTTGCGCGTTGCCATCCTGCACGAGGCCGGTAAGATTCGGACATTCCTTCTCAATGCTCTTCAACAGCAGTCAGGTCGATATCCTGACGCGGAATTTCAGGCGTCTCTCGATTTCTTGCGATCCCCCACTGGTCTCGTCCTGATGCTGGTGTTCTTTTTTATCGTGGCGTTGATCTTATTCATTCTGATGGGCATGCTTGGCGGCGCGCTGGGCGGGGCTGGCCTCGGACGCCGCGACCGAAGTTGATTGCGACTTCCGTCCAACCGGCAGCGTAATTTTCACTCAGCCACATTCCACCGAAAGGACCATCCGCTCCATGCGCACGATTGCCCTTCTCACCATCTCGAACATCTTCATGACCTTCGCCTGGTACGGACACCTGAAGTATCGCGACGTTCCGCTCTACAAAGTTGTGGTCGTGAGCTGGCTGATCGCTTTCTTTGAATACTGCTTCCAGGTTCCCGCCAACCGCATCGGCTCCTACGAATTCACCGCCGCCCAACTGAAGACGATTCAGGAGGTCATCACCTTGACGGTGTTCGCGGTCTTTTCCGTGCTGTATCTGAAACAACCGCTTCGCTGGAATTACCTCGCGGGTTTCGCGCTGATCGTCGCCGCTGTGGCTGTCATTTTCAAGAAATGGTGAAAGGGTCTGCCCGTTGCTCTTAGCGGTTGGGGATTGGGTGCGACGTACAATCTGATCAGCCCCAACTCTGTCATCCCGAGCGAAGCAGAATTGCCTCCTTGGGGCAATTCTGCGAAGTCGAGGGACCCTGTGTCTGTATTTTGCGTGGGCAATGCTCTGAAAGCGCGAGTGCATTTCGAAACCAGACGCCGAGCCCTAGGGCCTAAGACCGAACACTATCGCCGCCGTTCCCTCGCCGCCTTCTTCAAAATCGCCATTTGCCCCGCGTGATACAACTCATGCTGCGCAATCCCGTGCAGCATGTGATAGAAGTCATACCGCTTCCCCGGCACCTGATCCCGCAAGCGTTTGTCCGACAACGCTGCGACGGTCTCGACGAGTGTGTCGTGCGTGCGCTTCGCCATCGACACAGCGTCGCGCCATGCCGATTCCGTCGGTTCCGGTACACGCGGAAAATTCGCCGGCCCCTTGAGCTGGCACTTCTCGCCGCCCAGACGCCGCAATCCGGCTCCGTCCCACGCTGCCATGTGTAATAGAAGTTCCCAGATGCAGTGAACGTCCTGGAGAGGCTTCGCCGCCGCCGATGCTGCATCCACATCTTTGAGCAGTTCCAGCACCGCCGGGCCGTGCCACGCGCTCCCGTAGAATGCGCGACGAAGCTGATCGGCGATCCGGGACCCTTCCGATGTTCCCGCTTTCTGTTTCCTCTTCATGAATGATCCCCACCGGCGGCAATCGCGATCCCTGCCGCATTCGCCGCCTCAATGATCTTGTTCCCATCCAGCAGCAGGCACTTGCCGGCATCTACCGCCAAACACGTCGCTCCCGCTGCCTGCATCACCTCAATCGTCTTCACGCCCACCACCGGCACGTCGAACCGCATATCCTGATTCGGTTTCGCAATCTTCACCACGGTCAGGTCTCGGCTCAGCGTCGACGCATCCCCATGCAGCGATCGCATAATCAGGCCCGCGCGCTCGATGGTCGCATCCGTTCCTTCCATCGCCTCGACCGCAACGCAAGCCGACTCCGCTATTACCACAGTCTGCCCGATATCATGCTGCGCCAACTGACGCGCCACCGCCCGCCCATACTCAATATTCTTTTGTTCCTGTCCGGTCGGCTGGCGTTGCGTCAGCACGCCAGCCTTCACCAATAACGGCTCCAGCAGCCACGTGGATTTCTCCAGCGTGATCCCTTCATCTCCGAGGACTTTCGCCACCGCCCCCAGCAGCGAGTCCGTATTGCGCGTCGTCAATGAAAGCAGGAGCTTCGCCAGCCTCCAGTCCGGCCGGATGCTCGAAAAAATCTGCTTGTGCCTCACCTGCCCCGCCATTACCGCACGCCGCACGCCTTCCAGCTGAAACGTCTCGATCAGTTTGGAAAGCTCCCCCAGCGATAACCAGTGCACGGCCGCCGCTCCGCGCGATTCAATCTCCGGGAGTGCCTCTTCCTTGATAGCGGCAACAACAACTTCATACCCCTGCGCCCGCGCCGCATCGAGCACCAGGAAGGGAAACTTCCCATTACCCGCGATCAGGCCAATCTTTTCTTGCTGAGAGGGCATACAGTAAGGGCCGAGTCAGTCTAGCATTTGGCGCTGGGGACGAATGCAGCCCGCGACATTCCGCGACCAGAAGTTCACTTCTTGCCTGCCGGCCCTGCATACCCCTGCCACACATACTCCAGCGCCTCGGGAAGCGTCTGCTGCTTCACCGCCTGGTCCACGTGCCCGGCGTTGCGAGCAAAAACAAATTGATAGTGATATCCCTTGCCAGCGAGCACCTTCGCCATCTGCTCGTTGGCGAGCACCCAGTCGTGCATGTTGTCGCGCATCACGTTTGGATTGAAAAGGTCCCGGTCTCCCACTTCCATCCAGATTCGTATCGGCTTCGCCGGACTGTCCGGGATGAGATGCTCGTGAAATTCCCAGGCCCCATGCGGCGTTCGCGGATTGTAAGGCCACTGCTGGTTGATGAATGTCCCCGAGTAAGTAAGCACACGGTGATAAAGCTCAGGATGATACCAGGCCATGATCAACGCGCACGACCCGCCTGAACTGCCGCCCATCGTCGCCCTCCCGTCGGGATCTTTCGTGAGCTTCACGTGCGCTTGCGATTCGACCCGAGGCAGAACCTCTTTCTCCACAAACTCGGCATACACCCCTGACATCGTGTCATACTCCAGCCCCCGTTCACTCCCTTGCGCGTCTCCACTTCCATTGCCGATCGAAATCGCAATCATAACCGGAACCTTGTGCCTGGCAATCGATGCGTCCAGAGCCGAAAAAAGCAGCAGGTCAGGCCCGTCTGCCCCGACGATGAAAGGCGCGACGCTGCCCGGCACGTACTGCCTGGGAACATAAACGGCCACCTTTCGCGTGTACGGGGCCGGATGGCTCGTGGTCACGATGAGTTTTGCCGGATCAGCCGGATCGGGAGTTCCAAATGTATTTGCTTCCCGCGCAATGCCCGGATAGATCTTGCTGTCCGAAGAACTCATGGTGAACTCAATTACAGCTCCTTTGGGGATCCCCTCAGCAGACTCGGCAGCGGCCTCATGCGTAGATCCCAGGATGAAATTGCCGTCCACATTCGCAGGAGGGACCGCGCCGTTAGGCAACTCCTTGGCCGTCACGTAGCCAGGAGTGCTGGGATCGCGCGTTGGAGGAGTTGGACGCGCAGCGACGGGCTTCGATGGAGCAGCCTGTCCCAGCATGGAAGGTACCAGCGCACAGCCAGATAGAAGACAGATGGAGAGAGAGCATCGGAGCAGAGGCATGCTGTCATTGTGCAGCATTTCGAAACTCTGCGGGAGTAGTCTGTTGTTGAGTTGTTCCCAGGTGCAATAATGCTTCGGAGAAATGCAACTTACGGAGGCATCGTCTTGCGATCTCTGCTGCCCATCTTTCTCGCGATCTTGGTCGCAACCGTGGTTCACCGGGCCACGGCGCAAAGCGCCAGCCTATCTCTTGAGGCCCGCCGCGCCGAACTCAAGCGCCTCCTGAACGACGAATGGGAATACACCCTTCGCACCGCCCCCGAGCTCGCCACCAACGTCGGCGATGAACGCTACAACGACCGCATCAGTGATTTTTCGGACAAAGCCATCTCCGACGACCTCGAACACGACCGCCAGGCCCTGAAACAGTTCGAATCTCTCGACGTCACCGGATTCCCAGAGCAGGAAAAACTGAATCAAGCGCTCATGGTTCGCAGCTTACGCGAATCAGTGGAGAGCGCGCGCTTCAAACACTGGGAAATGCCCGCCACACAATTCGGCGGCATCCATCTCGAATATGCGTCTCTCTCCTCTTATGTCCCCTTTCGCAATGTAAAGGACTACGAAAACTATCTCGCCCGCCTTCACCAGATTCCTCGTGTACTCGACGAGGCCGTCGGACACATGCGCGATGGCGTGCGCGACAACTTGATGCCGCCGAAGTATCTGCTGGAAAAGGTTGCCGCCCAGGCGCAACAGGTGGCCGATACGCCGCTCGACAGGAGTTCGTTCACTGACCCGTTGCGGAAGTTTCCCAATTCAATCACCTCGGCGGACCGCGCGCGACTGCAGGCAGCCATCGAAGAGGCGGTCAAGAACGAGATCGCGCCAGCGTATGTCCGATTCGCCAAGTTCGTCCGAGAGGATTACGCTCCCCACGGCCGCCTTGATCCCGGAGTCTGGTCTCTTCCCGACGGAGAAGCGCGCTACCGCTTCGCCGTGCGCCACCAGACCACGACCGACTTTACCGCCGAGCAGATCCACGAAATGGGCCTGAAAAGCGTCGCCCAGATTGAACAGGAAATGCTGAAGATCGCCAAGGCGCAAAGCTTCGCCGATCTGAAATCGTTCAACGCGCATATCCGGCAGGATCCCTCTCTGCACGCCAAGTCCGGCCAGCAGCTTCTCGATCTGTACACGAAATATCGCGACCAGATGTATGGCAAACTCCCAGCACTCTTCGGACGCCTGCCGAAAAACAAGCTCGATGTCGTTCCGATGGAGGAATTCCGCAGCGCCGACAGTGTGCCCGCTGACTACTCGATCGGCGGCGCCAACGGCTCTCGTCCCGGACGCATCAACGTCAACGAGTACGCGCCCGAAAAGCGCTTGCTGCTGAACGTCGAAGCCATCGCCTATCACGAGGGCGTACCCGGCCATCACCTGCAATTTTCCATCGCGCAGGAACTCACCGACCTGCCTCCCTTCCGCCGCTTTACTCTTGACGTAAACGCCTACAGCGAAGGCTGGGCGTTCTACGCCGAACGCCTCGGAAAGGAAGCCGGTTTCTATCAGGACCCCTACAGCGAATACGGACGTCTCCAGAACGAAATGTGGCGCGCCGTGCGCTGGGTGGTCGATACCGGCGTGCACTCCAAGCACTGGACCCGCCAGCAGATGATTGATTTCTTTCACGAGCACACCGCCATGGACGACCAGAACGTTGAGACCGAAGTCGATCGCTATATCGCGTGGCCGGGACAGGCGCTTTCCTACAAAATGGGCCAGATGAAAATCCTCGAACTGCGGACCCGCGCACAAAAGGAACTAGGCTCGAAATTCGACCTGCGCGCCTTCCATGACGCTGTGCTGGATCAGGGCCCGCTTCCCCTGGATGTTTTAGAAACGAAAATCACAGAATGGATCAAGGAACAAAAATGAAGTCAGGCGTACGCCTTTGCTTGTGTAGGGACGGACGCCTTCGTCCGTCCCGCGAGCGAAGCGAGCGTGCGGGCCGTCTGTTTCGGAAACCCGGGCGACGAGCCCAACCGGAAAGGCACGACTTCAGTCGTGCCATAAGAGCTTTGAAAGTACTTCCGCGCTTCAGCACCTGAGGCGAGGATTTTTCGGCTATTGAAGCCGTCAATGGACACTTGCCAGCAGTCTACATCCCGCTTACTCGGCGGCTTTTCTCAGCGATCTCAGTGGTTAAGCAAGATCCAGCCGCAAACGATTACTTAATAACACCGCGCTCCGACCCTTCAATGAACCGGATCAGCATATCCACGTCCTCGCCACGGCCCGCCTCGGACTTGAGTTTTTCCAGGGCCTGCGATGTATTCATCTTCGAGGCCAACAAAACTTTGTAAGCGTGATGAATTTTTGCAATCCGCTCCTTGGAGAATCCCCGGCGCTGCAATCCTACTTTGTTCATGAGGTAGGCATGCGTCTCACGCGCCGCAGACGTCATCGAGAACGGCAAAACGTCCTGAGTGATGGTCGTGCCCCCGCCAACGTAGGAATGCGCCCCGATCCGCACAAATTGATGGACCGGGCATAACGCTCCCACGACGGCCCACTCCTCGACGATGACGTGTCCGCCCAGCGTCGCCCCGTTCACCAACATCGCATGGTCGCCAATCACGCAATCGTGTCCGATATGCGTGTAAGCCATGATGAGCAGATGGCTGCCAACTTTGGTCAGTCCCCCACCCTTGACCGTGCCGCGGTTGATCGTCACGTATTCGCGAATCTCGTTGTGATCCCCGATCTCCAGTCGTGTCGGCTCGCCCCTGTAAGTCACGTCCTGTGGCGCCATCCCAATGGCAGAAAAAGGGAAGAATCCGTTGTCGACTCCGATCTTGGTGGGCCCTTCGATCGCAACGTGTGACACCAGATGACAACCCTCGCCCAGCTCGACGTCGGCCCCGATCACGCAATAAGGCCCGATCTTGCACGACTCGTGCACCCGCGCGGTAGGGTGAATAATCGCAGTGGGATGAATATTGGAAGAAGTCATCGGGAATTGGCAGCCGGGATCAATCCGAAAAGGCTTTCTCCGTGTTCCTCTGTGTCCTCTCTCGAAAATTACGGATGCATATCCAGCGGGGGTCATCCTGAGCGGAGCCGTTCTTCAGGCGGAGCGAAGGATCTCCCTCTAGAGTGCATGCGGGGAGATCCCTCGCCCCGCTTGGGAAAAACGCGGGGCTTCGGGATGACGCCTGTTTTCATGCTCGGTTGTGAGCAGCCCCGCTCATGACGAACTCTGTGGTAAAAGCTTTTCGTTGAACCAAAACGAGACCACACACCGGCACTCAGCCCTCGTCGGCACTGTCGTTCGAGGCGCGCCCGCGCGCGCTATCGATCAACTGGCAAGACACCGCCGCCTCCGCCACACGCCGTTCGCCCACGAATGCGTAACCCTGCATCTTTGCCGCCGTCATGCCCGGGACCACCCGCCAACCCTTCACTTCCACTTCCAGCCTCAACTGATCCCCTGGACTAACCGGCCGCCGGAACTTCGCGCGCTCGATGCCAGTGAACACCATGACCTTGTCGTGACGGTCATCCACTTCCGTCAGCAGCAGCGCGCCACCAGCCTGTGCGATCGCTTCGACGATCAACACTCCTGGCATAATCGGCAAACCTGGAAAGTGTCCGGCAAAGAAAGGTTCGTTGATGGTGACGTTCTTGATCGCCACAATCCGCTCTTTGCGCTTGATGTCGAGCACGCGGTCAATCAGCAGAAACGGATACCGGTGCGGCAGAATCTTCAAAATCTCGTGAATATCCAGCCCGGTCTTCCCAGTGTTGGAAGAAGGTTCGGACGCAGAGGTGCTCTCATTCATAGTTCGCGTGAAACAGCTTGAAGATTATACTGTACGACTTGTGCGGGTGCCCCCAAAGTATGGGTGCCCCATGTCTCGCTTCTTTTGCGAGACACGGGATAAACCGAAGAGAACATGCCAGGCAAAGAAAGAAAAAACGGCGCCGAAGACCGCCTCCACTACTTCGAATCCCGCCAGGGCGCACTCCTACAAACCATCCGGGAATTTGTCGAAATCGAATCTCCCAGCGACAACAAAGTCGCGTCCGACCGCATAGGCGCTTTTCTCGCTGAGAAGTTCGCCCTCATCGGTGGCCGCCCTCAATTGCATCGCGCTGAAAATTTCGGCGACAACCTCCAGATCGATTTCCCCGGAGCCAGCAACACGAAGCCCGTCCTCCTCCTCGGTCACTTCGACACGGTCTACTCCCTGGGAACGCTTCCTACCATGCCCTGCCGAATCGCTGACGGCAGACTCCGCGGTCCCGGCGTCCTCGATATGAAAGCCGGAATCGCCCTGATGTTCTTCGCGATCGAAGCCCTGCAGAGCTGGCATGGACAATTGCCCCGTCCTGTCACGGTCTTCCTGGTCTCGGACGAAGAAGTCGGCAGCAGTTCGTCCCGCAAAATCACCGAAGACCTCGCCCGAAAGTCCGCCGCAGTCCTGGTCCTCGAACCCGCCGCCGGACTTCGCGGCGCCGTCAAAACCGCTCGCAAGGGCGTAGGCGATTACACACTGACAGTCAAAGGCGTCGCAGCTCATGCCGGGCTCGATCCCGGCAAAGGACACAGCGCCATCCTCGAACTCGCCCGCCAGATCGCTGTCATCTCGAAGTGGAATGATCTGAAGAGCGGAGTCTCCGTTAATCCCGGCGTGATTCACGGCGGAACGCGCACCAACGTGATCGCCGCTGAAGCCGTCGCCGAGATCGATGTCCGCATCAAGAGTGCTAAACAAGCCGCGGGCCTCGATCGCAAATTTCGCGCCTTGAAGGCGTTCGACAAACGCTGCAAACTTCACATCGAAGGCGGCATCAACCGCCTGCCTATGCAACGCAACGCCGGAGTCGTCGCTCTCTACAAGAAGGCGCAAGCCATTGCGAAACAAATCAACTGGAAATTGGAAGAAGCGGCCGTAGGTGGCGGCTCTGATGGAAACTTCACTGCCGGCATCGGGATCCCCACACTGGACGGCCTGGGTGCCGTCGGCGAAGGCGCCCACGCAATTCACGAGCACATCATCATTTCCGAACTGCCGCGTCGCGCCCTGCTGCTCGCCGGCCTGATCGAGGCTGCGTAACGGCCATGTTGAAGTTTATGGTGGTTCTCTATCGCCGGCCTGACCTGACTCAAGCGCAATTCCGCCAGCATCTCGAACACATCCACGCACCCCTGGCCAGGAAACTTCCTGGGCTTAAGAGGTACAGACAAAACCACGTAGTTGCTGATCCCAGCCGCCCCCATCCCGAATGGGATGCAATCGTCGAACTCTACTTTGATAGTTGGGAATCCATGGAAGCCGCATGGGCGAGCCCGCAAGGAGCCGCCTCCGATGCAGATCTACCGCTCTTCGCCGACATGACTCGCACCACCTGGTCGGTGGTCGAAGAAATCAGTCTCCTGCCGTGAACACCAGAAAGTAATCCATCTTGTCGCCTCTGACGAAGTCATGCTTTTCCATCAACCGGTAGCCTGCCTCTTTCGCCTCGCGAATCACCACGTCACTCCCAATACCGTGATCTTCACCATTGCCATTGCGGTCGATGATCCCGACTTTCGCTCCAGGCCGTAGCGATGCCCGAAGATTTCGCAACAACTCCACCGGATGCGCCACCTCGTGGTAAGTCTTCAGCAACAACACCGCGTCCACCGAATCCCGCGGCAGGAGCGGATTGTCAGGCTTGCTGAGAATTGCTTTGACATTCTCCAGCTTCTCTTTCTTCGCTCGATCCGAGATATAGCGCACGGCCTCAGGATTGATATCCACCGCGTAAACGGCGCCGCCTGCTCCCACTCGTTTGGCCGCCCGCACCGTAAACCATCCGGACCCTGCCCCGATGTCGGCCACAGTCTTTCCGGCACGGATGTTAAGGATGTCCATCACACGATTGATCTGAAGGCGATCCTCGCGACCGGGCGACTCGAAAATCGACAGGTCTCCGCTGTATGGCTCGCTAGTCTTTCGTTGCTGATCAGGAGCGGCCCCCGTTTCCTGACGTCCCGCAGAGACACCTGCCGTCACACTCGCGAACAAGCAAAGGGTAACCACCAACGTCCGCATCATCCGCATCGACCGCCTCCAACTCTAGCTTTCAGAATAGACTGCCGTTCAAACTTCTGGTGAGCGCACGGTCGTGCGGCCAGTCATTCCGCCAGTAGAAAGCAACCCGCTTTGACTCCCACAGTCTGGTAGCCTAGAATTTTCTTTAGATGCGGCGCACGCGTCGAAAGCGGTACTGAAAGGGCGCCCCGGGAGGCTGTCACATGGAAGGAAAAATCGGAATCTGGGAGATCCTTCTCATCGTTGGCATCGCCCTCCTGCTGTTTGGACCGAGCAAGTTCGCCTCATTGGGCAAAAGCATCGGTGAGGGGCTTCGCAACTTCAAGTCTGCGATGAAAGAAGAACCTGCCAAGAAGGACGATACCAACAAGTCGTAGTCCCGAACCCCTCTGTCATCTACTTCGTATCCCGCAGCATCCGGTACACCAACGCTACCGGCAACCCCACCACGTTGCTGTAATCACCTTCAATCCGGGGAATCCATCGCGACGCGATGCCCTGAATGGCGTACGCTCCGGCTTT
>DATEHP010000153.1:0-6424 GCA_035279505.1 Candidatus Sulfotelmatobacter sp. | reverse complement strand
TTCACCTCCGAATCAGTGACCGAAGGCCATCCCGACAAAATCGCCGACCAGATTTCCGATGCCATCCTCGACGCCTGCCTCACCGACGACCCCATCAGCCGCGTCGCCTGCGAAACCCTCACGGCCACCGGCCTCGTCGTCATCGCCGGAGAAATCACCACGAAAGCCTACGTCGACTTCCAGCAGGTCGTCCGCGGCACCGTCCAGTCCATCGGATACGACAACGCCCTCCACGGCTTCGACTGCAACACCTGCGCCGTCATCTCCAGCATCAACAAGCAATCTGGCGACATCGCCATGGGCGTCGACACCGGCGGTGCCGGCGACCAGGGGATGATGTTTGGGTATGCGGTGAATGAGAATGAGGAGCTAATGCCGACTCCCATCTCACTCGCGCACAAGCTGACCATGCGTCTCTCGCAGGTTCGCAAGAACGGAAAGCTTCCCTTCCTCCGGCCCGATGGCAAATCCCAAGTCACAGTTGAATATGATGCGAACGGCAAGGTCATCCGAGTCGATGCTGTCGTTATCTCGACGCAACATGCCGAGACCGTCTCCAACGACGAACTGCGAGCTGGTATTTTGAAGCACGTGATCCAGGCGGTGATTCCGCCGCAGCTTCTGGATGAAGATACGAAATACCACATCAATCCCACGGGACGTTTTGTCATCGGCGGTCCAATGGGCGATACCGGACTCACCGGACGCAAGATCATCGTCGACACCTACGGCGGCATGGGACGTCATGGCGGCGGAGCCTTCAGCGGAAAAGATCCGACCAAGGTCGATCGCTCGGCGGCTTACATGGCGCGCCACATCGCCAAGAACGTTGTGGCGGGCGGACTCGCGGATCGCTGCGAGGTGCAGCTTGCATACGCCATCGGCGTGGCCGACCCAGTCAGCGTGCTGGTCGAAACCTTCGGCACCGAGAAGGTGGATCCCACGATCATCCCCGACATCATCCGTGCGCACTTCAAGCTGACGCCCCGGGGAATCATCGACTCCCTGAACCTGCGCCGTCCGATCTATAAGAAGACTGCCGCTTACGGACACTTCGGACGCAATGATCCAGACTTCACCTGGGAATCAACCGACAAAGCCGCCAAACTTGCGAGCGATGCCGGATTGCGGGAGCCCGTGGCTGCCCGCAAGTAACGGAAACCATTCACCACAGAGGACGCTGAGGAACACAGAGAATATGGTTCTCCCTGTGAACCTTAGTGACCTCTGGGGTTAGGCATTTTGCCGAATCAGAAGTGCAGTGTTGCCGTAGTCCCAAAGCCGGATGTCCATCAGGATTTTGGCATCCTGACCAGTTCCCCAAACTCGGGTATTCTGCGAAAATGCTATTGGAACTCAATTACTTTCTGTTCATCAAACGTTAATTTTTCTCCCGCTTTCCGCGCGCCGCGAAGCCAAGCAACGAAGCGAAGAAGCTAAAAAGAAAAGGAAAAAGTATGTCGACCGCAGCGATTAATTGCGACATCAAAAATATCGAACTGGCCGATCTGGGCAAGAAACGCATCGAGTGGGCGAACCAGTCCATGAAGGTGCTCCAGATTATTCGCAAAGAATTCATCAAGAATCAGCCGCTGAAGGGCGTCCGCATCTCGGCCTGCCTGCACGTCACCGCCGAAACGGCAAACCTGGGCATCTGCCTGCGCGACGGCGGAGCCGAAGTCGTGCTCTGCGCCTCGAACCCGCTTTCTACTCAAGACGACGTGGCCGCCTCGCTCGTACGCGACCACAACATCCCCGTGTTCGCCATCAAGGGTGAGGACAACGATACCTACTACAGCCACATCCTGGCTGCCATCGATCACAAGCCGCAGATCACGATGGACGATGGTGCCGACCTGGTCGGCCTTTTGCACACCAAGCGCACCGACGCCCTCGAGGGCGTAATCGGCGGCACCGAAGAAACCACGACCGGCGTGATCCGCCTGCGCGCCATGGCCAAGGAAGGCGTGTTGAAGTTCCCCATCGTCGCCGTCAACGACGCCGATACCAAGCACCTGTTCGACAACCGCTATGGCACCGGACAGTCCACTATCGACGGCATTATCCGCGCGACCAACTTCCTGCTCGCCGGATCGAAGTTTGTCGTGGCCGGCTACGGATGGTGCGGCCGCGGCCTCGCCTCTCGCGCCCGTGGCACCGGAGCCGAGGTCATCGTCACCGAAATTGATCCCACCAAGGCGCTCGAGGCGGTCATGGACGGCTTCCGAGTCATGTCCATGGCCGAAGCCGCCAAGCTCGGCGATGTCTTCTGCACCGTCACCGGCAACAAGAGCGTGCTGACGAAGGAGCATTTTGCCCTGATGAAAGACGGCGCCATCATTTCGAACTCGGGCCACTTCAACGTCGAGATCGATATCCCCGCCCTCGAGAGCATGTCGTCGTCGAAGCGCACAACAAGAAATTTCGTCGACGAGTACTCGCTCAAGGACGGACGCAAAATCAACCTGCTTGGCGAAGGCCGCCTCATCAACTTGGCCAGCGCCGAAGGCCACCCCGCCAGCGTCATGGACATGAGCTTCGCCGACCAGGCCCTGTCTGTCGAGTACATGGTGAAGAACGCCAAGAAGCTCGAGCCCAAGGTCTACCGCGTGCCGGATGAACTCGACAAGCGGGTGGCGAAGCTGAAGCTCGAGTCGATGAGCATCAAGATCGACAAGCTAACCCCAGAACAGGAAGAGTACCTGGCCGGCTGGAACGAAGGAACGTAGAAGCAGGCGTCAGGCATCGAGCTTCAGGCGTCAGCAAAAACAATGTAGGGACAGCCGCCCTCGGCTGTCCGGCGGCCCGGAAGTTTCGGGCCGCTTCGATTTTCTGCGCGAAGCTCTGGAAATTTCTTCGGACTCGCGGTACAGTGTCTGCGGCCGCTCCCCAGCCTCGGGATGGACTGTCCCCGCAGTTCTATCCTTCCCCCCCCCAACATCGGAGTGGTTGCCTGGTGCGAAAGCCGTAACCCAGGTTGGGCCTCTCGTCGTTCCATCAAGGAGGAAATCGTCATGACCGATCTAATGTTGATGCGTCAGACTCCGGTTTCACTGCTCCGCGACTGGCTCGCGAAAAACACTGAGAGCCTGCGCATGATTCCCGAGCGCGACATCATCTTGCAGGCGCGCCTGGGCGTGCCCGAAATCTCGCAGATGGATAATGGCGACATCGCCTGGGAAATCCACCAATGGGCCAAGACTCACAGTTTCTTGCCCGTGGACTTGCCCAGCTCATCCACCTACGTTTCAGGCAGCTCCGGAGCCACTCCCGTACGCGCCGGTGATCCGGCAATTATTGACAAACTGAAGTCTCTCCTGAATACCCTGAAATCGGTGCCCACCGAAATCAAGTGGACCGGAAAAGATGCCAGCGCCGGGATCTCGGTCTCTGGAGCGACGGCTACTTTGGGGCCGGTGGAGGCGACGGCTGGCTGGGACCGAACGCTGGAATTAAAGACCAGCGTTTCCGACATGGAATTCTCGGCCAAGATTAATCCGGTCGACAAGAACTGGGAGATGACATTCACCATCGGCAATGAGGTGCCGAATCTGTCCGAGGTTGCGGGTGTCTTCACGAAGGGCGAGAGTGCAATGCGTGGCGTGGTGACGAATATCGACAAAATCGACCTCAAGAATCCGTCGAAAACCGTAGCGCAATTCAAGCCCTACGTGGACCCGATTAAAGATGCGGTCGACGCTGCCAGCAAAATCGCCAAGCTGCGCCCCGGTGACATCAGCTTCGGCGTCTCCCTTAAAGGTCCTTTGCCGAACTCGCCAAATCAGGGCGGCGTTACCGTAACTGCCCAGATCACGATTTTTTTCTGAAAGTCGCGACGAACCATCCGGGTACCCGTCGCCGGGTGCCCCATTTCTGGCCGCCGTTTCCAAACTGGAACGCCGCGCCGACATGAACGTCAGCATCCTGCAAGACTTCGTGAAAGCCATGGGCGGAGAGCTGAAGATCACGGCGCGATTTCCAGAGGCGACGGTGGAGATCAATCAGTTCGGGGCAAAGTAGCCGGCGGCCGCAGAGTGACGTGGAATCCCACCATTGTCGCAGAGAACGCGGCAAGGATGGGGCACCCGGCAACCGCCAATTTTTAGATTTCACTATTGGAAGGGATGGCCAGCCCCCAGAGGCTGTGATCCGAGTCATTGACGGTCGGAGCGCGGAAAGTAAAGACTGCCTCCATGCAAAAGTGCACTACGTTGGCTGTGGCCTTCCTCGTCTTCAGTTCTGTATTTGCGTCCTCCCAAGAAAAGCCCAAGAAGCCCGAAACTCCGCATCTAGCCTTTGTCACCGAGTACGTGCGCGAGCTGTCGGAGTTGGAAAATCTTCGACGAAAAGGCGCGGAAGAGCTGAAACGGGATCCGGAAGCCACGTTTACGATTGCAATCCACTCCGGCACACTGTTTCAACTTGAACTTCGTTCGCAAATCGCAATCCTGAAAGACATGCGCCTCGATCCTCCGTTCGACGAACTCATACCTATCTTGACGAAGTCGCACGAGCAGAGGGTCGCCCTTTGGAAACGAATGGTTGAGATCAGCAGCCAGTTCCTTGCAGGTCCGAAGCCGGGTGTGGATTGCGACAAGCTTCTCGCCGAGTCGCCTGTGATAAGGGCCGGTCTCGACTACATCGATAAGACCCTGCTCGAAGTGTCCCCGGTGGCGGCTACGACCCTGCTGGACATGAGACCGGACTCCAAGAACCACGTTTCCCATCTGACTATCACCAAGGAAGAGAGATCGAATCTCATCGATCAGATTGAGGGCGGCTTCGGACCGTCGCTTGACGAAGAGGACCAAAACTACATGGTCGGCACAGCGCGGTTGCTGCGAGATTTCCTCAGGAATCACAAAGCGTCAGACGAGCCTTGGGAGTGAGGTGAGGCGGGTCTTCGCGCAGGATCGCCGCTCTGAGTGGCTTCCGTTCTTGAGTCTCTTCCCGCACAGAAGGACTCCTGGTCGCATTCTCGGACGTCGCGGCGTTTGGTACAGCTTTACAACAGATTGGCGCGGCTGTTAGTGATGGAGTGGACACCGCCTGGGTGATCCGGCGCGGACGTGGGAGATTGGAAGAGTGAGCCGTTTCCCTACCTGGCAGACCTACGGAACGTGACTGTGGACACAGACCAAGGACTCTCTCCGTAGCATCATCGGCTAGTTCGCTTGCCCGAAGGTCGAGAGGAGTTAGGAGAATGTCGATGGAAACCGTAGTCAAAGAGCTCGAGGCTGTGATCTCAAAATTGCAGCGTAAGGTGGATTTCGCTACCAAAGATCGGGACGCTGCCATGCAGATGCTCGAGCAAGCGCGGCAGTTCGGAAAGTCCACCTTTCTCACGATTGCGGCGCGCATCGTTCAGCCGGGGGACTACAAGGGGATGAAGCCTGCCCAGGCGATCGAAGAACTCCTCAAGTCTCGCGCAAATTCGGGTATGTCCCAAGCGGATATCGCGGATGTGTTGGTGGCAGAAGGGACCGTACTCAAGGGCAAAAAATATCCGAAGCGTGCCGTCGCGCTAGCGATCGTGAATTGCCGTGATGTATTCGAAAAGAGGGACGGCCTGATTTACTTGAAGCGTTAGAGGGTATCTGTCATTGCGCTCACGCCAGTCGGTCGTCGGTGGTGTCGATGGCTAGCGGGATCCACTCGAGTTTTACTGCTGCGGCGATCAAGCTTTCATTCGTCGGGAGGTTGTAGCGATCGCGCATTCTGTGAAGCGCGGCGGTGATGGTGCGCGGGCTGGTGGCCAGGTGGCGGGCGGTGTCCTGCGGTGTCCAGCCTTCGGCAACTGGGGCGAGGATCTCGCGCTTCTCCGGTGAAGGGTTCGGGTGGCGTTGGTGGATCGGGAGACGAGCGGGCCTGATGGCGGGAATATAGCTCGGGTCGGTGGGAAATGTGGGGACGGACTGGTGAACTGCACGGGACGTTGACCGGTTTTTGTAGAAATGTCGGTTGGCCGTTCTGCCATCCCTATGGGACTTGGTCCCTCATTATTGGAGCTAATCCAGCGCTTCAGCGCTGGGCTACCTTCGGTCGTCCCTGTGGGGACGGATCGCGGGAATCACGATTCGTATCAGAAGGAATTTGGGAAGTTATTGCGGGATTTGCGGACGGATGCGGCAGTGTGAGAACTCCTTTCCGCACTTCCGAATGCCTTGAGGGCGTAGGGATCCTTCGACTGCGGTTGAGCTTCGCTCAGGATGACAAGCTATCTGAGGCATAGCGGCGCGCTTGCCCTTGGACGACGCAGGGGTCGTGGAGGCCTGCCTCATTATTGGAGCTAACCCAGCGCTGAAGCGCTGGGCTACTTTCGGTCGTCCCTCTGAGGACGGATCGCGGGAATCACGATTCGTATCAGAAGGAATTTGAGAAGTTGTTGCGGGATTTGCGCACGGATGCGGTGGTGTGAGAACTC
>DATEHP010000152.1:0-8355 GCA_035279505.1 Candidatus Sulfotelmatobacter sp. | reverse complement strand
ACTTCGTGGCCAAGCATCGAGAGGTAGAACGCCGCCGTAAGGCCGGCCGGTCCAGCGCCAACCACGGCAATCTTGCGTCCCGTCGCCTCCAGCTTGCGAGAAGTGATCTCGCCAATCATGGACTCGAATTTGTCAGACGAGTAGATCGAATCCGCGATGAATCGGTGAACTTCCCGCATGTTCACGGCCTGATCGAGGGTCTGCCGGCGGCAACGGCTGTCGCAGGGATGCTGGCAGACGCGTCCCGTCGACGAAGGCAGGGGATTGTCGAGAATCACCGATATAAAGGCGTCCTCCAGCCGGTTTTCTTTGTACAGTTGCAGGAAACGCGGAATGTTCATGTGGAGCGGGCAGCTATTCTCGCAGGGGGAGAGAGCCAGCTCCTCGCAGACGCCGGCCGTGCAGCGGTGCGCCAGGATATGGTCTTCGAACTCGTTGCGGAAGTGCCTGAGCGTGGTGAGCACCGGATTGGGCGCAGTTTGTCCCAGCCCACACAGCGAGCAATCACGGATGTAGCGACTCAGTTCGTCCAAGACTTCAAGATGATGCGTAGTTCCAGCCCCTTCCGTGACACGGTTCAGAATACGCATGCACTTATTCAATCCGACGCGGCACGGAATGCATTTTCCGCATGACTCCGAGTGAGTGAACTCGATGAAGTAACGGGCGACGTCAACCATGCAGTTGTCTTCGTCCATCACGACCATGCCGCCGGATCCCATGATGGATCCGAGCTGCGCCAGATTTTCGTAGTCCACCGCGGTATCAAACATGTCTTGCGGAATGCAGCCGCCAGAAGGACCACCCGTCTGGACGGCCTTCACCTGACGACCTCCGACCGCGCCTTCACCGATGTCGTAGATGAATGTCTTCAACGGCGTACCGAGCGGCATTTCCACCAGACCGGTGTTCTTCACCTTGCCTACAAGGGAGAACACTTTTGTCCCAGAGCTCTTCGCACTCCCGGTCTCGGTAAACCACGCCGGGCCGCGCATCACGATGGGCGCGATGTTGTACCAGGTCTCGACGTTGTTGATATTGGTCGGCTTTCCCCACAAACCTTTTTGTGCTGGGAACGGAGGCCGTGGACGCGGCCTACCGGCTTCGCCTTCCAACGAGGCAATCAGCGCAGTTTCCTCTCCACAGACGAACGCACCGGCGCCTTCGACTAATTCGATGTCGAACTTGAATCCACGGCCAAGAATGTTCTCTCCGAGCAGGCCATATTCCCTCGCCTGTTCAATCGCGCGATTCAGACGATGAACCGCGAGCGGATACTCGGCGCGCACATAGATGATTCCTTCGGTCGCACCCATGACGTACCCCCCGATAATCATTCCTTCCAGGAGAGAGTGCGGGTCGCTTTCAATCTCGTTGCGGTTCATGTAGGCGCCGGGATCGCCTTCGTCGGCATTGCAGATGATGTACTTGGGCTCGGCTTTCGCCTTGGCGAGAAACTCCCATTTGTTGCCGGTAAGATAACCGGCGCCGCCACGGCCGCGCAGTTTTGAAGCCTTGATCTGCTCGATCACGGCTCCCGGGTTGGCGTCGATCAAAACTTTATAGAGCGCCTGATATCCACCGACCGCGATGTATTCCTCAATGTCGTCCGGGTTGATGATCCCGCAGTTCCGCAGAACGATCTTCTTCTGCCCTTTGAAGAAGGTAACGTCGTTCCACGCAGGCACCTCGGGATATCCCTGGCCGTAGCGCACGTGGCCTGTGATGTGATCCCATTCTTCAATTTTGCAGCAGATGAGATCTGGAGTGAGACTGCCCTTGGTGATGTCATGGAGCAATCGAACCGCGTCGTTCGCCTGCACCTTCCGCAGCATAACGAGAGGATTGCCGGGCAACCGGACACTCACCAGCGGCTCCTGGAAGCAGGCTCCAAAGCAACCGACCGGCGCAAGGACCAGGTCGTCGCCGCTGCCCTCGATCGCTTGTGCGAACGCATGGTAGAGACCCTCGGATCCGTTGCCGCGACCGCAGGTTCCCATGCCGATGGCAACCCGGGGAACAGCGGGGACGAGCTTGGCCATCCCAGCCTCCCGCACGGCATTGAAGGCTCCAAAATCCAGAATTCGAGGCATGCTTACTCTCCGACTCGGATGGTTTCGATCTCGCGCTGCAGGGTCCGCTCGGTGGCGTGTCCGCAGATGTGATGGTTCACCTCGACGACCGGCGCCATGGCGCACTGACCGAAGCAGGCGACGGTACGCACGGTGAACTGGCGGTCGGCAGTGGTGAGCAGGAGTTTGTCGGCCTCGTTGCCATCGCTTTCGTCACCCACAAGGCCGAGCCCTAATTCAAGTCGCGCGCCTTGCAGCAGGTTGCGTGAACCGCGGGTATGGCAGGCCGTACCGCGGCAAATGCAGATCGTGTTCTCGCCCTGTGGCTCCAAGTTGAAGAGGGCATAAAAGGTCGCGACGCTGTAGATGCGCGCAAGGGGCATCTCCATTTTGGTGGCGACGTATCGCAGCATCTCCAGCGGAAGATATTTGTATCGGTTCCGCTCCTGGGTGGCTTCAAGAATGCCGAGCAACGCTCCGGGCCGACCACGGCGACTGGCAATCAATTTGTCGATGAATACTTGCTCGTCGGCAGGAATACTTGCAAGCGAGGGTGTTGGCATTGACACTCCTCCGCGCGCTGTAGGCGCTCGTTCCAAATGTAGCGACCCGCAGCAACTGGACTCTGTCACCGGAAACACAACCATGGGTGACATCAATCACAGGGTCAGAGCTTCAGCGATTGAATGACTTGCAGGGGATCGGGCCCCTGCGGCCAAAAAAGCAAAGAGCTCCATGTCAAGCGAAACTGAATCCCGCCGATAACAGCGTAGTGAGGTCGAGTATGTGGCGGGGACTGCTTCTGACGATGGTATTAGCTGTGCTGGTGTCTCCGGTTGCGGGACAAGATAGCAATCGTCGCGATATTGAAGGAAAGCTTCTTGCTTTGGAGCGGGTGGGCAAGTTGCAGGCAACTCAACTTAAAGACTTGAAGATGCTGAACGAGATTTTGGATGAGAACTTCGTTGTTGTCGATCAAGATGGCGGCCTGATGAACAAAGCGCAACTTCTGGCGTTCGTGCAAATGGCAACTTCCCTTCAATATCTGACGAGCGACATGACCGTTCGATTACATGGAAATACCGCGATTGTGACCGGTACCTATCGACTGAACGGCACCTTGGCCGGTAGACGTATCGATCGGCGCAGCCGATTTGTCGACACTTGGCTCGAGAAGGAGGGCAAATGGGTCGTCATCGCCAGTTTATCGACGCCACTGACGTGAGACGCAAAGGAGCGATGAGCGAGTGGAACACCATAAGAGCGATGTGCTTAATCCTCCTATGTACCTGCACGGCGAGTTGGTTATCGGCTCAACAGACGGACGCGGCCGCATCTGGCGCAATTCGCGCGCTGGAGCATGAATGGGTTGAGGCGCAGTCCCACAACGACAATCGGGCCCTGAACCTTATTCTCGACAACAACGTTGTCTACGTGGAGTACGGCCGACTGGTGACGAAGGCGGATTACCTCTTGCGAATTAAACACCAGGATGCATCCACCGACGAAGTCGTAATGGAACCCATAACAGTGCGCGTCTTTGGGAACACGGCCATCGTTACAGGAAGCTATCGGGAGACGCAGCGCCAAGGCGGTATACGCAAATTCACGCGCTGGCGCTTCGTCGATACCTGGGCCTACAAAGAACATAGTTGGGTACTGATCGCGGCCGGATCGGCCCCCATCCACGATTAGCCTTCTCGAGTCGGTCCCCCAGGTTATTCTTTGGTCGTACGGATAACTCTCACGGGCCCCAGCAGTCCCGACGCTACAAGCTTGGAATCAGCTTTGTAGAACTTCGGCGATGTAAAGGTATAGGTTTTCGTAACATTGGGTTGACGGTCGCCAATGATGCGGTTGACCCACGGGTTCGTAACTTTTATCGCGACTGCGTTCTTCCCTGGTTTTAGGGCGGCGGTGATTTCGACTCGGTAAGGTGTTTTCCACACAACTCCCAATGGCTTGCCGTTGACAGAAACTTCTGCCAGATTCTTCACATCCCCGAGGTCGAGCCACACATGAGCACCCTTGGCGGACCAGTCAGCCGGGGCATCGATAGTTTTCGTGTACGTGCCTTTTCCTGAGAAGTACTTGACGCCCTCGTCGGAACTGTCGCTCCAGGATGTCAACTTGTCGACGGTGATTTTTGCTGGCGCGCCGAGATTCGGTTCGAAGCTCAATTCCCAAGGGCCCTCGACAGTTGTTAGCACGGTCTCAACAGTTTTCGGCAAATCGCGGGATGAGGTTTTTGCAGTCTTGCGGAAAACAACGAATACGGTGCCCCAAGGTTCGAGGTGTAATGGAACTCGGGTGGTGCCGTTGACGATCTGGAACGAGGCTGGCTCGATAGCGCCCGTATCTGCGTGCCACAGCTCCGCTTCTTTTCCGGTCACTCGAAACGTAGCGTCCAGTGTTTCATCGCGGTCGCTGCGGTTATCGACAAAATAAAGATCGCCGTCGCTAAGCTTGCGATGGACGAACAGAATGTCAGTATCCGGGTAGCGCCTCGTGTAATGGAAGTCCTGAGCGACTTGAATGGCGTCCAAAACCTCTCCCAGGCTCTTGTCTCCGTACACTCTGCCCTTCGCGACGGCATTTCCGCTTGCCGATCCCCAAAGCTGATCTGCGATACTCTGGAATTCTCTTGGGTCGTCGCTCAGGCTGGGAGTCTCGGCCGGCTTCAGACCTCGCACAACAGCTCCAGCCTCAACCAGATCTCGAATCTTCTTGAGTACCGGCAACGACATCTGCTGAGAGTGATCGTCGAGAGCAAGCACCCGATAGCGCATCCCACTCGGAGTCGCAAGTTGTCCGTCTTTGAAAGTCAGGACGTGGACGAGAGCGTCCGCGTTGATGTAGTCGAAGTTGTAGCCGCCGGGAATATCGGGGCCCTTCTTGCCAAACAAAGCCGTGATGTTGGAGTCTTCGCCGTAGAAGTAGGCGACATCGGCGTCGAAGCGTCCCTGCTGCAGCAGATAAGAACTGCGGGCCAGATACGATACCCACGGCTTCGCCTGCTCCGCCCATGTTTCATTGCGGTTGAACCATTGCCCAAACGGCCCGAGGGCAAGACCGGGCTTTTTGTCGATCAACGGTTGATGCACCGAAGTATGAATGACGAAACGGTTGAGTCCCATTGCCAACTCTTTGTCGGCGGTGGGTTTTAAAGTGGCAGGCGACCATGCCCAGGCGCCGGAGGATGCCGTCAGAGATTCCGCAGCCACCAGGTTCTGACCATAGATGTGGGCGACCGAAGCGGACTCGCGAATGTCAGCGTTATATCCATACTGCTCGTTGTTGACTCTGGGCTTCTGCGTCCACATGGCCGACATAGGCACATCGTTGTGTCGCTTCACCTCCATGCCGTCGCCAATAAAAGCTCGCCCTTCTTCGTGGGATTCGCCGTAGTGGCCCATGCCGCGCGCATGTAGGATGTCGTTGATCTGGTCATAGTGATTCTCCGCCAGCAACTCCCCCAGCGTTTTGCGGAAGTCCCAAAGGAAACGATCGCTGTCCTGAGAACTCTCGATGACGTGGCCTGCAAGCACGGGCATCCATGGGTGCGGGTCATAACCACGGCGTTTGGTGAATTCCGCCACCATATCGTCCGTCCAGTTCGCCGTCCCGGCTTCCCAGCTATCGCTGATCACGTATTGCAGCCCACGCTTGCCCATCAGGTCGCCGACCGCGCTCTTGTAGTTGTCGAGGTACTTATCCATGTACTCCTTCACATCCTCACGACTGAGCTTGTCGACTTCAAGACCTGTGCCTTCGGGCGATGCCGGATGGTTCGTAACGCCCGTTAGCGAGTAGCCGAATCGAAGGACCACCCAGTTCCCTGCCGGTGGAGTCCAGTCCAGAGTTCCATCAGGATGCATCTTAGTGGTCAGGTCGACGATGTCGGCCTTGCGGATCGCATCACTTCCCGTTACTTGGGGCGTTGGAAAGGCATCCAGCCCAATGAGATTAGCGAAGCCGGCTTTCTCCTCAAACCGACTTACGTGAGCACCCGGATGTAGGACGAGTTCTGAAATCTCAAAATTCGGATCAGGTTTCATGCCGCTGAAGTCGCCGAATGGGTTCTCTACGTCAAATGTCATTTCGCTAAACCCGGCGGCTGGCTTGTCGGAAAAGGCGATGCGGAAGAATCGCGCGCTGGTCGCGGGGAACGCGATAGTGTGTTCGTCTCCGCCGTCGTTGGGGATGTCGGCGAGTTTGCGGAAGGTCTGGCCATCGTCGCTCGCTTCCACGTCCGCAATCGACGGTGCAGCGCCGAACATATTGGCCGCTGCCGCACCCGGATCATTGAGCACCAGCGTTACGGCATGCATAGTCTGCGGAGAGGCGAATTCATACTGTACCCAAGCCTGCTGGCCTGTCGGCGCCTTGGGCAATTGGGTCGTCTTGACGAGGTCGCCATCGTCGAGCACGGCCAAGTTGAGGCTTCCGCTGCTGGAAGTGATTTTGGGTTGCAATGTGGATACGGGCACATCATTCTCAGGGGCACGATAAGCAATCACTGCCGTGTCAGCATAGAAAGTGACCCCACCACCCGGCGACTGCCCACTGATCATGGCGAGGAAATCAAATATGGGTATGTTTTGGATAGGCCCGCTAACTGTCGGAGGATGTGGCAGCACTCCCGTGAAAGGCTTTCCCCCATCGACCCGGATTTCACTCCAGACGACTTTCTTCATGCCCTGGTTCGGCTTCACCCACGGACCGCCCGATTCACTCCATCCCGGAGAACCTGCAATCGCTTCCTCAAGTCCGAGTTGATCAGCCAGTGTTGTGGCGTAGCGGAATGCATCTTTCCATTCGGGCGTCATGTAGATCAAGCGCTTGTCGACCAACTTCGGAGTGGTCAGCGAAGCATCGAAGTTCTGAAAACCTCCGATGCCAACCCGATTCATCCACTCCAGGTCGAGTTTGATGCCTTCTTTGGTGATGTTGCCATTCATCCAGTGCCACCACACGCGTGGCTTGGCGGAATTAGGAGGATTCTTGAATCCTTCTTCCAGAGAGGCCGGCGCATTTTGCGCGAAGGACAAGGACGCCAGACTTCCGGCCACACCAACAACTGCGAATGCAAGAATGCGTGCAACACGAGAATGGTTCATCGAGGGTTCCTCAGTTCAGTTGTCTTTCAATTCCACAATAGAAATCCGTGATTCGGCGATAAAACGAATCACAACGAATTACCCTTCGCGATCTTTCCCAACACAATCGCGCTCGGTTTCACCGTCCGCTTCTGGGTTTCACGATCGACGGCAATCAGTCCGAACTTCGGGGTATAGCCGAAGATCCATTCGAAATTGTCAAGCAGAGACCAGTGGATGTATCCGCGAACGTCGATGCCATCATCGATGCAGCGCTTCACTCCGCCGAGAGCACGCCGGATGTACTCGACCCGGCGAGTGTCGTCTTCGATGGCGACTCCGTTCTCCGTGACGATGACCGGCACTGCTGTTTCTTTTGCGGCAAAACGAACCGTGTGCTCCAACGATTCGGGATAGAACTCGTACCCCATCTGCGTGAGTTCGGCGCCTTGTGGCGGGGGAAGGGCCTTCGATGCGATTCGCGAACGGGTATACGTCTGCACCCCGATAAAGTCGTCTTGTTTGGCCAGCTTGAGCCACGGAACATAAACATCAGCCTGTTTCTCTGCGTAACGGCTGTCGGGGCCTTCTGGCTGGTCGTCCTCCATTGCAAGGGTCAGGCCAACAGGAATGTTCTTGGCAGACTTGATGGCCGACTTGGCTTTCGTGTGCGCCGCCATCATGTTCTCGCGCGACTTTTCCGCGTCACCAATCAGGAAGCTGCTGAATTGCGGCGCATTGAGATACTGCCTGAGACCAGCCTTTTGCGCCGCCATGATTCCGGCCAGATCCATTCCTGCCGGAGCATTGGGAAGATTGATCCAATGGAACAGGTACGGGATATCTGGTTCGTTGAAAGTTGCGCCGTAGGCTATGAGGTCGCCCAGGTGAGCCGTTGATTTCTCGCAGTATCGCGCGAACAGATCCGACGACTCCGGATTCTCCCATGCTCCCTGATAGGCGAACCATCGCGGCAGCGTGAAGTGGGAATAGGTGACCAGCGGAGTCAGCTCGCGTTTATGGCATGCTTCCAGCATGCGCCGGTAGTGCTCCAGTTCGGCACGCGAGAAAAATCCTTTCTCCGGTTCGATTCGCGCCCACTCGATGGAGAAGCGATAGGCATTGAATCCAAGGTCTGCGAGCTGGTTGATGTCCTGTTCGTAGAGGTGATAATGATCGCAGGC
>DATEHP010000151.1:0-4279 GCA_035279505.1 Candidatus Sulfotelmatobacter sp. | reverse complement strand
CTTCGCAAGCTCTAGAAGTGAGACTGCATCCTTTGTTGCGCTCCGTCCTTTTGAGGCGTGTTCCACCAGTGTTTCGCATCGGCAGAGTACTGCGGCGACGTCGTTACGCAGGTCGTGCATCAGCCTGCACACTGGCGCGCTCGTTGGCACCCCCATTGCCTTATCATCCACGCGAATTGAGAGGGGTATCCGCGCTGGAGGTTTCTTGGCTCGGATGGAGCTCAGTTCTGTGAGCAGACGAGCACGAATGCCTTCCCGACATCAAGAACCGTTCGCTGAACCTTGCCATCAGCCGCCTTCGGAATTTTTACCAGCCTGCGACGGCGCTGATCAGCGGTATTCCCGACAAGTACGGCATCCAGGGCATACCGCAAACAAATGGGAACGGAGGCTTGCCAACGATAGACATCAGCGGGTTGACTTCCCTTGGAGCGGGAGCGTTTGTGTGCAACGTACAGGCCTCAAATTATGCGGGCTTTACCCCGAGACTGAATGAGCGAGTTGATTGCACATCTCGTGAACGATTTCCTGCCGTATCTCATATTCGAGTAGCTCGGTATCGCTCGCAGTGCCTAACATCCGCGACTCCAAGACCTCACTTTGCTTCCGAAGGAGTTCGGTGAGTTCAACCCGTAGTTCTTCGTTGTGACGATTTTCCTTCATGGGTGCCTTCCTGCGAAGTGGCAAGTTGATCTTGCTTCTGGCTTAGGACGGCTGGAACCGAAGGGCGCCTTTCGAAGAAAGAAGTTCGCGCGCCTTGTCAATCAAAACAGAGACGCGCTCGAATTTAGATACAACCTCGGAGATTCCGATCAATCGTGCTCGCTGCTCGGAAAATTTGTCCTCGAAGGCGCTGTACATGATTACGGGGACTGACGGCATCATCCTTTTCAGAACTCGTCCTGCATCCAAGCCATTCATCACGGGCATCAAAAGGTCCAACACAATTAGGTCAGGATGCAGCCGTCCAGCTTCCTCAATCGCGTTCCGCCCATTCTCAGCTACTCCGCAAACCTCAAAGTCCGGTTCACGCTCGAATATCTCAGAGAGAGCACGACGAATAAAGATGCTGTCATCTACGATTAAGACCGTCTTTCGCATTTCCAGTACCTCGCTAAGCCGATCTTGCGACTTCCAGTGAGCTATTTGGATAGGCTAGATACCCTACGGGCCCAGGAAACTCGATCCGATAAAGAAAGGCGACGGCGACGTGGTGTCGGTTGTTCAAGTGCAACATTGCAAACGAACCAAAGCCCGAACGAGCCAAGAAGAACGTCATTCCCACCAGCCGTGGTTAGGGCCAATCCTGTAGCACCGCACAACTATTTTGCAATCCGTTGGGTGACCACATGGGGCCACCGCGTTTGCTACGATCCTCGCTGTGGGACATCTGCGCGACGAGTCGCTTTACCATAATTCGCCTTATTGCAACAGGGGGTATGGGCGAGGTTTACGAGGCTGAGGATCATGAGCTCGGAGAACATGTTGCCATCAAAACATTGCGACTTGATGCCTTGCAGCAGCCCGGCGCGTTGGAAAGATTTAAACGCGAAGTCCATTTAGCAAAGCAGGTCACTCATCCGAATGTTTGTCGGATATTTGATTTGGTTCGCCATCGATCGGCTGGAGCACAGTCCGAGCTCAATGATTGTTATTTCCTGATCATGGAACTCCTTGAAGGTGAGACGTTGGCGGAGCGGCTAAAAAGAATCAACGCGATGACGATGGAGGAAGCATTTCCCATTGTGCGTCAAATGACCTCTGCGCTGTCGGCCGCTCACAATGTTGGCATTTTGCATCGAGACTTTAAACCCGGAAACATAGTTTTGGTGCCATCTGAAGGAGGCATTCGCGCGGTCGTTACCGATTTCGGACTGGCTCTCAGGTCATCAGCCGATTTCAGTGCACTTCTCACAGCAGCAACCAGCGCAGCATTCGGTACACCAGCTTACATGTCGCCGGAACAGCTTCTAGGGGAGGACCTAACCCCAGCTTCCGATATTTACGCCCTCGGGTTGGTTATCTACGAAGTTGTCACTGGGGTGCGTCCGTTTTCGGCCGAGAACTCTATCTCAATGGCTGTTAGACGGCTAACCGAGAAGCCAACGTCTCCCAAGGTTCTTTGTCCGGGCCTGAACACGCAATGGGAACAAGTCATTCTGAAGTGTCTCCAGCGTGAACCTCAGAATCGATTCGCTAGGGCTAAGGAAGTTGCTCAGGCGTTAACGCGGAAAAAGGCGGTTTCGTCTTCCCGCACAGTCCGTATACATTACGCGCCCGTGTTGGCTCTGATGTTCGTTCTCATAGGTATTTTAAGTTCTTTCATTGCGTATCGTCTTTTGCCTAGAAAGAGTCGAGAGGTCGAACATGCTGGTGTACCCCATAAACTACGTCGCTCCGTTGCCGTACTCGGCTTCAAAAATCTATCAAAGCGTATCGAGACCGATTGGATATCGACGGCGCTTGCAGAGACCATCACTACGGAACTCGCCGAGGGGGAACAGCTAAGGACAATTCCCGGCGAGGATGTTGCTCGGATGAAAATAAGCCTTTCTCTAGCGGATGCCGATACCTATGGAGAAGATACCTTGGGCCGTATCCGCAAGAACCTTGGCGCCGATTATGTGATGCCGATCGACGCAATGTGCATGACGATGATCCTCCTTGTGAAACCGCCGAGTTATCCTACTCGGCGGCGGACCATCTCATTAACCCCTGCCGGGGGATTCTGAGTTCTATAAAAAGGGATGTCAAGGAAAAGAGGTAGGCATCGACCGGAGTCAAGGCGATTTCTTGAGATCCAGCCCACTTCGTCTCGGGGAAGCAGTTTTGCCTTTCTTATTCTCATCAGCGTCTCTGGTGCGGGCAGGCAACGCCATCGAGTTGCAGAGGGCGGCAAGTCAGGGTGGTTGAGTGTGTCAACCATGGTTCTATCCGAGGCTCAAGGGCCTATGACTATTTCTGGTTATCCGAGAGGGCATAACGTGTAATGGGTGACTCGGTGCCGAAGCACACAGGGCCAGATCTCAAATCCTGATACTCCTCTCGAACCGAGCATCTTCTGAACCCGACCGACCTCACCAGAGAGAAACTCCTGGATATGGAAAGGCCTGTGGCTCAGCGCTGCTCAAACTGCTTGCCGCGCAACTGTTCTGGGTCGAAGCTCGCTCCTTTCTTCCACATGGTTAAGGTAATGGTGGCGATCTTCCGTGCCAGGGTGAGACGGGCCATGGTCGGCCGGATCCCCTGGGCAACTCGAGCCAAATAAAAATCCTGCAGAGGGCCAGGACGTGTGCTGGCGGAGATGGCCGCTCCTTTGAAGAGATTCTTTAGATCTCGATTGTGGTTGTCATTCAGACCGCGCACCGTGATGCGTTCGCGGTTGCGTTGCAGTTTGCCGCGCACCCAGCGGTATTCGCCGCTATCGTGAGTTTCCACAGCGAAACCACTGTAGGCCCACAACTGGCGCTTGCTGCGAAAACGGTGAGGGGTCTGCAGCAAGGCCACCAGCAAGGCCGCTCGGATCGGACCAATCGAAGGAATCTGACGGAGGCGCTGGACCGCCGCATGCTTGTGGCTCTCGCGTAGTAGCTCGCGTCGCGCTTGAAGACGCAGCGGTTGCAGACCGTCCAGTTGCTGATACAAATACTCGGCTCGCATTCGCACTCCCGGTTCTACGATCTTGGCCAGCCACTCGGCGCGCTTTTCGCGGAGCGTAGACGGAGCTCCCCTGGCATGGAATCGCCCAGCTGCGATACAGCGATTTGATCCGATTCATGGTGCGGGTGACATCTTTGTTGAGGGTGAGATAGCAGCGCCCCAGTTCTTTCAGGGTGCGGAGACCATGCTCCTCGTGGTAGACCGGCCTGAGTTGGTTGGTGCGTAGCATCTCGGCCAATTTGCGCGCATCGATCCGGTCGCTCTTGTTGCCCTCTTTCAACAGAGCCGCCTTACGTGGATCGCAAACGACGAGCCGGCTGACGTGAGGTTTCAATAAATCGTGCAGCCAGGCCGCCCATGTCCCTTCCTCAAAGGTCAGCGACAGAGTTCCCTGAAGCCCTTGGACAAACTCAATAATCGTGCTCGCTTTGGTCTCCAGCGCGCATTCCATCAGCACTTTGCCCTGAGCATCCACCACAGCGGCGCAGATGGTGGCTTGATGAACGTCCATCCCGATATACTTCTCTTGACTCATAAGGCGCTCCTTTCGCTAGGTTGGCGATGCGAACAATCACAACCTATCGCAAAAGTGGGCGCCTTTTTATATTGCGTGTAATGG
>DATEHP010000150.1:0-41404 GCA_035279505.1 Candidatus Sulfotelmatobacter sp. | reverse complement strand
TGCGGCATTTGTTCGCGCGACAATTGCGTATTCTCGGTTCGTACATGGGGACCATGGGTGAGTTGAACGAAGTCCTCGGACACGTGTTCGCGGGGCGGCTGAAGCCGGTGGTCGATCGCACATTTCCGCTTTGCGAAATCCGTGCAGCCCACGAATACCTTGAGAAGAGCCAGATGTTCGGCAAGGTGGTCGTGAATCCGTAAGCAAAATCCTGAACCACAGAGGATCACAGAGTTACAGCACCCTCCATGCCTACCGTGTCTTCTGTGGTTTAGAATGTTTTACATGTCTCGCGAACTCAATTTTGGCCCCTATGTTGACGTTGAAAACGGCAAGAAGGTCGTCAGAGACCTGACTTACGGCAATCCCACGCCGGAGGGCGTGGTTCTGACCACCCTTGATTCTGCTGTCAACTGGATGCGCAAGAGCTCGATCTGGCCAATGACCTTCGGGCTCGCTTGCTGCGCCATCGAGATGATGTCGATGGGTGCCTCGCGCTTCGATATCGCCCGCTTTGGTGCCGAAGTGTTTCGCCCCTCGCCTCGCCAGAGTGACCTGATGATCATCGCCGGCCGGGTCTCGAACAAGATGGCGCCAGTGATCCGGCAACTCTGGGAGCAGATGCCCGAGCCTAAATGGGTTATGTCGATGGGCGCTTGCGCTACGTCAGGTGGCGTCTTCCAGAACTATGCGCTGGTGCAGAGCGTGAACCAGGTCATCCCGGTCGATATCTATGTTCCCGGGTGCCCGCCGCGGCCCGAGCAGTTGATCTACGCGATCACGCTTTTGCAGGAGAAAATTCAGAAGGAGCGCGGCACGATCCGCAAGGCGCTGAACCTGTCTTGAATCCCAAAGGCTTAGGCTTTGTTATGGCAGGGTGAACAGAAACATGATCTGCTTCTGGATCACGATCGGGCTGCCGTTCAGCATCGCTGGATTATAACGCCACTGCCGAACGGCTTGCCTGGCGGCTTCCGCCAGAATCGGCGATCCACTTACCACCGCAATCTCCCCCACAGATCCGTCGGCCCCAATCGTGGCCGAGAGGACTACCTTGCCGCTGATCCGTTCGGAGCGTGCCTGCATCGGATAGCCCGGAGCAATTTTGTGGATCAAGGTAGGCTCGACAACTCCCTCCGATACACGGGGCCCAGCCGACGGCAGTTGCGCGGGTATGGACGACAGTTGAGCCAGTTGCTCGGAGTTTACTGAGGGTGCCAGCTCGACCGATGGAGGCTCAATCACTGAAGCCTCAGAATCCGCCTTGTGGGTGCTTGGAGTGGATGTGCTCTCTCCTGTCGGAGAAGTCGATGTAGCAAAGGTCGAAGCACGGTCCGGTCTCACCTCGATCGGTTTCAGATCAGCTGCATTCAGGACAATCTGAGGCCGCGAGCGATCAGAGCGGGTTGTAGGTACTCCCGGTCCTGGCTTTGGGGTTGTTTCGCGGACAAGCTGAGGATGTGCCGGCTCTGCGGCGGCTGCGTGCACGCTTTGCCCGCCGAGGGTGCCTTCGTCTGCGGGGACATGCCAGCTCCACCAAGCCACTGCAATGGTCAGTAGTAAGGTGAGCGCGACAGCTCCAACGATCCAAAGACGTTTTTTGCTTGGCTCCGATAACCCGTCGAGGATATCTTCGGTTGCCAGGGGTGGTGTCGGGTAGGTTGAGGGATTGGCGTTTGCTGGCAATGGCCTGGCCGCCAGCGCATGTGTACTGGCTTCTCGCGTGTAGGCCGTTTCAGCGATCGCGGCCAAGTCACGCAGCGACCTGAGCGCGTCGCCATCGAAGGCATTGGGCCGTGCGGCGAAAGCTTCCAGAATTCCAAGCGCGCCTATCGGCCCGCGCACCGGAACTGCCGCCACAGAGCGGATTCCCAGACTGCGGCATGCCTCAGTGTCCACGCGCGGATCAATCATTGCGTCGTGGCAAACCAGCATGCTGACCGTGCGCAAGCACTCGCCGGAGATCCCAGATTCGGTGTTGATCGGTGCTCCTATTGGCGGAGCGGTGTCCCCACTAGAGGCCCGGCAAACGATGGTCCCTCGCGTCTCAAGCCCTAGGGCGGTGCCGTCGGCGCCGCTTAAAACCCGTGCTGCATCAGCAACGGCATCCGCGATCGCCTCCAACGGTTGCGAGCCGGACGCGGCTGCCTCCCGCAGGATACTGACCAAATCGAGATCACTAGGAGATTCCTCCACCGTTGCCGGTTCAGAATCAAGCGGACGGGGGAAATCACCATTCGACGGAATGGAAGACGCCTGACGCGAGGCAGTAGCCATGGCCCTAATCGCCTTGTGAAGAGAATTTGGCCAGAGACGAACCGCCCGCACAGCGGAAAAGCGCGCTATTAGCGCGAGTTTGGCCTAAAACTCTCAGTCTGTCAATCTCTCAGAAGGTCTTTCTTTAAAGTTGCCGAGCTTTTACGGCAATCACGGCGGCAACAAAAGCTCATCCGTTCGACCGGCACATGATCATACCGAGAATTCCTCGAAATACGACGCGTATGGAATGCTGCTGAACGGGCTTCTGGCGCCTGCATTCAAGTGCCAAAGCTCCAACTTTGCTGTTATCTCCCCCGCGCTATAATGACATCTAAGTCGAGTGGTGCTTTATGCAACGTCTTCTCCCGGCCGCATTCCTCGCATTTTCCCTCATTTTGGTTGAGCCAAGTTACGGGCAGAACGCTCATTCCCCGGCGGCTGATCGGAAGCCAGCGCCGGCGCCTGCTGTTGACACATCGCAGTCTGCTCCGGATTCGCCGACGATTCCGGCCAATGCCCCGCATATGTCCAAGCAGACGCGCTTTGAGATCATCCGTGATTTCGAAACCCAGCTTGTGTACTCCCGAGCCGAATTCCCGATGGGCTCGAAAGGCTTGAAGCTGAAAGACGGGATCGCCACACCCAACGGCCAGGAACTGCAGCAGATCATAGCGTTATGGGGACCGTCAATTAGACCGGGGGACCCGGCCCACATTTCCTATGTGCGGATCAAGGATAACTACATCCATTTCGACCTCAATGGCGGCGCGGTGCACCGCAAGAAATGGTATCAGCACATTGAGGTGGGGGGAGCCAACGGTGCCTCTGTGCCGCTATCGCGGGACCAGTCGACCGACAATCCCCATGGAAGCTACCTCGATGTGTACTTCGACAAGTATGTTCCCGAGCTGAGCCCGGCGCAGTTGCGAGCGCTGCTGTACCCGGTCTTGGACTTCAATGCCCGGAACAAGGAAGAGGCCTATCTTGATACCGTGCCGCCGAAGGTGAAAGAGGCGATCAAGGCGCATCATGTGCTGGTCGGCATGAACACAGAGATGGTGGTGCACGCCAAGGGCAAGGCTCCAAAGAAAGTGCGCGAGAAAGACGGGGACACTGAGTACGAAGAGTGGATCTATGGCGAGCCCCCGGCGGACGTCGACTTCGTGCGCATCGTGGGCGATGAAGTCGTGCGGATCGAGACCATGAAAGTTGGCGGCGAGAAGATTGTCCGCACTGAGAAAGAAGTGATTCTCGCAAAACCCGATCAAGAAACTGAGGCCAAGAAAGAAGAGCAGGATCGTCCGGCGAATGCTCCCAGCCTGCGGCGTCCTGGCGAGGACTCTGAAAATGTGCCCAAACCTGCCGATGGTGTCAGCCCTATGCCGCCAGTGACCCCTCCCGATATGCCGTCACCACCTCACGATCCCGGCCCCGGCGAGATGGCCGGACGACGCTAGGATTTCTGCAAGGCGTACAACCAGTTGCAACTCTTGTCATTCCGAGCCGTCCGAAGACGTGCGTGAGGGCGAAGAGGACGTGCAAGGAATCTGCTGTGTGCAGCTTGTCCCCTGCAGTTGTGGTCGTTACTTTGCAGCGGCTGTGGGGGCGACATCCGCGAAGGAGAACGCAAGCGAAACGTTGCCATACTCCTGCCCATCCACTTCGACGTAGGGATAGACAAAATAGTTCAGTGGCTTGCCGCTCTGTTCCGGACTCAGCTTCAGATCGCGCCCCATTGTGAACTGCACGCGATTTACGTCATGGGACCCGAAGAAATAGTCACGCTTCTCTGGGTGTTTCCACGCCTCTGAGATATCAACTGGAGTCCAGCCCTTGCCGTCGATGTAGAAATCGGACCAGCAGTGATATCCGGAAATCTCGCCCGTATGCTTGTCCGGTGGAAGTGGGAACCCGATCTCGAAGCGCGCCGGAATGCCCTGTGAACGCGCCATTGCGATAAACAGCGAATGAAAGTCGGTACAGTTGCCCTTCTTCGCATCGCAGGCATAGAGGACGTCGCCGTGACCCCAGCCCGTGCCGCTCTTGTCATATTTCATCGTCGTGAAGACGTAGTCGTAGATCGCGTGCGCTTTGTCCAGCCGATCGTTCTTGCCTGCGGTGACTTTGACCGCGAGTTCGGCAGGGACACCCGTGATCGGGACGAGTGCATCGGGTTGCAAATCCTGACTTCGCTCTTTGCTGCCCAACGCAACCGCAGATAGCTTGGCCGGAGGATTCAACGCAATGCGTTCGTGGCGCGTGACATCGTACTCGATGTCAAAGTGCAGTTCCGATGTAATCGATTTACTTGTCTCGGTGAAGTAAATCTGATTACCGTATTTGGACTCGCGTGTCTTCTTCACGGGAAGATCGCCATTGGCGGAAACGATTTTTATTTCCTGATAATCATCGGATTGAGCTGTGGGAATCCAAAGACGAACGCTCTTGCCCGCAGGCACATTCTGCACGGTGAATGCGTAATGAAACCTGAACTCGCGCGACTCTTGTGCGAGCGTAGAAACGGACAAGGCGAAAAGAAACACGTATATAGACGTCTTGCGCAGCATGTGCTGATTCCTTTCGGATTGAGAACAGTACTGAGAATGCGGTTAACGACACACGGGCGTTTTAGTGGGAGCACCGTCAAGTGAAACCGTGCTTCAAGCCCCGCATGGGAAAGAAGATGCCCATCATAAAGTCAAGGATGCGGTATTTTGCAAGAGAAACAGGCAACTATTCCCGTAAAGCTGAGATGGAGCGGGAGACCGGGATCGAACCGGCGACATCCAGCTTGGGAAGCTGGCGTTCTACCGCTGAACTACTCCCGCCCAGGCACGAACGAAACTAGCTTATCACCTGAAATACGGCCTCACAACTCCAAGAACTTCTCAACCACAAAGAGCACGAAGTTGCGAAAAGGACGAACCATGCGATCTTCCTTCGGGGCCCTTCATCACTTTTGTAGCTGATAGTTTCAGCGTCCACGTCGTGAACCCCGCCTGCGATTCGTGTTTTAATAACCGAATTCTCTCGGAACCCAAAGGATAACCATGCGCTCGACCAACCCTTCGCGTCGCCAGTTTCTGAGGAGTGCAGTGAATGCCAGCACCTGCGTCGCCATCTATCCGGTTCTCGTGGCCGACCGCGAGATCACATCTAAGCCGGCTATCCCCGATGTTAAACCGTTTGAGCTCGATGAAATCACCATCTCCGAATTGCAGGATGGGATGAAATCCGGCAAGTTTACTGCGCGGTCGTTGGTAGACAAATACTCGGCCCGAATTGACGAAATCGACAAGCGCGGTCCCGCCGTGAACGCGATCATCGAACTCAATCCTGACGCTTTCGCCATTGCCGACGCGCTCGATCAGGAGCGTCAAGCCAAAGGACCGCGTGGCCCGCTGCATGGTATTCCCGTTCTGATTAAGGACAACATCGATACTGCTGACCGAATGATGACTACCGCCGGCTCATTGGCACTGGTCGGCTCCAAACCGCCGAAGGATTCGTTTGTAGCGCAAAGGCTACGTTCTGCCGGTGCGGTCATTCTCGGCAAGACGAACCTCAGTGAGTGGGCTAACATCCGTTCCAGTCATTCGACCAGCGGCTGGAGTGGACGTGGCGGCCTTACAAAAAATCCCTATGCGCTCGACCGTAATGCCTGCGGATCCAGTTCCGGCACTGGCGCCGGCATCTCCGCAAATCTCGCTACGGTCGGGATTGGCACCGAAACCGATGGCTCCATCGTGTGCCCGTCATCTTCCAACGGCCTTGCCGGAATCAAGCCGACCGTGGGATTGGTGAGCCGTTCGGGAATTATTCCGATTTCCCACAGTCAGGACGGCGCCGGACCGATGTGCCGCACCGTGCGCGATGCCGCTATCCTGCTGGGCGCGCTTTCCGGGGTCGATTCGGGAGATTCGGCGACGGCCGCAAGCGCGGGAAAGTCACAAACTGACTACGCACAATACTGCGATCCCAATGGACTGAGGGGCGCGCGCATCGGTGTGGCACGTAAGTATTTCGGCTTCAGTGACGCTGTGGATGCTCTCATGGAAGTTGCGCTTGAAGTGATGAGGAGGCAGGGAGCGACGCTGGTTGATCCCGCCGACATCGAAAGTCTCGGAAAGTTTGACGACAGCGAACTGTTGGTCTTTATGTATGAACTGAAGGCCGATCTCAACGCCTATCTGGCGCGCCTTGGACCCAGCGCACCAGTACGCACGCTCAAAGACGTCATCGAATTTAATGATCGCAATCACCAGAAGGAGATGCCGTATTTCGGCCAAGACCTGTTTGTGAAGGCGGAAGGGAAGGGACCGCTCAGCGAAAAAGCGTATCTTGACGCTGTAGCAAAGAACCATCAGTTGGCGCGTACGGAAGGCATCGACGCGATTATGGATAAGCACCACCTGGACGCATTGGTTGCTCCGACTGGAGGACCCGCGTGGCTCACGGACCTGATCAATGGAGATCACTCAGGGGGAGGGAGTTCGAATGCGGCGGCAGTTGCGGGATATCCAAACATCAACGTGACCGCAGGGTCTATCGTCGGACTTCCGGTAGGCATTTCGTTCTTCGGCCGTGCCTGGAGCGAGCCCACGCTGATTAAGCTGGCCTATTCGTTTGAACAAGCCACCAAGGCGCGGCAGGCTCCGCGGTTCCTGGCAAGCGTCGGACCCGCGTGAGCACCTAAAAAGAATACAACTCCGCCCCCGGCCAATCAGGCGGCGACTTGCTGTTCGGCTCCTCGGAACAAGGCGCGCATGGCGCGGATCACGAGCTTCGTGAGTAGCACGATCATCACGATAAGCAACGCGGCCAACGTGCCTGCAACGTAAGGATGCCTTGTCGCGAGCCACGTCAAACCGATCGCAAGCACATCTTCTCCCAGGCTCAGTGTTATATTCGAGAATGGCTCTGGTGAAGGTGTGACGGCTGCGCGAGCGGCAGTTTTGCCGCCGTGCGCGATGAGGGCGACGAGGGCTCCGACGAATGCCGCGAGGAGTTGATGTTCTGGTGAGAGCTGGCTGGTGGCGCGGTAGGCGAGGAGGCCGGCGACGGGGACTCGGATGAAGGTGTGAAGGGCATTCCAGATCAGATCGAAGGCAGGGATTTTATCGGCGAAGAACTCGATCGTGAATAGAGCACTACTTCCCGCAATCACGGGCCAGCTCTGTAGTACCTGCAAGCCCGGGGGAAGCGGGAGATGGCCGAAGCGCGCCAGAACTCCCAGAACAGCCACTGTGGCGTAAAGGTTCAGTCCGGCAGCGAAGCCGATGGCGACGAGAAGCGCGAACACCTCAGTCGGCGGGATTTTGAGGATATCGAGCATCATTGCGGTGTTAGGAGTTGACGCATCACTGGTCCTACCCGGTAATCCTAACGCCAAAACGCTGGACTGGAACCTAACACCTACCGCCTAAGACCGACAATCTCGCCAAATAGTAAGGGCCGCTCCGGGGAGCGACCCTGAATCGTACTCCGCCCACAACTTAAAGCGTGGACTCGATCTCGAACCCCCACGCTTCCAGAAGAGGCTCGGGGATGTACTTCGAGTTCTTGTTGCGACGAGCCCACTCCCGAAGACGAGTCGAGCGAAGATACTGGTCAGGGGAGAGCTTATACTCACGCACAACCTGTTCGAATTCGGTGATTGTGGGGGTAATTGGGCCGATTGGCTCCGGCTTGCCCCAATTTGGATTTCCGCGTCTCTTTGCCATGAACTATTGCCTTTCCACTCGGGGGAATATGACTACAAACCCTTCTCAACTATAAGATTCTCCTTGGCGGCTCAGGGATTCTCCGAAAACAAGCTAACCAGACGAAGTCTCTCCTCACTGCCCGTGTGAAGCCGCAATACTAATTAGGAGACCGTATATCCTAGCGGTAATTTGCCTGGAAAGTCAATGAAATTTTCGGGGCGCGGTTCGCAGCAAAACTTTCGTAAGTCTTTGTTAAATGGTGCTTTAGCCATCAAAAACAGCTGCAGTTGCAATGCTTGAAGGTTGAGCCCGCGGGTCCCGGCAGTTGATTGGTTCAACAGGGGCCGATGCCTGTGGTTACGCCCGTAATCAGGCAACGGGGTGTGGACATTGCTCTGCTTTGGTCGATGGAACTAGAGTTCAGTCAACGGCGTCGTTTTTCAGGTTTCACCAAGCGGGCAGGCGGCGCCCAGTCCGATTCATTCGGAATGGTCTACCTATGGGTCTGAAGTCGCTCTTGCTGTGTTCAGACGAAAAGATTGTGCGCGTTCTGCGGCGCGTTCTCGGTGACCTCGAGATCGAAGTGGATTTGTGCCTGAACTCCGATACTGCTCTGAGGAAACTAACCAGGCAGCGCTTCGAGGGCATCATCGCCGACATGTCCGATGACGGTGCGATCGACGTGTTGCGAAGCGCTCGCTCAGCCCCGTGCAACAAGCAGGCGGTGGCCGTTGCCATCGTTGAACCTATTGTTGGACTGAAGGCAGTTTTTGATATAGGCGCTCATTTTGTGCTCTATAAGCCGATATCGAGCGAACGGGCCAAGTCCAGTTTTCGTGCGGCGCGTGCGTTGATGAAGAGCGAACGACGGCGCAACGTCCGAGTGGCAGTCCAGATTCCAGTGATCATGAGAGGTTCCGAAGCCGGCGCGAACATGAAAGTGACGACCGTCGATTTGAGCGAAGGTGGTATGGCAGTTGTTCTGCCGAGCCGTAAGCGCCCCACCGGCCGCTGGCAGATTGCTTTTACTTTGCCGGGAACAAGTGCGACCTTGGAGATCCCCGTCGACTTCGCGTGGGAGGGGACGAAAGAGCAGGCGGGCATTCGGTTCCTCCAGACTTCTCCCGAGGTGGCTCTACAACTCCGCGAGTGGCTGAAACAGAATTCTCCCGATGCCGAGCAAGATGATCCCCCGATCCGATGTCAACTTACCGATCTGAGCGTGGGTGGATGCTATCTGGAAATCTCATCGCCATTTCCGATCTCGAGCCGGTTGGTGCTCTCCATGCGCGCAGCTGGGGTCGAACTTCGCGCGCAGGGCGTGGTGCGAATTATGCATCCCGACCGAGGCATGGGAGTCGAGTTCACGCAAAATACACGCGAGCATCGAGCCGCGCTCGAAAAATTTCTCAACGTGCTAACGGAGAATCGCACCCTGCTCCCGGAGTTATTCGTCCAGCCGGAGGGACTGGAGGTTGAGATCCACAGAACCGCTGCCATTACATCGGATATCGACGACCCGCTGCTCCAGCTCTTCTATGGAGAGCCCGTTTCTGCCGAGGATTTCCACGAAGCTCTGCGCAAACAACGCGCCACCCCAACGGCAGTCGCCAGTGCACAAGCATCTGCAGCCCACGCCTGACACTTCTGCAACAGCACTGTGGTTCAGCTCCGGTTATTTTTGTGTCGCTACACAGGAATAGCGACGAGCCGGAATGGCGACATTAGCAGGAGCACTGGAGTTCACCCTGTTGTGCAAGTCGTGGGCCTTTGTCCGTTTATGCGTCGCCTCGCACGTACCAACACGCTTACTGGATGGGTGCTCAACAGTGAAGAAGGCATCGGACTTACTTGGAAGGATCTGAGCCGGCTTTTGCAGGGACCGATTGCTCAGAACCTGATTCTGGTTCACTCGCCAGATGAAATTTGAACATCAGCGGCAGGATCGACGACCAGTATTTCCACGTGTGCCCGCCCGGCGCAGTCGACCACACATGGGGGACGCCAATCTCAGTTAGCTTTGCATGCAAGTCGCGCATTGTTGAGAAAAGACGATCATTCGATCCACAAGCGAGGAAAAGTCGGGGGACCGGTCCGGGGACTATGATTGTATGCTTGCCACGGCCTTGGGAGTCCAGTGGCCCGGGCGCTGGTGGTTGCGACGGCCAGTAGCTCCACTCTGAATCCACGAGTCCACTGATCACGCTCACGCTGGCGAACCGGCCAGCATAGCGCCGTCCAATATCCAGCGATAGATAACCGCCGAATGAGAAGCCGCCGATCGCCCAGCGCTGTCGTTCGAAAGGGACACCATAGCGGCGCGAAACAATTCCAGCTACCTCCTCCGCCACCAAAGTTAGGTAGTTAGGGAATGGGAATCGGTCGGAGTACTCGCGGTAAAAGCTGCTGAAGCGAACGTCGGGCAGGATCACAATCGCGGGCCGCACCTCCTGGTGGCTCAGTAGTTGATCGTACAACTGGTCCACCCCGAGATGTTTCAATAGATCCTCTGGCCGGTCGCGCCAACCATGATTCAAGATGAAGACTTCCGAGGGGGCAACCTGCGTCTTGGGAACCAAGGCCAGGAAAAAGCGCGGCTCGTTCATTTCGTTGGACCAGAAACGAATGCGTTCCACAATGAGGTTGGGGCGCTCCGAGAGGCGCGCGACCTGGATCTCGCCGCGGGTGAGTGGCGCCTTTTCGAACGCCTCCTTGTGTTGCCAGCATGCAGGCGAAAATAAAGCCGCCACCAGCGCCAGTCCGTGCAGTCTCCAACGGTTCCACACCGCGATACCTCACCGAATTTGTTGTCCGGTACCCGAAGCGTCAGTTTTCTGGGCTGCGAGCTTCTTCCGGATCAGTTCATCAATCTGCTCCAGCGTGTCGAGACTATGTACATTAATTTCTCTAGGCACAAATTCGACTTTGAAGCGCGCTTCGAGGAACGCCACGAGGCCGAACATGCCGACCGAGTCGATCAGACCGCCGGTGACGAGCGGCGTGGCGTCCTCGATGGTCGTCTGATGCACACCGAGCAGAACGTTTTCAGCGATGAACTGCCGGACTGCTGTCTTGATCTCCATGGTCTGGTCTTGGATGGTCTGGTGCTGCATGGCCGAGTGTTCTCGCCTTTCTAGACAAAGCCAGGTAATCGATCTTGCCTCTACTTCCTGTAGGGATGACATCTAGAAATACGATGTGGTCGGGCACCATATACAGGGGCAGTGTCCGCGCACAGTGGGCTTTAGCCTCAACTAGGCTGATGGCGCCGGCAGAACGGGTGCGGACAAACGCTATTATGACGGTTCCTATCTTCCCGTCGTCGACGGCAACCGCCACCGCTTCCAGTATATCCTCGCGGCCAACGAGGGCAGTCTCGATTTCCCCCAGTTCAATGCGGAAACCGCGGCGTTTCACCTGCCGGTCGAGCCGCCCGAGGAAAAGGTAGTTGCCTCCAGTCGCCTGCGACACACGGTCGCCGGTGCGGTAAAAGCGTTTGCCATTCAAAGTGACGAAAGCATGTTGCGTTTCTCCGGGACGGTTCCAATATCCCGTCATCAGGGAGTCGCCGCCAGCGAGCAGTTCGCCATTGGTGGCGTCCACGGTCACCGTTGCGTAGGGGCAGGGCTGGCCGATTGGCAGCGGCTGCAATCCGTCGAACCCGCGTGGCACACGGCACCACGTGACCACATTCGTTTCGGTGGGGCCGTAGAGATTCGCGCAAAGCGCCTGCGGGAGCGCAGCCTGCAATTGCGACACGTAGTGACTCCGAAAGATTTCGCCAGCGAAGAGGACAAGGCGCAGGTCGGGACAATCATGCTGCGCCAGCCGCCCGGCTTCTAACATGCCAGCCAGGATCGACGGCACAGAATACCAACAGGTGATGCGGGCCTCACGCAAAAACTGTACCAGAAAGCGCGGCATCCATACGCTGTGCCCCGGGACCAGGACGCAAGTGGCGCCGCACAATGCCATGTTGAAAATGTCGAAGGTGGAGAGATCAAAACTTAAAGGCGACGGGCATGCGATCCGATCCGCTGAGCTGATCTGAAACTCGCGCGCGGACCACCTCACGAACGCGCTTACCGCGCGGTGAGATAGCAGCACTCCTTTTGGCTGACCCGTGGACCCTGAGGTAAACAGAATGAGAGCCGAGTCGTCGGCGTCTGCTGAGGGCAGCGAGCCTAACCTGGAAACGTCTGTAGCAGTAGAGGGCGCGACCGGCCAGAGGATGCGACCGCCCGTTTCGCGGTCGATGATGCGCGGCAGAGAACCGCTGTCAGTCTCGATCACTAGCCTAGCCGCACAATCTGCCAGGGTTGCTTCGATTCGCTCCTTTGGCCACTGCGGATGGATCGGAACATAGATCGCGCCGGCCATAAGGGATGCGAAAACCGAGACGATTGCTTCGGTGGTCTTCGGCAGCACCAAAGCGACACGATCTTGTTTTCGGAGGCCGTGCTCGACAAACCGCACCGCCAGAGACGCAGCCTGCTCGAATAACTCGCGGAACGTCGTGACGCGATCTTCTTCACCCGGACCTGCCTCGATTATGGCTGGTGCATTCGGTGTGGCCGCCGCCGTGTGCCATAGCCAATCTGAGAGCACGTTACTTTCAGGCTCGTCATCCTCTGGTTTAGGGTATTCAGGCTCGGGCAAGCGTTACCCCCCAAGTGAAGCCGATTCCTGCAGAAGCGAATAGCAACAATTGGCCCGGACGAATTCGGCCCTCGCGCCGCAGGTGGACATAATTGATGATTAAGTCGCTGGCAAAAGTGTGACCATACTCTGCCATGGGAGTGGGCGGCATGCCGCCCTCGGGCACTCCCACCATCCTGCGGAAACCATCGCGATCCCGCTGGCTAATGTTGGAATAGATGAAATGATCAATGTCCTTCAAGCTCAGAGAAGACGCTGCCAGGGCTTTTTGCACCACCCAGAACAAGTTGAGATAGTAGACCGGCATTACCTCATTTTCCATGCATGCCGCATCGACTTTAATCTCGAGGTGCCCGTTGGTCTTGATCAATGCTATGGCCTCGTGCAGATGGCCGAGCGTCATGGCTTCCACGCTCAGCAGCAGCGGTCCTTCGCCGCCTTCGCGCTTCAGAATAACCGCACTAGCAGCGTCGCCTTGTACGGTGATCGGAAGCAGGGAGCGGCTGCCGTCAGGCGCGGTGTCACCTGTTACGAGCAGGGCAGTCTGAATGTTTTCATCGGTCCTCATCCAGCCCAGTGCGGTTTTAATTGCGAGGTGAAGCGCTGCACAACCGCCGGACTTGAAACTTAAGTTGAGTGAAGTTCCCGCCCCGAGTTCGTCGCTAAGTTTGTGGGCGAAGGAAAAATATTGCGAGTTCTCCCCCGGGAAAGTGCTGTAGTCCAGGATGAGATTGATATCCTGCCCCGTAACCCCAGCCTCGGTCATCGCCGCTGAAGCGGCCTCGAGAACCAAGTCATAAGGTTGTTTGCTTCCGCACACACGGACGCGGCTTAGTCCGAGACCTTCCGTGGCCCTTTGTCGCGCCTTCGGGCTCAACGGTGCGAGCGTGGTCTTCACTCGATCTCGTTCCTGATCCAAAACCGATTCGACGGTCTCATCTTCGGGTGGAACACTGAACGCCGCGGCCGCAATTCGCACATTCATATTCAAGGTAACTCCAGCAAAAGCGCTGAATACCCATTTTCGCCGGATGTTCCTAACAAGAGGGCCTGTCCGCTGGGCGCCTGGTTACTCAACGCCAGGATTAGGTGGAGAAGAGCTCCGGTATCCGTAAGTCCCGCAGCAGCAGCCTGAGCCGGAACAAGCCCCACGCTTGTTCCGCAGATCTCGCCGGCCAAGGTAGATGTACAGCTGGTGGCGCACGGCGCACCATTACCCGCACAAATGGTAATACTCGGGACGGAGCCGCCGAGCATCTGGCGAATGGCCACCCCCGCGTCTCCATCCGCCGACCAGCTCCCTGAACTGAAATGGGCATAGGCACGCGCATCGCGGCGACCGGCTGGTTCCAGCACCAACGCCGCGACCCCTTCGCTGGGCACAAAGCCGCTACCATCTGCCACAGGGTCGGAGTTGGAGCAGGCCGGCGACAGCAGACCTGACGCCTCGTACCATTCGTAGACGGCGCGCGTGAGTGTATCACCCGCAAGCACAATGGCCAAGTCCGCCTGCCTTTGGCGAAGCAGCGAAGCCGCCTGTATCAACGCGCTCTCGCCAGCAAAGCATTTGCAGCCGATCGTAATATTGGGGCCTCGGATTTCATGCCACAAAGCCACATGACTTGCCGGAGCATTGGCGAGTCCTTCCGGGAAGGGACTGGGGTCGGTCCCGGCCCAGCCATGTGCGGCAGCACTTTGGAAGAACGCTTCCGTGAGTTCGGCGCATCCGAAGCCGGTGCCGAACACGACAGCAACCCGGGAACGGTCCTCCTGGCTCAAGTCGATTCCGGCATCCTGAATAGCCAGTGAGGAAGCCACCATGGCCCAAGCCGACAGGCGATCCAGACGCCTCGTTTTCAAACCCGGCACCACGCTGGCGGGACGAAATGGCTTGACTAGAAATGCTCGCCGCAAGCCGGAGGTCGGCCACGCGGTGATAGGTTCGGGCTCTAATGCGCCAGGTGGGATCAGGCCGGCTAGTGTGCCATAGGGACTCACAGAACCGATGCCCGTGATAGCTGCCGAGTTCGGAGTCATCAGCGTCCACTCCCAAACTGGCCATGCTCGAATATAAGCGCCGCATTGCTGCCACCAAATCCAGCCGAAACTGACATTGCCAGCGGCACCTCTTGGCAAAGAACTTTTCCCCCGAGCCAATCCACACTCGGGCTCTCGATGGGATCCGTCAACCGTAACGTCGGCAACAGAGCGCCACAGCGAACCGCGATAATCGCGATGATCGCCTCCAGCGCTCCAGCCGCTCCCAGGCAGTGTCCGAAATAAGACTTTGTCGAAGAGACGGGAACCGGACGTCGGCGCTTGCGGAAGACAGTCTCGTATGCATTCGTCTCAGCAATATCGTTCAGAGGTGTGCCCGTGCCGTGGGCATTCACATAGCCGATCCCGTCGCCGGGGACCTCCGCCATTTCCATCGCAAGGCGCATGCAATCCGCCAGGCCATTCCCCTGTGTTTGTGGAGCGGTGGAGTGAAATGCGTCGTTCGTCATGGCCCATCCGCGCAACACGGCCAGAATGTTGGCATTACGAGCCTCAGCGCGCTCGAGCGTTTCCAGCACCAGCACTGCGGCTCCTTCCCCCAGGTTCAGCCCCTTGCGATTCTGGTCAAAGGGACGGCACGGGTCTGGGTCCAATGCCTGCAGGGAGTTGAACCCACTCAACGTGAACGGACACAGTGCGTCACTGCCTCCGGCCAACATCATGGGTGCCGCTCCGTCGAGAAGCATGTTGGCGGCGAGCGCGATCGCCATCGCGCTCGAAGCGCACGCCGCAGAAATAGCACAGCGTGGTCCGCGAACGCCCATATACTCCCCCACCGCGTCGGCAACGCGGGCCGCAGGATAGGAAGCTGCTCTCGCCAGACCGCCACCCCGATACCAGGCAGCAGGATCGTCAGCGATTTCCGGATCGATTTCGCTCAAGCCCGCGACCGTGCTGGCCATGAAAACTCCACTCCCCCGGAGGACAGTGTCCTCGCAATCGAGATTCCCGAGGGCGTCTCGAGCCGCCACCATCGCGAGTCGGTCGCTGCGGGAATATCGAGGGCCGGATTCGTTCTGCAGACTGGGCAATCCGCTGACTTGGGCGGTGCTTCCTTCGAAGCCGGGATACAAATCCTTCGTGGGTGCGAGGCAGCACTTTCCCGATAAGATTCCCGCTTGCAGGCAGTCGAGGCCGACACCATAGGGACTGACCACACCGATACCAGTGACGACAATGGTTTTCCGGGGATCAGTCACGGGACGTAACCGGCCAAAAATCAAAGAAATTCATCCATTGATCGTAATGGGTCATCAATGTTTTTTCCAGGAAGCGAACGGCCTGGCACAGAGCTTCCTGCAAGCCGGCATCCGCGTCTCCGGATGCGACCAGCGATGGAACTGGCAGGATCGGATCGCCCATCAAAGCGCGGTAACGAAGCCAACCATGACGAACCACGAATCCCGGTAGCACCGGCGCGCCCGAGACCTGCGAAAGCAGGAAGGGACCTAAAGGAAAGGGAGTGGGTTCTGAGAAAAAAGGGATCTCGGCGCTGTGACGCTGATAGACGCGATCTCCCTGCATCGCTATGATCTCGTTTTGGCGCAGAGCCTGTAAGAGTTCGATCGTGGCTTGCGCGCCGTTTCTGAGATCCACAATTTTGAGCCGCTCGCTGGCCATCAGATTCCGCAGGCTGATTTCTGCCGGGTTGTCTTCGACCACGCGCGCCACGTTGACGGGCCGGCCGTGCATTTCCAGAAGACGTGAGGCAAATTCCCAATTCCCCACGTGCGCCGTCCACACAATAAGCCCATTGCCCGCCGCCAGGCATTGCTCGATCTTCGCGCCGCCGCGCTCCGTGTCCACCAACATACCGAGCAGTTCGGAGTGTGAGGCCTGGGGGACATAGCAATAGGAAACCATGAGATCGCAGAACGAGTAGAAGACGCAATAAACCTTCCATTGCAAGGCAAATCCGCGTTTGCCCGAGACTCGACGCAGATTTCCGGCGACTGCTCGCCGTTCGCGCTTCAGCATGACGAAGAAAATCAGCGCCGTGACCACTGCGATGGGAGGATGAAGGAGTCGCGGCACCCTCGGTATGATCACAAATATAATTCGCTGCGCGGTGATGTTGTGAAACCGATGCTCGTACCAGCGCGTCAATTTCCGCCTGCAGTCATAGAGTAGCCAAGTTTTTAGTCCCGCTTGTTTCAACAGCGGCTACACGCAAAGCGATTTCCAGATCGAGCCGCCCGATGCCCCGGATCATGCCAATTGCGCGTAGCAGGGCACGCCTGCCCACTCAAGACCGTCCTAGTGCTAAAGGTTAATGCTATACATGTTGTACTTGAAAGAAATGGGACTGCCTACCGGGGGGAGTAGAGGGTAAGGATCAGGTCCTGACCGCGGCCACCTTGGATTCAATGATCGACGCCAACGTGTTGAGACTTTCAAAATGTTTCTGGTCGAAGTTGGCCTCCACCAGTTTGATGCCGAAGTGCCTCTCAATCTCGAGCACGAGTTGAAGGATATCGACAGAATCGATGTCCAGTTCGCCACCGACCAGGGGTTGATCGTCGCGCAGATCCTCCGCAGTCATATCAGTGATGCGCAAACTCTTCAATATAATGGGCTTAAGTTGTTCCTTGACGGTTGGCATAATACTTGTTGGCGGCAGTATAGCATAGCCCTAAGGGTTGCTCGCCATCATGGTGAACCGCGGCGCCACCAAGAATCAAGTGCGCCGCTGAGTTTTTCGAGTCGGCTGCGAAGCGAAACTCCATCCATGCATTTATGAAACCAGCTTTATTACAGTCCTCCATCAACTCCGATCACCTGTCCGGTAATGTAGCTCGCCTCCCGAGATCCCAGGAACACTACCAGCGGCGCTACTTCTTCGGCCGTGCCAAAGCGACCCAGAGGAATTTCGGCAAGTAGTCGTTTCTCCTCTTTCTTGATGTACTTGGCGGACATTGGGCTTGGAATCACGCCCGGGCACACCGCGTTGACTCGTATACGGAATGCCCCCATCTCGCGCGCCAGCGCCTTGGTGAAAGCGATAATGCCACCTTTGGAGGCCGAATAATTGCACTGGCCGGCTTGGCCGCGAACTCCGCTGGGCGACACGATATTGCAGATCGCTCCGCTCCCCCGACGCATCATGCCCGGCAAGGCTAAACGCGAACACAAATACGTGCCGCGGAGGTTAGTGTCGATCACCTCATTCCACTGCTCCTCCGACATGAAAGCCAACAGGGCATCCTGGTTGATGCCAGCGTTATTGACTAGGTAATCGACCGGACCGTATTCCCGCTCGATCCGCTCAAACATGGCGGTCACGCTCGATTGTTGGGAGACATCGGCTTCCGCCGCCAGTGCCCGTCCGCCGCTAGCCACGATTCGCTCGACGATCCCAGCCGCAGGTTCTTTCCCGTGATGATAGTGCACGACCACGCGGAATCCGACGTTCCCCAGTGCTAGCGCAATGGCTGCTCCGATAACCCCCGAGCCACCCGTCACCAGTGCGGTCTTCGGGTCCTTGACCCGGTCTTCCGTCTGATCTTCCCGCCGCGTTTCAGCCATATGCTCGCATTACTTTAACGGCTTGAAGATCAAAACATAAGCTCCCCAACGTGAGTTATAACGCGGGATATTTCCGTTCAGGGCGTAGGAAATTGTGCCCTGCATCAGGATGCCCAGAGGGCCGGGCGTGTTGAAGTTCACCTCGAAACCGTCGAACTTACGGAATTTGAAGGACTCATCCAGGTTGCGCGCCCGCGCGTAGCTGTACATCCCGTCCACCTTCATCAACTCCATCACATTGAAACCGTAGTGCACGTTCGCCATTGCGATGGCGTCAAAAGAATCTGTGCCGCCGGGAATTCCATGCATGCGCGGCGTGGAAAGAAACGACGGGAAGTACCGGGAGAAACGATCCAGCTGATTTCCGCCATAGTAGGACAGATCCCATCCGCCTTTGGTGAACTTTCCTATGTAGTAATCCTTATTGAAGCGGGCATTGTAGAGCGTGTACGCCTTCTGTGGAGGCCGGAACAGTAAGCTGTCTTGCGGTGGAGGGTTCACCAAAGTCGAACCACATCCAATAGGAGGCGGACTCAATGATGTGCATCCGAACGGCTTCCAGTTGATGCGTTCTCCCCGCGTCCCTTGCGCATCGAACACATATCCCTTGCGGCTGTACTTTATTTCGACGCCTGGAAGAAGGCTCAAGCCATTCCGCGGCAGTTGATATTGCTGGTCCGCCTTGCTGGTTCTGACGAAGTTGTCGTACGCAAAGTAAGTCGCAGCCGTCACGCTCAGATGGTTTGTGGCTTGCCAGGAGGCTCGCAGTCCGGTGGTCTGCTCCCATGTCCAAACTTGTCCTTGCAGCAGTTCCGTGTTGCCGCTGTACACGCGGTTCTCGCCGGGCAGACCGTTCAGCGACAAATCAAGCGCCAGGCGAAACTTGGGTCGGTACTGCTTCGAGAGGTCGGTCAAAAGGATGGGCCCGGCAAAGAAGGTAGAAAGCTGCGCGCCGGTGTGGCGAAAATCGAAATCTGCAATGCTGATGCCGAGAAACGGAATCGGGAAGCTAAACGTGCCTTCATACATCGCCCCAGCAATCAGAGACCGTATGCGCTTCACGCCGCTGTCCACTAAAACGCGCTCGTCGCCCTTTTTTCTCAGAGACCGCAGTCCCTGGTTCGTGTCGCGGAACATTGGGTCGTCCGAACTACGTTCCGCTGCGAGGCTGGCACTGAAATCGGGAGCGTTGATCACGTAGTTCGAGAACTGCACCTTCCTCTGCAACACAAAATCGCGTCCCGCCGCATTCAGCAACTGCTGCGCCGAGATGGACTTCAGTAGATTATATTGATTGCCATTGGCGTCAGCGACTAACTCAAAATCCTGTGTCTCGACGTTCACCAACACGTTGCTCTTCGCGCCGCGTTGCGTCAGGTACTGCCTCACCTCGCGGAAAGTAGTGCCGTCGATCCACACCTTGCCGCTGTACAGCGCCTCATCCCCCACCCTGGGTTCGACTCCGATCACATAACATGTCGCGCCGCCGATTTTTTCCGTGCCCAGCAGCCTGTAGACATAGCGTTCGTTGAGCTTCAATTCGAGGGGCTGGGTGAGCACCTTTTCCGGCTCGATTTGTGGCAGCGGAAATTCATGGTTCTTGCCGAACTTCACGCCATTGACGTAAAACGCCTTTTGGGCCATTTCCATCTGGCCGTCACGACTGAAAAAAACCCTGAGTTGTGTTGAGACGTCGAACCCTGGTCCCAAATTGGTGTTTTCAAAGTGCAGGCTCATAAAGCTGGATGCCATATAGTTCTCCAGCTTCTGCTTCTGCGCTTCCCGGTTCTGCTGCCAGCGGGCAACAATCTCTTCCACCTTCAACTCGATTCCGCCCTTAACCTCCACCGTGTTGTATAGCGTCTGATCGTTCTCACTTTGCTTGTGGACGGAAATCAAAGCGTACTCGCTGGTGCAAGCGCAAGTCTGCGCAAGTCCCTTGTCCGTCTTCGTGATTTCGCCCGCGGGAAGCGGCGCGCCCGTGACGGGGTCGTACCACTTGATTTCGAATGGCCCTGACTTGGCCCCTTGCAGCCTGACTTTCTTCGGAGAGTCGGGGCTCCCATTCACACGCGCCACAATCACCAGATCCGACGGCCCACTGCCGAACGACCGGTTCTCGGCGCTCCCCGTGCCCTCCACTGTGACCGAGAACGCCGAGGCCGTGGAATCCGCTGCGAACACGTTGCCGGTGATGGAATGCGTCAAGAAGCTGTTCACTGCGCACACGGCGTTGGCGGCCTTACCGTCGGGCGGCTCTGTCCAAACGATTTCGACAGAAGTGCCGCTCGCCGCAAGCATCGCGCTCACAAATGGCGACGTCGTCGCCGATGCTCCGGCGTTTGACTTGGGGGAGTCTAACTTGAGGACGAGGGGCTTGTTCAGCGCCTGCTCTGCAATCCACGCCGCGTCCTGGCGCCAGCCTTCAGAATAGGTCGTTCCCAGCAGATCGGAATAGGTCGCAAGCCGTTTGACAATATCGCCATGCTGACTGACAAATCCATGCGGGAAAACAAACGCAACCCGCAAGGCGGCATTGCTGGCTTTGGCGCCTAGTGTCAGGCGCACCAGCCCAAACGCGAATAGATCGGGAGCCGTAAGCGGCTCCCTGATTTCCACAATAAGTCCGCGCACCGCAGCCGCCGACAGCGGCATTGATTTCAGGAACGCTCCAACCCTCTCGTTAATCTGCTGCTCGGAATCATTGACTGCAAGAGAACCGGCCCCGACTACCACATGCAGCCAAGTCTCGGATCCCTCCGGCATGCTCTGGACGCCCTGTGCTTGCTCTTCGATAACGCTGGCCGCGCTTCCACCACCCGCGAAATCGAAAGACAACGGCGGCAGCACGATCACTTTCCCCGGGGATTCACACTGTTCTGCCGCCTTTAACCCGATGGCCAGGTTCTGGTCTGTCGGAATCGAGATCGCAGCGCGAGGGACGCCAGCTTCCGCCGTCAGCGGCAGAAACAGAAAGACAAAAAACAACAGGATAGAGCCAATCCGCCCCAAACCTGCCACTCGGGATAGGAACCCAGAGAAGAATAGCGTTGGCGAGCACAGCTCGAATTTCATGAAATTAAGTCCGACAACTTGGGACCAAAAACTTTTAGCGACAATCACGGAAAGGAATCTGTCGTGCGCCCTGGGACAAGATCGTGTCGACTACAGTTTCGCGAACCTACTTCGTTTGAAGTATATACGAAACGTTTCCAGACGGGCCCGCACCTACGTCCACACAACAAGAATTGGGTGCCCTAGGTCTCGCTGCAGTTGCGAGACCTGGGATTTGCTGGGTCCCGACCATCCGGCATTCCCATGTCTCGCAAAATCGGCAGACATGGGGCGCCCCACCTTATTTCACTTCCCGACAAAAGGCCCGCAATCCGAATCAATCCCGCTCGCACGATGCGTCGGCGCGCGTTGTCCCTGCACCAGAATGACCGCGGGGATTAACAACAGACCGCCCGCCAGCGCCAGAGCGACGCCCAATGAGGTCACAAGCCCCATTTCGGCGAGCGGCGTGAAACTGGACGCCATCAGCGCCCCGAATCCGACAATTGTAGTCAGGTTCGATTGAATCAGAGCCGGGCCGGTCGCCTTCGCAATTACAAGAATTCCGAGGCGCTCGTTCTCGAGGTATCGGCGAACCAAATGGATGCCGTTGTCGATGCCGATGCCTATGATGAGCGGAATTGCCGTGATGGACATGAAACTGAAGTGGTGCCTCACCAGCAGCAAAAGTCCGAAGGTTCCAACAATCCCGAATACGATCGGGATCAGTACGATAAGCGTCACCCGGAGGTTGCGAAAACAAAGGAAGACAATCAACAGAATCCCGCCTGCAGTCCACACCAATGCCCTGCGGCTGTCGTGCAGCACCTGGCTCTGCATGTCGCGGTTCATCTTGTCGAAAGAGAACTCCACGAACGGCCCGAATTGATTCCGCCATGACGCGATGACGTTTTCCGGCACTACATCGATCGCGTCGGGATCCGTGGCATAGAACGCGATAGCCGCCACGTAGCTGCCGTCCCCCGTCTTGCGAATGCTGTTGTCGAGCAACCCCGGCGGCAGGAACTTAGCGGCCATTTCCAGGGTGATCGGATCATTGCTTTGTGCCAGGTTTCGCAGTCGGCCGAGAAAGGGCTGAACTGGCTCGGTCCGAAAACCATTCTCACGCAGGGACTCCTCGAGAGCACGAGCGGAAGCCGCGAAATTGACGCCTTTGAGCAAACTGGCTCGGTCTCGCTGTGTCCGCGCGGAAGGAAGCAGCGTTGTGGGGGAGAAGATGGACTTGATGATGCCGCGCTGCCGATACCCTTCGAGCCCGGCTGTCAACTCCTCGGCCCTGTCCAGCACTTCCTGTTCTCCACCGGCAATCAAAAACACGTGCGGACTGCCCTCGATGCCGAACCGTGCGGAAAGGCGATTCTGCGCAGCCACCGCGGGATTGTCCGCGCCACTGATGTCGAAGCGGGCGCCCATCTTGATGGTCGGCAGAAACACCAATGAGAGCACGAACATCCCCACGCCAAAACCCACAACGAGACGGGCGTGCCGGCCCACAAAATCAACGCATTTCCGCGCTATCCACGGAAGCAAACGGAAGGTAATGGTCTCCGGCGCGCGCGGTTTGGAGAACCGCCACCATAGCCCCATCAGCGCGGGAACCGTCAACAGAGTGTGCAGGACCATCATGAACATTCCGACCGTGAGGATAAACCCGAACTCCGCGAGTGCCTTGAAGTTGGAGGTCGCCAGCGAGGCGGTAGCGGTCGCCGCCGTTATGATGCAGAGGAGCACGCTGAATCCAGTGGTTTCGAAGGAGCGCAGCACAGCATCATTCAGCGTCCCGCCCTTAGCCCATTCCTGCGGTACGCGATTGAAGAAATGTACGACCTGGTCGTCTCCGAGGCCCGCCAGAATCGCGATGAAGGACAGGCTGATGAGATTTACTTCTCCCGGATAGAAACTCGCGACGCCGGTGGTCCAAAGAATACCGAGTCCGGCGGGTAGCAACGATAGAAGCAGCAGCGGAATCCTTGGATAAATCACCAGGCACAACAGCAGATTCCCCACGATCGAAATCATGGAAATGCGGCGAATGTTCGTCTCGATGAACTGGTGCTCCTGCTCCGCATAAACGTACGCTCCTGCCGGAGTGGCCCGCACTCCGGAGTCATGGAAGGAGGGGTCTGCGTTCATCGACTGAATGTGGTCCCGTGTCCACCGCACCACCTGCTCCGCGAACTTATAATCCATCGCCGACTGGCGAGGTTCGGCAATGATGAGCAAAGCCTTGTGATCTTTGCTGAAGAATCGATTCCCCGATCCCCACTGTAGGTCGAAATTGGCGAACTGCGAAAACCCACTGCTGTTGCGCGACTCCACTTCCATGAGGCCCAAAGGATCTGCGACGAAGTAATTGGTTCCTAAAGACGAGAACGGCGTGACCAGTTCAGTTGCGGCGCGGCGAACGTTTTGATGAATCTGTTGCGGATCGAGCCGCCGCTTAACGTCCTCGGCCTGCTCAGGCCCCACGAATGAGGGAAGGTTCCATGTGAAGAACCGTACAATGTTGAGCAGTTCTTCCTCTTGCAAGCCGCATCGCGCGTGCAGGAACAGCCCGCTGGACAGCATGTCAGCGGTAAGACGGTCGGCCGCTTCCTCCATCGGCCCGGTCGTATCCGCGTCTCCATCAGGGACCTCAATCAGCACGAAGAGTTGGTTGCCATAACCCAGCTCTTTGCCGATCTGGCTCGCGGCTCGCCATTGAGGATCGCGATCCCCAAACAGGTCGGTAAGGTCCGTCCCGGTTCTAAGGTTGTGGATGTTTGCATACAACAGTAAGGTCACAATAAGGCTGACGGCGGTCACCAGCCAGGGATGACCCACGACCAGGCCGCCCAGCAGGCGCATGAATCGGACCATCATGTTGCGGTTTCCGCCAACGGTTTTCTCGCAATGAATAAGATATGAGCCAAGGGTAGACGGTTTCGGAACCGGCATTCTTCCACCCGCATACCGGCGTCCTCGAGTACGCTGCGGTACTCGGCGGCACGAAGCGTGAGGGGCCGTATGCCTGTGCGTCCGACCGCGAATATCAGCCGGTCGAAAGCCATGGTGATTGTCGACCACAAGCCCCTCTCGCGATCATGGACGCGGAAGATCAAGACTCCCTGGGGCTCGAGCGTCGAACAGCATCGTCGCAGCAAGATCATTTGCTCATCGGCGCCCAGATACTGCAGGACATCCAGAATAAGAATCAAGCCCGCCGGCGGCAGCTCGAATCGACGAATGTCCACAACGCTCAGGTCTGCATTCAGCTCGCTGAGGGCTTGGCGGGCTACTGTGATGCGATGCCCATCCAGATCGCAACCAACCAGGCGACGGCCGGAGTCACCGAAAGCTGCGAAACTCAAGGCCATGCCATAACCGCAGCCAAGATCCACGACTGTTCCCGATCCTAAGTCTTCGGCCGCCAGCAAACCGAAGATCCGATCCAACCGCAGCTTCCACCGCACGAACTCGCGATCAGCCCAGGAGCATCGAGCAAACAACCCCTTCACAAAACGCACGCGGTCCCGCAATCCCGGATGCGCAGGCGCCTTAAGCTGGATCACCACAGCCGTCGTCGCCGCTCCCGCGCCGCCAACGATCACACCTAGGACCATGCTCCCAATCACCCAAGCTAACAGTTCTTCCTTCAGATGCACCCAAGTCAATGCTGAAAGGTGAATCGGCCGAAAGGAGCCGCGCTGCAAGAAGTACCCGATCTCCACAGAGGACGCGATAATAAAGGGCTGGAGCGGCGGATTATTTATAAAAGTTCCGGCCACGGTCAGCGGCTTATTCAGCCTGAAGACAAAAGCCGCACCCACCGCCGCCAGCGTCTGAAATCCATAGATGGGCACGATCCCGATGAAGATGCCGACGAACACGGCCGCCGCCGCTCGGCCCGGCTCAAGCTTCTCCTTCAGCAAGGCGGCTACGAACTGCCGCGCGCGAGTTCGGACGCGTCCGATCACGTGGTTGCCTTCGCCAGCGTCCGCATTATGATTCGTTCGTTCATCAGGCGGACACCACCGATAATTCACCGCTCGCCACCATTTCCTCGCCAACCCAGACGGTTCCCTCGATGCACGCCATCTTCCCGATCTCGGTCAGCTTTTTGGTTTCGACGCGCAGATCCTGGCCCGGTGTTACCGTCTTGAGAAACTTGAACCGGTTTACCGCCGCGAGCAGCGCCACCCCTGTCCCAGTCTCCTGCGGCCCCGCCGATCCCAGCATCACTCCCGCTGTTTGAGCCACCGCTTCGATCAGCAGGACGCCCGGAAGAACTGGCTTCGCGGGAAAATGTCCCACGAAAATCGGATCCTTAGGATCGATGAACTTCACTGCAACACAGCGCACTCCCGGCTCCAGTTCTTCGACCCGGTCGATCCACAGGAACGGAGCACGATGAGGAATCATCGCCTCGATTTCACTTCGCTCAATCATTCTTCGCTCAGTCACTTTGGTCTGTAGACCTCAAACGTTTCTGCCGGAATCTTCGGGTTCAGCGAATTGACGTCGATTGCGAACACACTTTTCACGCCACTCTTGCCGTCCACCTCCAGCGACCGCAGCAGGAAGTCCCGTTTGTCCAGCTTTACGACCAGGTAATTCAGCCTGCGGCGAAAATTGTCTGTCCGTGGAACCAGCTTCATTTCGAAATCCGGACCGTCTTCTCGCACTGTGATGGTGAAGTTCTTTTTCAGGTTCGCGATGGAACTCTCTCGGCTGAAATAAGACTGCGCGCGGCGAACGTTCCCCCCGACTTCCACGACCTCTGTTTTGCCGTCGGTGGTGACGTTGAGATAGTCCTGGTTGAAGCGAATGCGGATCTTCGACGGCTCGAAGTACTCGAGCGCGAATCGCTTGGTACCCTCGGCGCAAAACTTGCCGCGCAGCACCAGAGGTTTCACCATCAGGGTGGAAGTGCGGGTTTCGACAATGGTTCCGCAGCTGCTAGTGTATTTTTTTTGCGCTTGCTGAACCCCTCCCCAAATCCTGTTTAGCAGATCGTCGCTCTGGCCTGCCAACAATGCTGGAAAAATCATCGACGCAAGGAGAAAGAGCGGACATAACACTCGGATCCGCGGAGCCACGTCACGCCCCCAGAAAGCGAAACGCTAACGACCAGAGGCAGACCCACACCGTGTCTCGCACCGGCTTCATCTTCGAGCGCGCCTCGCCATCGTGATAGACGGTGTGGACGGGAGCGTGTGCAATAGTGCAACCCGACCGCGTCATCTTGATCAACACTTCCATCTCTAATTCGTAATACCGGCTCCGCAGCCTGGTCCCATGGAGTTTATCCAGACGGAACAGACGGAACCCGCTCTGGCTGTCGCGAATCTCGTGACCCACCAGCGACGAGGCTACGCGGCTGCCAATGGTATTGGAGTAATAGCGGGAGCGAGGCATCGAGTCGCGATCGAACGAGCGTGCCCCAATTACCAGGTCCGCTCCTGTCTCTTTCGCTACACGAAGCAATCCAGGAATGTCTTCCGGCAAGTGTTGACCGTCCCCATCCAGGGTAACCACATGGGTGAAGTTCTGGGCGCGCGCAAACTCGATGCCCAGACGCAGTGCCGAAGCCTTGCCGCGATTCCTGGGCGATCGCAGGCACATAGCTCCCGCAGCCCGCGCAACTTGTCCCGTCCCGTCACCGGACCCATCGTCGATCACCACGACTCTATCGACATGCGGTTGCGCTCCCTTCACCACGTCCGCGATGTAGGAGGCCTCGTTGTATGCCGGAATGAGCGCGCAGGTTCGCATGCAGCAGCTTCCAGCGTCGGGCGCGTATGGGCCAGGCAAGAACGCCGGATTCGAAGTGAGTGTATCACTGACGGACCACCCCAAGAAACCCAGCTAGCCAATCGTTCGGGAACCTTCGTGCTCTTTGTGGTTCATGATTTTTCTCTCCGTCAAGAGGACACGATCAACCCTGCCAATTTCCTTGCAGTCGACCCTCAAAGTAAAGTAACCTGTCGCATTAATTGGGATGTCCCAGGGCCAGTTTTTCGACAGTCTGCTGAAGTTTCGCGCAATGTCATCTAGGATGCGAAGAATATGAAAGCACTGCTCGTGCAATGCCCCGCAACCTCACCTTGGGTTCCAAGAAGGCAGTGGGAACCACCCTCCGTGGCGTTGGCCACCATTGCCGCGCAGATCGATAACCACGACGTAAAAGTCCTGGACCTGGCTCCCACGCGGAAGCGCGCCATTCCAATTTTGCTGGAGACGCTGCAGAACGAGCGCCCGGACGTCGTCGGTTTTTCCGGTATGGCTTTTCAATACGACTGCAATCTCCGGATGGCCTACCTCACCAAGCAGTTCAATCCCCGGATCAAAACCGTCCTCGGCGGCTACCACGCCACATTGTCCTACGACTCCATCGAGGGCTCACCCGGGGCCGACTATTGGGACTTCATCGTCCGTGGCGAGGGCGACTTCAGCTTCGGCGAACTTCTGGACTCGCTCGACGCGCAAGGTCACGGGCTCGACAACATCCTGGGAGTCTCGTACAAAACCGAAAACCGCCAGTTTCATCACAACGCACCACGTCCGCTTGAAGATGTATCAAAGATCAAGCTCCCCGCCCGCGATAAGCGCATCATCAGGAACTTCCACATGTACTTCCGCCGGGCCGACGTCATCGAGACCTCCCGCGGCTGCCTCTATCACTGTAATTTCTGCAGCATCCATCAGATGTATGGCAGTTCGATCCGCCAGTATCCTCTGGAACGCGTGCTCGCCGATATCGAGGACGCCTACAGCCGCGGTGCGCGCCACATTTTTTGTACCGACGATAACATCACGCAGAACATGGATCGCTTCGAAGAACTGATCGATGGCGTGATCTCGCTCAAACTGAAAGACCTGCAATTCACCACCCAGGCGACCGTAATCGGCTTTTCCCAGCGCCCGCACGTCATCAAGAAATTGCCCAAGGCCGGTTTCGTGTCTATCTTCCTCGGCATTGAAAATGCCTCGACGAAAAACCTGCGGGCCATGAAGAAACCCAACACCCTTCCCGCGATCAAGAAGGCTATCGCCGAGTTGCAGAAGGAGAATATTGTCGTCATCGCAGGGCTCATCAACGGACTCCCCGACGATGATCCCGAGAGCATGCGTGAGAACTATCGCTTCATTAAGAAGCAGGGCGTCAGCAGCATCATGGACCAGATCATGACTCCCTATCCTAAGACCCCATTGCGCGACAACATGCTCCGCGACAATCAGATCCAGAACCTATCCGATTTCCGCTGGTATGACGGCTACTTCGCCAATGTGCGGACTTCCAATTTGTCTCCGGAGGAACTCAGCTTCGCCCGCTGGAAGATCCGCCGTGAGATCATCGGCATGTGGTGGCCCACAAAAGGGGATTGGAAGTTTTTCAAGGGTTACACCTATCTCTGGGTCTTCGGCCTGTGCTATATCATCTGGCTGAACGAGCGCATGCTGGAACTGCTGTTCGGGATCGAAGGCCGCTACAAGCTGCAGATGCGGCACTTCATGCAGCTCAACAATTTCGGCATCGAAGTCCCCGGCCTGGAGAGGGCCGACAGCTACCATCCGGTCTACGGCACTTCAGACGACCCATTTCGCGACACGCGCCGTTCTCTGCTGAAAAAGCGTTTACGCTTCGATTGGCGAAAACTGCTCGCCATGCTGCACAAGCCCGAGTCTCGACCTGAACCAGCGCCCGTTGTACCTGCCTCTGTGCTACCCAAGAAACAACCTGTTGGGCAACCGGAGGCGGGAGATACACTCGTTACCATTGCGTCGCAGCAAATGCAATGAGTCATCCGTCTGTGATCATGGAGTTCTCAGGCGCCGGAATCGAGCCAGGCTTGTGCCGGAAAGGTAGCCGGTGCGAATCCTGCTGCTAAGGCCGTACCCTGAAACCGCACAGTTCGGGTTGTCCCCTTTTTTTCAAACCGAACCATTAGGTCTGATGTACCTGGCGGCAGGGCTGCGCTCGGCGGGGCACTCCGTTCAATTAGCCGACATGCGCTTCGAGCGGCGCGGCATCAGTCAGATTCTGCGCAAGTGGCCACCCGATTTAGTTGCCATCTCCTGCCTGCACATCCTCGAGGCGCCAGCCACACTCCAACTTGCCGACCAGATTAAAGCGCACGACCCGAAGATCTTCGTCGCCCTCGGCGGCCACGCAATTTCTGCCTTCCCAAAAGCTGTGGATGGCAACCGCTCGGTGGACGCAATTTGCATCGGCGAAGGGGAAACGCTGCTGCCTGCTCTATGCGACGCCGTTGCCAACGGCCGCGCCTTGGATGCGCTTCCATCGCTGTTGCTTCCCAAAGGTGACGGCCGTTTTCAGGCCACGACTGTCAAGCCCGGCCGCTGGTTGGATCTGGCCCAGATGCCTCTCCCCGACCGGTCCGTCGTGGCTCGCTATCAGAAGCGCTACTGCTGTCTGAATTACATGCCGATGTGGACCATGGAAACGGCCCGCGGGTGCTCCTATCGGTGCAACTTCTGTTCGGTATGGCAACTCTACAAGCGTACCTACCGGTGCCATGCCCCCGATCAGGTACGCGCCGACTTCGAGGCTACAGGTCGCAATTTGTTCATGGTCGACGATTTGTTCTGGGCCGACCGCACGCGCAGCGAAGAATTAGGCCGTACTTTGCTCCAGTCCAACGAACGCAAGAACCTGCTGCTGGTGCAAACCCGCGCGGATCTGGTCACCGAAAATGCGGACTTGTTAAAGCTTTGGCGTCCGCTGGCCAAGAGTTTCGATATCTTCTTTGGCTTGGAGTCCGCCACCAGCCCGGGTCTCAACTTGCTCAACAAGGATGCCGATATCAACAAAACCGTAGAAGCCGTGCGCATTGCCCGCGAACTCGGATTTGGGGTCACCGGGAATTTCATTATCGATCCGGATTTTACCGAGGCCGATTTTCAAGGCTTGTGGGATTTTATGGACGAGCACCAGCTCTATCGCGTGGGATTCACTATCCTGACGCCCCTGCCGGGCACTTACTATTTTGAAAAGAGCCGGAGCAAGATTGATGTATTCGACTGGAGCCACTACGATCTGCATCACCTGCTTTGGCAGCCGCGCCTGCCGGTCGATCGCTTCTTCGAGCTTTATTGTGAGTCCTGGCGCCATAGCGTTCTAAACATCGCGGGAAAGAAGAAGTGGTGGCAGTGGCTCAAGCAGGTTCGGTTGGGCGATATTCCCCGGCTGGCCCGCATCCTTGCGCGTACCCAGACTTTGATGGATCCCCAGGCCTATTTGAAGCAGACACATCTGCTGGGCCCAAGAAAATTGACACCGGTTTCGGAATCATCCGACGACACCGTCATCCTGCGCGGCGCCTGATTCTGGGACTAATCTCCGCAGTCTCCCGTCGCTCCTCGGCAATTTTGTGCGGGCGCCGTAGCGGGTCGCCCTCCGATCTGCACCAGATCAGGAACAGGCCGTTCTTTCAGCACAATCTCACGGTAGAGCTTTGCCATGCGTTGGTTTTCCTCGTCCAGCTTAAGCCGCTCGACTCGCGCTCGCAGCTTCTCCTCGCGTGCGTTCTTGGCGATGCCGAGTCGCTCCAGGTCGTGCTGGGCATGGTCGCTGACAATTTCGTCTTTCAAAACCAGATGGTGTTCGGTGCTGCTAAGGTTTACGCTCTTGCCGCCGGCAAAGATCTCATGCCGGCCGTGCTCCTCGTACCACTTGGTTAGCGTGGCGGTCATGTGCATCTTCTCGATGATGTTGCGCCATCCCATTCCAGTGTTATACGCGCAAAAGGAGATCTCTCCTTCTTGCGTAGCGTAGGGGATAATGCACTGCTCGGTCCTGCGGAAATCGTAATTGAACAGATCCTGGAACCACATGCCCGCCACGAACAGCAGGTTCCAGCGGTCGCGTCGGCGGCGGAGGATGTCGGTCATCGTCCGATTACCCGAGACGTCGCCATAGTCATGCCCGGTTGCGCCCAGTCCCTTGTCGAGCTTTCTCAACATATCGAAAGCGCGGAAATGGGTGGGTGCGCAGAAAGCGTTGTAATTCCGCACCAGAGCCAGAGCCATTCCCGCAACGGACATCCACTTGCTCCGCGCCCAATCGTTGATCCTTGCAATATCTTTGGCAAACTGATCGGCGTCCAGAAACGCAGTGACCGGAACCGCCTCGCGCGTCTGCTTATCCACCATAACCGCCATGCCAACTCCACAATTCGGGTGACAACCGCAGGCGACCTGGCCCCATGCGGCTTCGGGACCGTGGACGAGGTCCGCCCAGTCCGAAAAAGTGCTTAGGAACGAGAGAGGGAACCAGTCGCGGACGGGCTCTCCGATGTTCAACTGGTTCTTCATGTCGTGAGCGAGGTGCGAGAGCGTGTAGCGCTGGGCAATGCGACGCTCATCGGTCACAGCCTCATCGCGGCCGGTGAACGAGACCGGCTGGAATGACACCATCGCTATCTTGTCCGGATTGTCAAGCGCGAACTGCACAACGCGACCCACCTGCTCGTTGTTGATGCCGTTGACCACGGTCGTCACCAGCACGATTTCCACACCGTTGGAGTGCAGGTTTTCGATGGCCCGCAGCTTCACGTCGAATAGATTTCCGACGTTGCGATGGGAATTCGCCGGGTTGCCGATGCCGTCGAATTGAAGATAGGCGTAACGCAAGCCGGCTTCCGCGGCCTGACGCGCAAACTCCGGGCTCTTGGCAAACTCAATGCCGTTGGTAGCCGCCTGCACGCTGTCATAGCCAAGCTGACGGGCGTAACGAATCGCATCCAGGAAATGCGGCGACATAGTGGGCTCGCCACCGGAGAACTGCACTGACATCTGACGCCGGGGCTTGATGGAAAATGCGTTATCGAGCAGCGCCTTGACGTCGTCCCATGTCAGCTCGTGTACAAAGCCCACCTGGTTGGCGTCCATAAAACAGGGGTCACACATCATGTTGCAGCGGTTGGTCAGGTCAATGGTGAGAACCGATCCTCGCCCGTGCTTGATGGTGCTGCTACCGTGGTTGTGCAGCTTTTCGTCGTTGTGAGCACGAATGTCGCGGCCGGGGAATGTCTCCTCGAGATGGCGGAAGAACGCCGGATCAATGGAGATGACATCTTCGAAATGCCCGTGGACAGGACAGTCCTTGACCATCAGGATTCGGCCTTGGCGCTCGATGATCTGGGCCTTGATTTCACCGGGCCTCTCGTTCAGCAGAATGCGGTAATCCTGTTTGCCATCGACGATCTGCTGCCGGATCTCCGGTACACAACGAGGGCACAACGAATCGGTTTCTCGTGGCCAACCCAGCGGAGGTTTGGCCTTTTCACGGGACTTCAGCAGGGGCTTATCCGACCACTTGGGAATGAAGGAGGGATTCTCAGGAACGAGGTCGTTCGTCAAACAAAATATTCGCCACGCTCCATTCGCAGCAATCGACATCGCCTTTTCAAGGTACTTGATGGGCTGACGCATTTTCCCGTGTTTACCCTTGCACCGCGAACTAGGTAGCTTAACTGGGACTCGCGGTATGCTCAACTGGATAAGCAAATCCTGGCTTGGCGTTCGGCGTTGAGCCGCCCACAATTTCGTCCACATTCCGTAAAGAACGATTTTGCAGAACGCTGTACATGTCGACCAGATCGCAATCCGTGTATCCGTTTTGCCTTAGAACTTCCAACGACCGGTGCAGGTGCTGGTGGTTGTGCATGCCAAACTGCGTATGATAGTCCATCAGGTGCTTCATCATCTCGCTTTTCGGAAACGTCGTCGTTCCCCGGGGCATGTCGTGATAGGACAGCGCACCATCCGCCAGGAAGGCGGTGGTATCCCAGCCGGCTTCCGCCGCCTGGTCGACGATTTCGCATCCGTCGTATCCTCGCAGACAGAAGTGGTAAGGAAGCAGTGATGGCATGTGCAACTGGGCCAGGTAGTCAAGCGTTTGTTGGGCTTCGGCCCCGGTCTCTGTGGGAAAACCGTACATCGTGTTCACGTTGACGATCAGCCCGCGATCCTGGGAGTAGTTGATAATGTCCGCGGCCTTCTCCAGGTGCATGTTCTTCTTGACCAGTTTCTGAATGCGCTGGCTTCCGGATTCGACCGCGTAAGTAACCCATACCGTTCCCGCGTCGGCCATCAGATCCACCAACTCGCGCGTCATGATGTCTGCCCTCAATCCATTCACGAAATAGAGGCGCCAATTCTTGCGAAGGGCGATGATCATGCGGAACACGGCCTCGGTGCGCTTGCGGTCCATATTAAAAATATCGTCGACTACGTAGAAGTCGTCGATGCCATGGTCGCGGGACATCTGTTCCATTTCAGCAACCACGTTCTCCGCCGAACGCAGGCGTGCCGTCTTGCCTGCGAAGGTATTACAGTAAGTGCACAAGAATGGGCAACCCCGACTGGTGAGCAGGACGCCTTGCCGCCGATGGTTATAGGCATAACTCAGGTGCCGTTCGTACCGGCCTAAATCGATCAGGCCATAGTCGGGGAAGGGAAGTTCGTCCAGATTATCGACCACATCGCCGTCGCCCAAGTCGACGATCTCGTTGCCATGGCCAAACACCAGACCATTGGTGGCGGTGCCAGCTAGGAGACGCGAAAACGTCAACTCACCCTCGCCCACCACCAGGAGATCGATGGCGGGGATGGCTTTCAGAACGGCCCCGCGCCGGGCGGTGGCGATTGGGCCGCCGCCCACGATGGGGACGTCCAGAACGCTCCTGGTCACCTCGGCAACTCGCTTGAGTTCATCCTCGAACAGGCTGATACTGCGGATCCCAACCGCGTCGGGGCGATATTCCAACAGCTTCGTCGCCAGTTCGTCGTCGGACCGCCCGTCCAAAGATGTTTCAAGGATTTGGATTGTTACGTCCGGATGGTCGCGCTGTGCGCTGCTGGCGACGTACAGGAGCCCGACGGGAGGGATGTGGACCTCGGGCGCGACCCGGCCACCGACCCAGCGTCGCTGATCGTTGGCCTCGATCAACAAGACCCGACGGCTCTTTGACAATCTTTCGAGCACGTCTTTTGGCGGTTTTCGCGCAGACGAATCGATGGTGTACAGCACGCCTCTCCCCCTTAAATTTTGCTGGTTGCCAGCCCCCTCGGAGACCTACCCCACCCGTTGCCGAAGATTATCAGATACCATTTTCTGCGACAATACCTTCTTGCTGCGAGACCCGGAGGCGGAATAGCCGGAGCCGTGCTTTTTTGTGGCGTTATTTTGAGCTACTAGGTACTCTCAACCACGCTCCCCGCTCGCAGGCTGGAAACCTTGCGGGACAAGGGACTTGGGGAGCCCGGCTGGAAGGGTCGCGCCGGTGAGATTGCACTCTCGGACACCCATTTCAGAACGCATGACACGCCGGTCAACCTGGAAGATTGAGAATTACACTCACCGGGAGTGCTCGCACCCGGAACGAGAATTCGGCTACGCGGTTTCTCTGCACAACCATTCCTGCCACTCCGTAGAAAAGTTGGCTGCGCTGAACCAGGTCGTGCAGATGGCCTTCATGCGCCCTTTGAGTGGAGTGCTCCGGAGCGCATTCGGCCTCGGCGAAATCTCTGACCTTAATTACGCAGAGATAACCTACAACCCGCCGTATACCCCGGAAGACGTATATCAGATGGAGTCCGCCGCGGTCGCTCGTTGGGGCTTCAACGGAGTTCATCTGGCCATCACCGATCACGACGAATTCGCCGGCAACATGGCTCTCATGCAAGGTCGGCCCGACCTTAACAGCCGCGTCGCAATTAGCGAAGAGCTTTCACTCTGGTACCAGGGCCACCTGTTTCACCTGGGGCTCAGCGGCCTGCCCGAGAATGGAATTGAGGAAACGCACAGTCGGATTCAATCGGCCGCCCGCGGCGGACGCTACGACGAACTGTTCGAAACGCTGGCTGCCAGCGGCTGTCTGGTCGTCCTAAATCACCCGCTCGTTGCATGGGGACCGGGATCAGAAACAATTCCCTTTACAGACCTGCTCACTCGGTACGGCTGGGCGATTCATGCCTTGGAAGTAAACGGGATGCGGCGACGCGATGAGAACGACCGTGTTCTGGAACTCGCCCGCCAGTGGCGCAAGCCGGTCGTGGGCGGAGGCGATAGCCATTTGCTGGTTGCCAGCTCCATCGTCTCGCTGTCGCAGGCCGCAACTTTCAAGGACTTCATTGCCGAAGTGAAGGACGGGCATGCGGTGCCATTCATCACGCCCGATTACTTTGCCCCGCTCAAGTGGAAACTTTTCCTGCGGGTGCTGTTCTTCATGTCCCGCTACCGGCAAATTGCCAGTTATAAGGGACAACCCGTGGCCGCCATGCTCGAGCAACGGAGGGTGTTGCTCGATCCCGTGGGAGTTGCTAGCCGCGCCTTTTTGGCGCTGGTTGAGGGGTTGGGATTGTCTCGCTGAACACATCTAGCTTCGTGCAGAATCGCGATTGCCGCAATCACCCCGCGGATTCGCACGCTGCGGGTTCCAGTGTCGGGACGCCAGCATCCTCACGGGGCCCGGCCAGCACGAATCTAAATCCCCGAGACCTAAGGTCATCGATGACTCCAGGCAAAGCTTCGAGCATCACATGCGCCCCCCGCGGCAAATGATCGTGCAGCAGGATGATATCCCCGCTTGCCGCCTGCCTTAAGATGCGCCTGGCAAGAACCTCGGAATTCCAGGTCAGCGTATCGCGGCTACGAATGGTCCAGGAAACGTATTCCAATCCAACATCCTCCAGACAGCGCCGCAGAAGCGGATGGCGCTGGCCCACCGGTGAGCGGAACAAACATGAACGGAAGCCGCAAATGCGGCGCACGCTTTCCGCGCCGCGCTCGATCTCTGCCCGCAGACGGGCAGGCGTAAGAAAACAAAACAGATGACAATGGGACCAGGTGTGATTGGCGATTAGATGCCCTTCGTCCCAGGCGCGCCGCACGATTTCCGGATACTGGTCGGCGCGCTTGCCGACAACAAAGAATGTCGCCTTCACGCCTTTCTCCCGAAGTAAGTCGAGTAACTTTGGCGTGTCCACGGGGTTGGGCCCGTCGTCGAAAGTCAGGGCTATGCAACCCGCGCCCTCGACCCGGCTGCGGTTGGTAACCAGCCACTGGTTTCGCGGATGAAACAATAAGTAGAGCATGACCGACGTTCCGACCGAGTAAATCGAGGCCGCCAGCACAAATCGTGAGAGAGTCAAAGGATAAAGAAGGGCCAGAGATGCGTTGGTCGCAAGAAACAACAAGCAAAAGATTGCCGACCTCGCCATATTGGTTTGTCCTGGCCCGGAAACGCTGCGGGACTCGAAGAAGTAATGCTAACATCGGCGGCCAGCGCCGAAAAAACGGAAGCTCCCGAAACCTCCAAGGAAATGACTTGGATTGGGAAACACCTTGACAAGCTTTAGCCTCCGAATTAGATTTCCCGGTTCCTTTTTAGTCAGAATTTGAGCCTGGTTTTCGGAGGAACAAACTGCAATGACATACAGATTATTGGTCACTTTGCTGATTACGACGATGCTTTGGACGTGCACGCAGACTTTGGCTCAAGACTTGGTTTCACCCAAGTTGTTGCCTCCTGCGTCCGCGTTGCGAGTTACGGCTGCGAACCGCCACCTTGCACTCGATATGGCAACCGATCCACCCAGCCAGACCGCCACGCCTCACCGGCACTGGAGCAAGGGGGGGAAGGTTATGACGATCATCGGCGCGGGCTTGGTCGGCGCCGGCACCGCAGCGCTAATCCATGGCCAGAATACTCAGGTAGCCTGCAGCAATGGTACTTGCGCCTCTATCGCCTGGAGGGCTACCGGAGCAATTTGGATGGGTGGAGGGGCGGCACTCGTGATCGTCGGGGCCACCCGGCGCACTGAAGACTAACCTCCGGCACCCGCGGGGGCCATTGCGAAGTAATGCCGAGGGAAGATGCGTGCCCCGATCCAGCCGTCTAATTCTTCTTTTTCCCTTGTGCCCCCGTGACTTCCACTTGCACTTTCGTACCAACCTCGTCCAGTGCCGCTTTCAGGTAATTCTTTAGGCCCCAATCGTTTCCGTAATAGGGTCTCACTGGAACCACGGCAATTTCGGAGTTGGTCTTTGGGTCGATGAAATGGATCGAAAGAATCAAGTGATAGTTGTCGTAGTCGACCCGCACATCCGAAAACTTGATGTAGAGGTCATTGTCCGAAGTGTTCACGTCCTCTTTGTTTTTGGCGCCGGTGATGGTCTTGCCGGGCACCAGATTTCTGGAAAACGATGAGTTTAACGAACCAATGATGTCGGCCCATTCTTCCTTGCTCCCATAGCCGTGGAGAGCCCAGTCGTCGGCGCCCAAATCAACCCATCCAATGAAGATGTGGTTCATGTTACTCATGTCAACAGCCGATTCTTTATTCAGATAGCGCGGCACCTTATGGCGCGCCTCTAGAGATGCCGGAAACGAAATACAAAGCAACAGTAATGCCGCTGTTACCGCCAGCCGTTTCATAAGAGAACTTCTCCTTTCTCTACTTCGCGCCAGGATCAGGAATCTTGGGCGCCTGCTCAATCGTTTGCAGCTTCCCGTCAGTAAACTTCAGGAGTGCGGGAAAACCCGTACGCATGTTCTTCTCCTGCTTTCGCACACCGATGGTTCCCGCGTCCTGTCGGGGAGACCAGGTCTCCACCTTGACGCCGTTCTCTTCCTCCGTCTCCGTTTCGAGCGGCGTGCCCACCACGGCAAAGGCTTGATCCTTGGTCATGCCGACAACCAGTTTGTGTTCCGCAATGCCGCTCCGCACATCGGATGGCCACTCCGGATGTTCTTCCTGGAGCGGAACCTTGGAGAAAGTCTGGTTGAAAGCCTTGGTAAAATCGTCAAGTGAGTTGATCTGAATAAAGTCGATCATGATCTCGTACTCGTGGGGGCTCACACCCTCAGCCCACACCGAAATCTTATCGCCATTAAACAAGAGCTTTGCGAAACGCACCGGGTAATTTGGATAGAACACGAAGTTGAGTTTTACCCTCTTCGGGTGTTTGATCGGCAAGCTCAGTATGCGTGAGGTGTCATGCCCAGTTGGTGAAACCTCAAGCACCGCTTCCGGCCCCCATCCAAATGCACCCGGGACATGCTTAAGAGGAACGTCGAGGCGCAGATACAACGTGCCCGCAATCATACGCTTGGCTGCCTCTCGATCCTGCTTGGGCAACTCCGCCCTGACCACGAGGGACGCAAGTAAAACAACCAACAGTGCCACACCTGTGCTCAATCGGAATTTCATGGCAAGCAACTCCTTAGCAGGCTGCGGAAGTGTCGATCAGTCTAACGATTTTGGGTGGCGCAGCGCTTCAGCGCTGCGATCCCCGCTTCGTTTTGAATGGTGGCTTTAGCCGCTGAGGCTAAGATGTCCGTCGGGGTTTTTCCGCAGCCTGTTGGGACGCAATCTTGAGCGAACCTTCCGCCTTCGGAAATCTCAGTCTTCATGGGGTCTCCAGGGAGCACACGCATTCCGCCAAACCAAGTCGGCCTTGGACGACCTTCTCTACTGTTTTGCCAGATGCATGGATCTGCCCTTCGACTTCTCCTTCATGAAGCCTCTTGCGTAGCTCCCGTTGAGGCTGCCGTCGGCTTCTAACGTCAGTTCTGCGGAGTAGTTGACTCTCTCATGATTGGAGAAGAGCAAAAAGACCTGCTTGCCGCTGACGACGCCCGTGATATCCCAGCCATCGCCACTTCCGGTCACGTCCCTGCTGCCCTCTGCTTGATTCAGGACAACCTTACCCCATGCCTTCTCATACCACTTGCCGTTGACATTGATGGTTGCCGGTTCGTTATGTGGATCGAGCCAGGCTTTGCCCTTCGTTTTAAGATCACCCGCATGCACGCCAACCGCAAAAATAAGAACTACACCAGCTAATAACAAAGAAAAATGCTTTTTCATCCGTGCCTCCTCATTGCAGCAACGTTCTTCCGAAATTATGTCACCACCCTGCCGAATTTGTGTCACTCTAAAAAAATCTGCTTCTTGCAGTAAGACCATATCGGCTTTCCCTGGCGCACTCAGGTTAGAACTCGGGACGGAATGCATTCGATGTCAAATCGCCGAGCATCTTGTGCCAGGGATGGGTCTCGTTTTGCTCGACCTCCGCGACCATGGAGCGCATCTTCTGCAGCACCGCAGGCGCGGCGTCGTCGTACACATCACCCTGCAACAGCTTCAACACGTCCAGACGGTGCATTGGATCATTGATGAAGTAAGTGAATAGCACGTTCAGTCGGTAGTACACCGTGATGAAATCGTACCAATTCTTTGTTCCCACCCGAAGAGTGCTCTCGAAGGTGGAGAAGCTTTGCCGCGAAAAGTCGTTCTTATCGAGGGCAGCCAGAATGTCTTTGTGCGCGAAGCGCGAGCTGTTCAGCGCAATGCTAACTCCCGTGGAAAAGATCGGGTCCACGAAGCGGCCGGCATCGCCGATCATAACGAACCGGTCCCCACAAATCTGCGTCATGGCGTAGCTGTAGTCGCCCTCGTCCTTGAACGGGCGGATGCGCTCTGCCTTGCGGAGCGTTTCTTCGAGCCTCGGCCGCGAGGCAACCGACTCCCAGAAAAACTTTTCCCGATCGCTTTTCGATTTCGCAAAGTTCTTCTTCTGTGTGACCACGCCCAGGCTGGTGACGGTATTCGTAATCGGAATCTGCCAGATCCAGGTGTTGGAAATGGGCAGGAAGTGTATGAAGATGTAGTCGCGCTGGTCGTCTTTCTTGGAGAACACCTTGCGATCGTAGTTATCGAACCAGGTGTGGATGGCGTACTGGTCGAACACCGTATCCTGCACCTTGAGCTTGAGTTGGTTGCCGAGGAAAGTGTTCCGGCCGCTGGCGTCCACAACCATTCTTGCGCTGACGCCCATCTCTTTCCGGTTCCGCCCCATGGTAAAGCGCACCACCGGCTCCTTGGGACCGAAATCGGCGGCGTTCACCTTTACGCCTTCAAACACCGCCGCTCCCAGCTTGTTGGCGTGCTGCAACAGCATCATGTCGAACTTGCCGCGATCCACATGATAGGTGTAATTCTTGTCGACACCCGCCTGGTCACGCTCGTCGAAGCGGATGTCAGCATGGCAATCCGCGGCCAAGCCCTCCCATCCAAGTTGATAAGGAACTTTTTGCTTGTCGTCTGCCGTCCAGACGGCGCCAAACTTGTGCGGAAACTTTGCCTCTTCCATCTGAGGGAGAAAATCGAGGTCTTTGAAGACGCGCGTCGAAGAGGGGACTAACGACTCGCCGACATGGGGACGCGGAAACAATTCGCGTTCAAACACTACGGCACTTACCCCAGCCTTGGCCAGATAGGCTCCCATGGAGGATCCAGCCGGCCCTCCACCAATAATCGCGACATCGAAATCTGGCTTAGTAATAACCAACGCTTCGTTCTCGCATGCTCGACCGCGTGATGAACCATGCCCCGTTCATCGTGACAAAGTCGAGATTCGTTTCATACAAGCCAAGGTTTGTAACGAGCTTCCGTGGCATAAAGAGAACCGGTTTGGCGCCGACGAGTCAGTTGTTTAAGAAGTAATCCAGCGAAGATGAACCAGTGCCAAATGCAGCTCACCACTATGAACTGCGCTGTCGAAGAGTGTCAAGAGAACCACCTGCAGACAGTCGCCCGATTTCCGGAACCATTGCATCACAATTTCAAGACCATTTCACGGACGGTATTCTAACCAGGCCAAGGAAGACTTCCTATAAGACCCTGCGAAATTGTCAAATGTCCGATGAACCTCCAGGAGCGGCCGGCGAAAGACGCAGGGGATGAAACCATGGCCGGCGAAAGTGATTCTCAGGGACGAATCTTCCACGAGTCCTAACAAGCGCGGTGTGAAACATGTTAAGAAGTGCATGCCTGAAGCAGTCACGGTGAAAATCAGCAGCCACCAAACGCGCTGCGGGTTCGGTACAACATCGCGTCAAGCGGAACTGCGGGAACCTGCGCGTCGGCAAGAGCCGACCGTGAGCGAACTCAGTCCGTTCATACCTTCGTAGAATATCGGAACTGTAAATTGATGTAGTATTTTCGATAACTTCTTGCACCGCCGGGATGGCGAAATTGGCAGACGCAGCGGACTTAAAATCCGCAGGTCCGAAAGGACTGTGGGGGTTCGATTCCCCCTCCCGGCACCA
>DATEHP010000149.1:0-8842 GCA_035279505.1 Candidatus Sulfotelmatobacter sp. | reverse complement strand
CTTCCGCCTTGCGCCCTGCCTCGATCTGTTTCAAGGCCCCGATCATCTCCGCTTCCGTGTGCCTGCTCTTCGACATCTTCCTTCCCCTTTCCTTCGTCCGAAATCATACTTGGACTTGTTCGGAAAGCGGGGAGCAGGTCACCACGACACATACCTTGATTACGAAGCCATTCTCCACAAAAAAGCCCAGACCATTCCGATTAGGATCGCGGTGCTGCCTCCAAAACTGCAAAGGCAGATGCTTGAGATGCAGTTTGGTGCACGAAGCTGGGGGAACCTAAGCAACGAGGAAAACTACAAGATCTTTATAAAATCGGAGGGGCTGGATGCCAGCAGAATCCCGGACCTCGCGGGTTTCGTTGATGTGCTTGCACATGAACACAGTCAAAAAGAAACAGCTTTCTCGCGGGACATGCAAGTTCGCGAATACAACGGCGATATGCCTGTGTATCTGTGGCTTATTGATGACAAGATTGCAGTGCTTTCAATTCCCAATTTGGCTCGCAATAATCCTGAGGAAACAGCTTTTAGAACCGAAGATTCGCGCTTGATCAAACAACTCTCTTACGTTTTCGAAAGTTACTGGTCGTCAGCTCAACCCATTCACCAACCTCATTAAAAAAGAGCCCGATGATACTGGCTCGCCAGGCTGGGCGAGCGCGGGTTGGGAAGCGGGGGGCGGGGCCAGGGGGCTAAAGAGGAGGGGGTCGACAATTTCTCCCTCACGGTACATCCCCGGAGCACAGTTGACGGGATAGGAGATAGAACGATCTGAAACTGCCCTCTGTTACCAGTTAGTTAACGAAGAGAGTGGAACAACGGTCGTGCAGAGCGGCCTGGTGGGTCGGCTGCTAGCGGCGCGTGAAAGGAGTGGATGATTCGAATCCGCATAAGAGTGGAATCACAACTCAGTGTGACTCAGCGCACAAGAATCAGTTTTGCTTTGACAATCACTACCTTCCTCTGTACAGTACGGCCCAATCAATGGGCAGGATACTCGCGTCGAAGCAGCATAGGTAGCCTTCTCGAATCCTGACCGCTTGCTTCCCCTTATGTTTAGAAGCGCGTTGCGCGATTGCCGCAATATGCGGAGGTCGCTGTGCGGACAACGCTCGCATGTATGAGCGTCCAAGACGCTCACAACTCGTTTTTCTCTTTGAGGAGGAAGTTGCAATGTCTCGATCGCTCTCTTGCGTTGCTCCTGTTTCGACTAGCTCCGAATCTATTGAAACTCTGTCATCTGGGGCTGGCGAAAAGGCCCTCCTTCGTGTCCGTACCGTGGCAGGACTGCATTTCGCAGTTGAACCTTTTCGTCTTTGTGTGGAAAAGCCCGCGCGCTCGTTTGCAACCTGCCTAATTTTGTACACGCTGCTTGGGCTGTCTCTGCTGACTGGCAGTCAGGCTCAGACCTCAGATCCAAACAACGACACCGGTATTCATCCATACGAAACATACGAGGGGGCTCGCGAGAACATCAATCTTGGTGCCGGGAACGTATTTGTCTCAGTGCCTCTCCTGTCGTTGCCCGGCCGAAGCGGTCACAACTATTTAGTGAGCCTGATCTCGAACAGTCAAACCTGGTCGCCGATCTCTGGTTACGGCCAGGATGTTGGCATGGTCCTAACGCGACCCGGTTCTATTTACTTCCATCCCAGTGGCTCGACCGTTCTGCAGAACGGCGACCGATGCATCACCGGCTACGCTCTTACGGATGAGTATGGGGGCGTCCACACGTTCGGTGGCATGCTGTCAAATTGCGGGCACAATGATATGTTCGGCAATTGGGTTCCCGTCCCTACTGAGAACATTTTGACTGGCGGTGACGATCGAGGCGAAGGCTACGGGGCCGATCTGAACGCCTGCAAAGTGACCTTTAAGGATGGCACTTGGACTCCGTTGGTTACAGGGAGCAGTGGCTGTCCAATTGTGGGATACGTCGGTAACGGAAGTGGTGCTGACGCACCGGTTATAACCGATACCAATGGCAATCAAATCAATCTACAGGCATATCCTAGCGCTAGTGCGGGTTGTTCAAGAGCTTATTGCGGAGGAGGCGATGTCTTCCCAACGGGGACGGACATCGACACTCTGGGTAGAAGTATCACCTATTCGGGATCCAACCATACGATTCAGTACAAAGACTCCAACGGCGTCCCGCGCACGATCACGTTTAACGTCCAGTCGTTCGCACTCTCGTCATGCATTCACATTATCAACGGCACTTCCCAGCCGCAGAGCGGTTCGGTCAATGTGATCACCAGCGTAGTTCTGCCCAATGGTCTCACGTACGTGTTTCACTACGACCAATGCGGTAATACGGATAAGATCGTGTATCCCAGCGGCGGGTACACACGTTATGTCTTTGACTACACTCACTATACACATGCTCTCTTCAACTATGTGGGACCGTTCACAGATGTCGAAGTAACGGCGAAATATGTTTGCCGAGTTGCTGCGGTCACGCTAGGTTCGACGTCGACAGTAGGAGGAAACACATGTCCGGCGGCTGAGGACCTGACTACTTACAATCCGACCCTCGGTGGCTGCAATAATTCGGCCAGCTCAGTGACAGACCCTCTCGGCAACAGGACTTCATATCAGTTCATTAACGCCAGCTGTAACCCTTATACTTCAGTCCTGGAAAGTAGTCGCCAGATTTATCAAGGGAGCTCGACTCTCTTACGTACCATTCAAACGACGTATGTCGGGCAGTACCCAGCGAGCAAAACGACTATCCTGCCAAACGGGCTCCAGAGCCGGGTTGAATGGGACTACTGGAGTCTGGACTTTGTACACGAAAAGAGAGAGTTCGCATGGGCCCCGAACGGTAATGGATCACTGGTGCGCAAAACCGACTATGGAAGCTATTGTTATACAAAACCGTCCAGCGAGATTGTGTATGACGGTGCTGGCATTCAAATCGCGAAAACGACCTACGAATTTGACAACTACACTGCCGGGATCAGCTCAAGCGGTGCCGTGCTGCATAATTCGACCTACAATACCAGCTTCACAAACCGCTGCAACGTGACCGCTGTCAACGCCTGGCGTAACACCGATGGCGCAACCCTCACGACGCGTTATCAGTACGACGACGCTGGCAATAGGCTTAGCGCGACTGCTCCCTCGAATTCACCCTACGATTCGTTGACTCGAACCACCACTTACAGCTATGCCGATGTTTGGAACAACACCACCTGCACGCCAACGGGAGGCAAAGCAGCGGCATATCCAACGCAGGTGACCGACCCTGGAGGTCTCGTTAGCAACACTTCGTACAATTCCTGCTCCGGTACGGCTGCTTCGGCAACAGATGCTAATAACCAGGTGACTACATTTGCTTACGATCTCATGGACCGCCGGACGTCCACCATATTCGCGGATACTGGCCAAACGTCGACTTGCTTCAGTGAAGTCTCGGGCTCGACTTGCTACAGCAACTCTTATCCGCTGCAAGTCCAGACCACACAGAAGATCACTTCGAGCATGAACAAGGTCTCCACCGTGCTGCTAGACGGTCTGGCTCGCGTTTCTCAAACGCAGCTCAATTCTGACCCCGACGGCGTGTCTTATGTCGATACAACCTACGATGGTAACGAAAAGAAATCAACCGTTTCCAACCCTCACCTCAGCACGAGCGGTCCGACGGACGGAACCACGACCTATCAGTACGATGCTCTTGGCCGCATCACGAAAGTCATTCCGCCTGACGGCACAGGTTCATCAGACAACGCCTCTACGACGTATGACGTTCTCCTTAACGCCACTCCTCCAGCCAACTGCACAACTGTGATCGATCAGGCTGGGAAGTCCCGGAAGTCCTGCTCTGACGCCCTTGGTCGGCTGACGCAGGTCTTTGAGGATCCCGGCGGACTGAACTACGAAACCGACTACCAGTATGACCTGCTGAACAACCTAATTCGCGTGGACCAGAAAGGCTCCGCACCTACAGATAACACGCAATGGCGAACTCGAACTTTTGCTTACAATTCGCTCTCGCAACTTCTGTGCTCTGCCAATCCTGAACTAGCGCTGGCCACGTGCCCAAATCCCGACAATGGCCTCTATACCGTAGGTACTGTCCGCTACGCCTACGATAATCTGGGCAATCTGATCACAAAGACCTCACCAAAGCCAAATCAAACCTCGTCTTCCGTGACTGTGCAGACTACCTATACCTACGAGATCGACAACCGCCTGACCAAGAAGAGTTACAACGACGGCGCTACTCCGACTGTACAGTTCGCGTATGATGGCGGAACGCTTACCGGATGTACGATCAATCCCCCCGTTTCCACGGATAACAGCCCTAAGGGGCGGCGCACTTCGATGTGTGATGGCTCCGGCGCAACTTCATGGACTCATGATGAGATGGGCAGAGTTCTACATCAGGGCCGCTCCACCGGGTCGGTGAGAGGCGACTATGATAACGACACGTACAATCTGGACGGCTCGATCAAGAGCATCACATCCCTTTTATATGGCGTTAATTACACGTACAACGCTGCAGGTCGGCCGATCGCTGCCAAGAACAGCGGCGACCCGTTCAACTATGTGACCAGCGCGCACTATGCTCCTTTTGGGGGCTTAACCGCCATGAGCATGGGGGCGCAACCCATCACGATCAGCAATAGCTACAACAAGAGGCTGCAGCCGACGACACTTTCCGCAAGCACGACAGCGGCGACGATCATAAGTCTGGGCTATGACTTTCATCTGGGGACGGCGGATAACGGAAACGTCTTTCAGATCGTGAACAACCGGGATGCGAACAGGACGCAGAATTTCACCTACGATTCGTTAAATCGGATTCAGCAAGCTTGGACAAGCGGACCGAACTGGGGCGAAACGTACGGATCTCCAGCCACTAACCCCGGTGTCGCGCCACCGAATGCCGGAATTGATGCCTGGGGCAATCTGTTCCAGCGGTCCGGAGTCGCCGGCAAGACTTGGACCGAACCATTGAGCTGCCTAGCTGACAAGCAGAACCACCTGACAACATGTTTGATGAACTACGATGCTGCCGGGAATATGATTTCAAACGCATCGGTTAGCTATACGTACGACGCGGAGAACCGGCTGATCGCAACAGCAGGCATGTCGTACCTTTATGACGGCGATGGAGAGCGAGTGGAAAAGTGTACTCAGGGAACAACACCCGGCACCTGCGCTACAAACGCAACGGGAACTCTATACTGGACCGGAACCACCTCTGATGCCTATGGCGAGACCGACCTAGCTGGGAATCTGTTAGAGACTTATGTTTTCTTCAACGGCAAGCAAATCGCCCGGCGAGATGCCTCAACCAAAGCCGTGCATTACTATTTCTCCGACCACCTGGGAACCCACTCCCTCATCACAGATGCCATCGGGACAATGTCGCCTCACCCGCAGGAAGAGTCCGATTTTTACCCGTACGGTGGAGAAATTCCGATTACGACCGGCGATCCCAATCACTACAAGTTTACCGGCAAAGAGAGGGATAACGAGTCTGGACTCGATGATTTCGGGGCACGGTTCGATGCTTCGGCCCTGGGCAGGTTCATGTCGGTTGACCGAGGAGCACCTTCACTGACGAACCCCCTATCGCTAAACGCATATGCATACTCTCTAAACAATCCGCTTCGCTTTTTTGATCCAGATGGAAATGTACCAGTTGAATTCGCGACATACCTGATCACCGTTTACCATCCAGCTGGCCCTGCGAGCAGTACTCTTGACGCACTAATTGGCCTCGCTTTTGCCATGAGCGGCGAACCTCCAGCCAATGAACCGATGGAGCCGCGTAGCGAAGACAACCGCCCCGGCAGCGCGAACGACCGTGGACTGCCGATGAGCTTCGGGGCCCAGGAACATCACGACGACCCTGGTTTTGAGACGGAGATCGCGCCGTTCCGGCCCGAGTCTCAAAGCTGGTCCATCTCCGTGGATTTTAAAGCTACTGGAGCCGCGAGTTTCTCCTTCGACCAAGGCTTCCTCATAAGTGTACGGCATAATGGACCCCCGTATACCGTGTCTAGGGCAATGGATGAACCACAGGTGGAACTGCAGTCGCCAATTCGGTTTTTCAACCTCAGTGGTTTTACCCCGGGGCAGTTGGATGCAATGCACAAAGAGGCTTTTGACCAGTACCAAAATAGTAAAGAAAGAGATGTCCGCTATAAGGCGATCCTAGATGCCGTTTCGCAAGAGCAGCTACGTCGGCTACAAGAGCGCAGCAACGGGAAGCAGGCGAAATGCAAGGAAGGACACATGCCGACCCCGCAGGAAGTGGCTGGGCCAAACTGAGGCGTTGGGAAATTAGATCCCGTCCATATCGCCATGATTACCAATTTAGGCGCGTACTATGCCACGTCGAGTCCAGGAGTCTCAGCTATCATGGTCAAACTAGGTGTTCCTTGCGAAAGGCATGCCCCCGTCTCCCCGTTCTTCCCCGAGACAGGCCGCGCGAAAGTCGATTTGGGCTCAGATTGGGCTTCGAATGCTAAGTTAAGAGCTCTGACTCTGTCACTTGCTGAACGCAAAAGAAGGGTACCCAACCGATGGATCGAGTGGCGCATAACCTGAGAGCTGTCATAGTTGAGGACATCAAGGAACTAGGGCAAAGATTTAGGGAGCTTAAGCGCGTTAAGCAAGTAGGTGTAGTCCTCTGCTGCCTTATGACCTTAGGTTTGCCCCCAGGGTTGCTCTACATGAACGCGCGGTGGACTACAGAGATGCAGTATCTTTACGGCCAAGCGATGGCAGGAGATCGCGAGAGTGTGAGGAAAATTGCGCGTCATCGGCTTTGGGGAACTTCATGGCTGGAGAGCCTCGCTCGTAACAGAGATGCTTTCGCTGAATCTCGGGTGACAGCCATCGATGAGTTGGCCGACAAAGAGTTCATTAGCCGCAAACCGCTAATCCCTCTACTCTGGATTGAACAGCCATTCGACGTACGGCATGAGGCTGTACTCATGTTCTTGAAGAGGGGGTGTGACGAAGAGTGCGTAAAAATGGTGCTTAGGTGCTTACACTCGTCACGTGCCGGACGACCTACAGTCGACGCACGCCTTTCGCAGGAAGAGAACAATTACATCGTTCAGCTTTGGGCGAGGAGCAAAAAAGACTACATCGACCTACTGAATAGTGATCCTTGCCTGAGCGGAATAATCCTGCGGTCTAATTATGCTTCGGATCATTCATTCATCGCCGACGTTGAAGGAAGTTTAAGGGTCTGTTCCTCTCGCGGAGGGATCTAATGCATGTTTCCTCCCGATCGGCGATTGATCCACAGCACATATCCAACAAAACACAGCACAATTAGACCACAAATCGTCTCTAAAGTCCGAGTCGGGACAAAGTGCCGAAGGGAAGTGGCAACCACCCAGATAGCGATCGCACTCAACCCAATCCGCGCTCTCTGTTTGCGGTCCATACACGTAACAATGCAAAAAACCTGCCAGTGTTTCCGAGGGGAGATGCAACCTAACAATATACTCATTACTTCGCGTGATCTATGCTTAATGCTTACCCTTCCCTGCGAAGATCACAAGTTGAAGTTGTCGCTCGTGACAAAACACAAACATCGCTCAGAAGAGGTCGTTCCCATCGGACACATCGGCTGCAGTCTTTGTCCGTGAACTCCACCCGCGCTGGGTGCTGTTTGCCGCGACGTTTCCCACGCTGTTCTTAACGTTCGAGTGAACAAAGCTCCGAATGCTCGGCGGTCAGCGTGCCGCTTAAACCAGTGCGAAACGAGGCACGCAATCTGCTGGAAGGCCGGCAAGATTCGCCAGCGCCTGCCAGTGCCTGGGATGCGGTCGGCGTCGGCCCGAACGGACGAACGCCGCATACGGTTGGGAGACCTGCATCGCCTCTGCGATCTCGCGAACCTTCTTACCCCTGAGTAAAGGCTGAATCTGCTGAACGTAGAATTGCTCGGTCAGCCAGTTCGGCAAACTAGACGGATCCCACCAGGTATTCGCCACAGCGTGGTTGCTGATCTTCTTGGATATTCGATTCTTAACTCGTTGAGTCTTGGGCTGAAAATGACCGAACAGAGCAACCTGCGCCATTTTTTCCCTTGATGCTTCGACCGCGCACGCGCGGCAATATCGACTATTGACTCCCTCTGCTCCGCACACCTCGCAAATTTTTACTCGGCGAGGTAATGGATTGTTTTTCATCACGAACGCGTTCCCTCTGCTTTCGCTTCGGCGGCGTTGCGTGAGGCGGGTAGGCACGGACTGGGCGTCGCTCCTCGATTTGATGATGGAACTCCACAGAGCCTGCGCAACCCACTCGGCAACCGGCGCGACCGCTCGAGCCCAAGTCGGAGCCGTCTCGGAGAGTCTCTCGGTGAGGGATGCCATCAACCTTGTACTCCCGTCGCGCAGCTCGAAAAACCATTCCCGCTTGAGAGGTTGCGTGGTGATCCAATCCAGCAAATACGCGTCTACCTGTGGCCGCACGGGTTCCATCAGGTCGCAGGACAGGGACTCGCGGTTGGGCTGGTCTGCGTGAAACACTCCCATCGCGGCGTCTAAACCCAAGGCACGGGCGGCGAGGCTGGCTTCTGCCTCAACTAGCGCCAGCAGATAGTTCATCATCGCGCAGACTGGTGTCACCGCCAGTCGCGGCGAACCGGTCAGCGGGGAGATCCTAGTACCAAAGGTTCGCCAATGCTGGGGAATCTTCGGTAGCTCTTTCTTGGGGAAGATGATTGGGAGAGTTCTCCAAATCGAAAAATACTTCGAGGCTGCCCGTGCTTCGATCAGACGGACCGCAGGAATAGTCTCAGCAATCGGTAGTTCGGTCGCGAATTGGTCGATTGCGTTAGCCGTTGAAGTGTCAAGCAATT
>DATEHP010000148.1:0-17773 GCA_035279505.1 Candidatus Sulfotelmatobacter sp. | reverse complement strand
GTCTTTCCGAAAACAAGAACGCTCATCAGCGTTGTCTGCCGCATGAACCGGGATAACATCCGCACGCCAGCCCGCTCAATCTCCAATCTCGAATTCCATCACACGACAGACGAGACCAACGAAGTGGCCCGCCGAATCGTCGCGGCACTGGAAGAGATTGGAATTGCCGCGATCAATGGCGGGGCCGTTGGGTTCCCAATGGAGGCTGATCGTTGGGGATCAAAAATGTGGGTGATCTCCCGCGGAGTCGCGAAAACAGAGGGAGTTGATGATAACAGGACATCGTGGCACCAAAACCACGCAAGAGTCTCCCTAGTTGCAGTCCGCCACCACAGTTAGTATTTCGAACCCTGTTGAACCCACGGCCGGGATCGCCTTGCAACTGCGGTGTCCATAGGGAACTCGAAGCCACTTTTCGGAGATTCGGGAAGGAGACGATAACCACCAGCGACGCGAACCCCAAGCGAGCGCCGCCCCTCTGCGATGGATTGTTATCTCGTGTCCGCAAAGTTATGGCGGGAGCGACGGGACTCGAACCCGCGGCCTCCTGCGTGACAGGCAGGCGTTCTAACCAACTGAACTACGCCCCCGCATATTGCTTTCTTATTATTCCTTCCCGTCCCTTCCAATGCTCACGCCTTCCTTGCCATACCATCTGGCCGTGCCGTGACAGGGCAGCATAGAATGTAACTTATTGGATCTTAACGGTACTGACAGCCCGTTGTTAATCCTCTAAGGAATTCTTTGACCCTGCCTATTGGACCTTAATCGGACCCAGATTCAACGTTGCAAACTCAAGCCACACAAGACTTCGTGGCGGTCCCGCCAACGGACGTCCGTAGCAATTGCGCTGGCCCGTGACACGCCCACAATCCAGAAGTACGGCTTCCCAGAAGCTGACTTATGACCCGTTTGGCTTAACTTCCGATTTGCCCATGATACGCCCAAAATAGTGCAAGTCAGCACTATCAGTGCAATCGCCTTGATTTCGTCAACTTACAGGACTCTGGGAGCATAATGGTGCTGTGCTTAGGAGAAAGGTCCGACGGATCGGACTGGCTGAGTTAGAAAGGGCAAAACAATGGCAAACCTGATACTGGTTACCGGTGCCGCAGGCCACGTCGGCGGGACAGGGCGTACCGTCACAGAACTGCTGTTGAAGCAAGGCAAAGCGGTGCGGGCGATGGTGCGAACCGAGGATGAGCGTTCGCGATCATTGCGGGACATGGGTGCGGAGGTTGTGGTTGGCAATCTGCTCGACCTGGATTCGATGCATCGCGCGATCGACGGCTGTGACAGCATGTACTTCGGCATGTCGGTTTCGGATACGCATCTGGCCGCGACGGTTAATACGGCGGCGGTGGCGAAGCATCACGGCGTGAAGGCTTTTGTCAACATGTCGCAGATGACGGTCTCTCAGATGAGCATTACCGAAACTACTTCGAGCCCGCAACAAAAACTGCACTGGCTAGCCGAGCAGGCGCTTAACTGGTCCGGTCTGCCCGTCGTGCACGTGCGCCCGACAATGATGCTCGAAGGCTCCCTCCTGATTCTCACTTCCGATTCAGTCAAACAATCTAATCAGATCCGAACTGCCGTTCGGCGAGGGTAAGACTTCACCAGTCGCGGTGGCAGACGTTGCACATGCGATTGCCGCGCTGCTCGCCAATCCGCAACCGCATATCGGCAAAATCTATCACCTGACGGGTCCGCAGTCCGAGAACATGCATTTCTACGCGCAGGAATACTCGAAGGCCCTAGGCCGCACGATTACTTATCAGGACGTTCCGGTCGAGCCGTGGCGGGACGAGCTGCTCAAGCGGGGCTTGCCGGTTCATCTAGTGAACCACTTGGCGACGATGGGCGATCTGCATCGCGCGGGGCGCTACGACCGGATGTCGGACGACGTGCGCACACTGACGGGGCAAGAACCGCTGAGTGTGCAAGAGTTCGTCCGAAAGAATGCGGCGGCATTTACAGCATCGGCCAAAGCGGCCTGAAATGGAATTGCATTCGAGTGAATTGAGGTAAACATCGGCGGCCAGCCTAAGTTCTTAAGATGGAAAGAAAAATCAATCAAGGGTGGACCAGCCGGCGAAAATCGCCGGATTTCGTCAGTCATCCTCCGCAGATTAGAGTTGGCGCGGATCTAAAGTTCCTGCTCCACGATGACCCTATGAATCGCTTTCGCATGCTCCAGAGGATCAGCAGTCGGCTCCAGCCCCAGTGACACATGGCCTTGCTTAACAGGCCATACGGTCTGCCAAAAGTTTCCGTATCGGATCACCACGAACTTCACTCCACCACAGTCAATATTCCCGCGCTGTTGCACCAACGTTAAGGGATTCACAATCAGTTCCTCATACTTGTCTGATTCCGAGGTCGAAGCATTGGCCAACGCCGGACGCTCGTGGACACTCAATTGCCCATCCAGATAAAAGGCAACGTATCTCACGTCGTTAGAAATCTGGAAAAACGCATCCTCTCGCATCCCACTCTCCCCGTTGCCGAAGGCATCAAAACTTTCGTGCAAGAAGCCATTATAGCTGTGAAAAAATCACCCTTACACCAACTGCACTAAGCTAAAACTCGGGCGATAAAATTGTTTTAAAATCGTCTGCTGGAGTGTACTCACCGCTGCTTCACTCACGTGGGCAGATTCCGGTGGCAGGATACGAATCCAGATGAAGGCGCGTCCAGCGCGGACCAGAACGGTCCGCGCTTTCGTTGCAGTGAAGTTAGCGGTTGCGGGTGTTGGCAAGCGCTCGGAGGATGGTGCGCGTGCTTTGATTGATCGCTGACGAACGTACATGTGAGGGCGAAAATAAGCACGAGAAAGAAGAGATCGACGCGAAGCAGCGAATGCAATAATCCGGGGAAACTTGGGGACGGGATTCAGTTTGTAGAGGTGTTGCGGCGCGACTAGCTCGACACAACCATTTTAGCAACTCCGACACGACCCCTGGGCTTCAGACTCCAATCGGCAAGCATCGGCTTTTTATTCACCACTGAATCAGCCGCGGTTCGTCTGCCTTACCGAATGTGAATGAGAATGGCACGAATCAACCAGATTCCTGAGTCAACGCGATTGAAACGACCTGTCGTCGTAACACTATGGCGTTGGGTAGTCCCAGACATCGGGCGGCAGCTTGTCCTTGAGCGCAGCATACATGGCATCGCGGAACAGTTTCAGAGCCGGATACGGCCGGAGGGCAATGGTGCGTTCCACGATCAGCCCCTGCTCGTTGTCCACGATGATTTCCATGCTCTCGAACTTGTGGCCATCCATGGTCCCCACCCAGCGCAAGAAAGTGGTGCGCTCATCGAGCTTAAACTCGGCTATATAAGTACCGGAACCACGCGTATTGCTCGACTGAGTGAAAATCGGCGCAATGAGGTCCCGCCCCTCGATCGGCCGTGCCAGGATTGGGCTGTTGAATACGATGTTTTCGGCAAGCAACTCGCTAATCTGGGCGAGTGTAGGCTTACCGGATTCCCGTAATTTGCGTAAAGGATGCATTGTGATTCCTCCGATACTGTGTTCACTCGCTCTAAGCAACTACACATTCCTTGGGCGGACCGGGCTACGCTGTGCCCACCTCTCTCGCCGTGCCGTTCCGAGCTTCGATGGTCTTGACCGAGTTCTTAAACGCCCTCTCTAAAACTCCCTTTCCGATCGTCCCAACCACCAGGCCGACCAGCCATCCCTTGAGGTTCTTGCCATCGCGTACGGTAACGAGGTCAATATCGGTCAAGCCGTCGGGACGGCGCGTGAAGGTGTAGGTGTGGCCGGACGCCCCTCCCCACGTGTTGGAGTCGGTCGTCTTCAGGACGACGTGGTTGGGATCGGACCAGTCGTAGTGCAGTCGCTCCCAAATACCGCTCGAGCCTTCCGTGACGTCGGCCTGCGCGCTCCCGCGGCTATGCACCTTTATGTACTCGTCGGTGCTGTTGCCAAAAAGCTTCGAACGGCCAGGCCCGAAGTCGGTGAGCCCAGCGATGTACTGCTCAGGCGTTGAGGTAGTTGTCTGGTGCATATGGATCGTGGACATTCGTGCTCCCCCTTCATTCCCCGAGACATCGGGGTTTCTGGGTCTCGTTTTGAGCTCCGTTGAACAGCTTAATACTGAACGTCAAGTTACGGCGTTAGTGACCCGGCTTACCAGACCCAAATCGGACCCAACCTGTCAATCCGGCCAATTTCCACCCCAGAGGCGGTGCTTGAACCAACTGGTCCTTGACCATCCCCATCACTGCGGCAAGTAGCAGAAAGGGGGATTCCTGTTGGTTAGTAATGCGACGGCCACGTCGAAGCTGTTGAGACTACAAATGGGGACTTTCGTGAGCGCTGGGGTGTACAGCTGCATCCCCCCTTGCTGGATGAGGCCGATCTCGCTTCCGCGCTGCGCTGTTTATGTTGCTGGATTCTCCGAACGCAGCAGGATCGTAACCAAGCTCGACATTCCGCCGAGTCTTGCCGGTTTGTCCAAGGACGCCGAACTTTCCATTTTCCGAGTTGTGCAGGAATGCCTTACCAATATCCATCACCATGCTGGAAGCCCCACGGCGGAGATTCGCGTTACGCAACAGGAGACGTGTCTGCGAGTGGAGATCGAGGATTCGGGCAAAGGAATTTCGCCCGAAAAGGAGCCCGCCTTCGGATCGTCCGCTCACACCGGCGTCGGGCTTCGCGGAATGAAGGAACGCTTGCGCCAGCTAGGCGTGCGAAATCACCGTTGGTAGGGTGCCATACAGTCCCCAATGTAAGGTTGAGGACATCGCGTACTTGGAGTCCCCGATGGAAATATGGTTGAGTTCGCGGTAAAAAACGTCGTGCCATGGACGAGCCTGTCACTTCGGCTGCCTTCCTTTTACGGGTCCAGCAAAGGAGCCCCCAGATGCGATCCACTTCACTTACAATTGCGCCCCACAAAGTCCCCACGCTGCCGCGACTCCTAACCCTCGCGTTCGTGTTGGCTACTCTTCTGACGATGACCGGCGTAAGCCGGGCAAACTCGTGCTCAACCATAATCTTAACGAGCAAGCCAATTACTTGTACGCTCCCTGAGCAAACCCCGGAACTTACTTTGAGTTCGACCCTTACGGGTCTATCGTTCACGGCCCAGGCACAGGGCATGGTGCTGATTTACGACGATAAGACCCACACAATCCTGAGTGATGTTGTTGTCTTCTCGAATGTCGCGGGAGTGGCGACGGTGGCTTTCCTGTCCGATACGGATGGTATCCCCGTGACAGCCCAGGGATTGCCAATCCTAGGTCAGTTTACCGAGAGCAATAAGCCCATCTCCATTTCCGTCGCCTTATCGAACGGGCAGTTCCTAAATTCAAGAATCTGCAGCGACCTGGCGGAGAGCCCGAGCTGCTCTGGGTCGAGCGATTCTATCTCCATGTCAATGAGCAAAAGCACCGTTCCCGAGCCCGGAACATTCCTCCTATTCGGTTCCGGCTTATTGGGTTCAGGAGTCTTGAGGTATTCGGCAGGGTCGTTTAGACGACGCCTGCTTAGACGCGGACGGAGCTGCACAACGAACCCTAGTTGATCTCAACATCTTGGAAGTTGCGCCGGCAGTAGGACCGTGAGCGCCTGGTCAGAGCCTCAGTAGTGCCGTGACAGGTCGTTAGCGGTGCGCTCTTGTGAGTGAAAACATCGCTCCTTGTGGGGAGCGCAGTGCTATCCAGCCGCTTGTCGTAACGGTAGATTGCTATGCCGCGCTACCTCCGCTTAGAAGATCGCGTCCGCAGCCTATCCAAGAAGCTGGTTGAGGCGAAGGGCAAGGAGTTTCAGCGTCTCGCGATTGAACTGAGAACCGCTATCTCGGAGTACATAGAGAGGTTCAGGACAAGATTGTCACAGTATCCCTCGGTTCATAGTCGGCGCTTCGATGACAAATAGAGATACTACGTCGGCTAGTCCTGCAGGCGAAGTGCTTTTGTATTCCGGTGCAGACCGCTCCATGAAGACACGTCCTTTGCTTCGCTTGGAATCTGCCCTGGCTCTCCCTCAGGGCGTTGCGCGCGTAACTTGCGGCGCTAGGCTCAGCCCCACAATTCTCGCCGTCTGCACATTCAACTCTTGCAGCCGTTGTCGTAATTGGATCCCAGAGGTTAGGTCCCGCGCCGCCTCGTTGACGACGGACTTCAAGAACCGAATCTCAATGGACAAAAATAACGGCTAAGGCCGCTCGTCATCGGAAAATGGCAGCGCATTAGGTCCAGAGTTGGTAGGCGAAGCCCAGAACGGAGACGGCCAGGAGGAGATAAGGCCACAGATCGAATGCTTTGCGTAAAACGTGCGCCGAAGAACCGAATCGAGATTGAGGCTCTGGGTTCACAAGACGAAGTTGCACGCGTTCGGAAAAATACACCGTGTACTTGACCGAGGGAATACCGGAGACTGTGTATGATTTGGGCTTCTTCGGTACACGAAAGCAGACAAAGGTTATTCAGTATCTGTAAAGCGAGAACATGAAAAATTGAACCAACCCAGAAAATTGCAGCGGATTTCCGGATTGGTCGTGATACATATGTTGACCTCGCAGCAGGTTTGTCGGCTACCGGACACCGCGACTGTCATCCCGTGAGCCTAGTCACTGGGAAGGGCACCAACACCCCGGCCGACGGAGAAGAATGCCCTTTCCTTGAAAAACCCAGCTTTCCCAGCCCATTCTTCCAATCCCTGAAGGGCATTTGTCCATCAGCAGTGGGGCGCAACGGCGCCATTCATTCATTGTTCGAGAGCGGACGGAAGTGTCCGCGAATTAGCTGTTTACTTACTCTTCGACCCAGCCTGCCCCCGTCTTCGAGCGAGTGATGATAGTGGAACCCCGCAAAGATGCGCGCCCAGAACACCTCTTCAAACAAGTCATGCGTGTCCTCAAATGTGTGTGTGTGAATGCCGTCGTTGAAGGCGTGGCTGTCTGTGACGATGTGCACGTTCGCCGTTCCAAAATAGTCTCTGATCAGGTTGGAGACTGCGCCCGTAACGCATCCATGTGCAGCTGGATACTCGGGATGTGCTGGAGTCGTACCAAGGGGCGTCCAGTTGGGGTCTCCGGTAAGTTCCGGGTTGCCGCCTCCGGCTCGAATGGCTGTTACTGGCCGCCAAAAGCTGTAGGTGAACTTTGCGTTCCAGCAGCCAATGGCGGCATCTGCGAAACCAGTCCACAAGATCGCCATCATCCGGGCGGAATCCATTACCCCCAAGTTGTAATTCTCGGCCAGGTAGGTGAAGGCCCGGGCATATTGCTGGCCGGTGTGTTCGGTCCAGAATAGGCCGATTTCCGTTTGCGCCGTTGTGCGGATTGCGCTGTTTACATCCCCGAGGCTGCGAACCAGGTTGTAGTCTTCCACCCAGTCATCGCTCGCGAGCGGTGTCGGTCCGTCGGGGAGGAACTGCGAAGCAGTAGTCATTGTGAAAGGGCGCATCTGACCGAGCCACGGAGTGATAGCCGGTGCGAACTTCGGAGGAGTAGGCTGCCACACGCCCGGTCCGGTGCCCGGAGTATAAGGCACGTTGGCCTCGAGGCCATCGCCGGTGCGTGCGGTGATGAGTGCTGAAGCTGCCGCCTCGCCGACGGCGATGCCGGCGTTTTTAGCATCGGGCGGAGCCGTAATCTTAGCCAAAGAATTCTGGAATGCCGCATCCAGAGTCGTCTGCTGCGCTGGGAAATAGGTGACCAGCACCCGATGTGCAGCAGTTACTGCCGCGGCTTCATCAGAAGCCCCGGGTGACGCAGTTCCTATGTAGTAGAACGGCTCAAACTGTCCATGAACGGCGTTTACCGCATCGTAGACAGCTATGCTGGTGTACGCGAACCATACGGATGAGGTCGCCGAGGGTTTACCGTCATTCGCAACGATCGTGCTTGACGCAATTCCGTTCCATTCGGTCACCGCGTTCTGCGCCGGCAGCGGGGTGCCCGGCAGCAGAGTGGTTAGAATCTGTGCGAAAAACAACAGCTTGCATTTCATCGTAGTCCTCCTGAGTTTTGTTGGCGCCTCCCGTGTTTGCGACCTGAGGGCCCGCGCGGCGTGGACAATGACGAACTTGTGGCCCTTGATCAAGGCACGGGCTCTCCTCTTTGCCCCATTCCTTCCTCACTCCGGAAGTCGTTGTTTTGGCGGCCAATAGAGTTGCATCCCACTCGCGAAAGGGATCGGACGGACCGTGATAGACTCGGCTGAAGTTGGGGGTGGGGCAGCAATGACATCCGCAACACCGCCCGTCGAAACGGTGCGCTTCGGCGTTTTTGAGTTGGACGTCCGCGCCGGCGAGCTGCGCAAACGCGGGATCAAGGTTCCCCTCCAGGGTCTACCGGTCCAGATCCTCTCCATCCTGCTGGAGAATCCAGGCCAGGTTGTCACGCGGGACGAGCTACGGACCCGCCTGTGGCCCGCCGACACCTTTGTCGATTTCGACCATAGTCTTCACAACGCCATCGCGCGGCTACGCGAAGCGCTGGGTGAAAACGCGAGCAGCCCGCGTTTTGTCGAAACCCTGCCTCGACGTGGCTACCGCTTTATCGGGCCTCTTGACTCTTCGGTCGTTCCCGAGAGCGCTGGGCCCGAGGTTCCACGACGCAACCAATTTCGGCGTGCGCTGACGGCGGCGGTTCTGGTCTTACTTGCAGTCGTTGCAACTCTCGTAGGGTTGAACGTCGGCGGCGTACGCTCCAAGTGGTTTTGGAAGCGGGCTTCGGCGGCCCCTATCGACTCAATCGCGGTCCTCCCGCTTAAGAATCTTTCCGACGACCGGGAGCAGGACTATTTCGCCGATGGGATGACCGAGGCTCTGATCACCGATCTTGGTAAGGTCAGCGCTCTGCGCGTAATCTCGCGGACCTCCGTCATGCGCTACAAGGACACTAAGAAAGCGCTACCCGAGATTGCCCGGGAACTTCAGGTGGATGCCCTAGTGGAAGGAACTGTGGCGCGATCGGGCGATCGTCTGCGCATCACCGCCAATCTGATTCAAGCTTCGCCAGAAAGGCACGTCTGGGCTGACACTTATGAAGGTAATCTGAGCGATGTCATTGCTCTCCAGAATGACGTGGCACGCAGGATTACCCAGCAGATTCAGGTGCAACTGACGCCGGAAGAGCACGTCAGGCTCTCTGCTTCTCATCCGGTCGACCCAGAGGCTTATAAGCTTTACATCAAGGGCCGCTACTTCTGGGTGAAACGAAATCGCGAATCATTCGATCGCGCGATGGATTATTTTCAGCAGGCAATTGACCGGGATCCTACGTATGCCGCTCCCTACAGCGGCTTGGCCGACTGCTATGTCTTATTCGGTTCCTCATTCGATGTTGGCGGAGCCGCCCCGAACGAGGTACAGCCCAAGGCGAAGGCGGCGGCTTTAAAGGCATTGGAACTCGACAACTCGCTTGCGGACGCGCACAACTCGATTGCTTACGTGAAGCTGACCTACGACTGGGACTGGATCGGAGCGGAGGCGGACTTTAGACGATCTCTGGCGCTCAATCCCGGATACGCCCACGGCCATCACTGGTACGCTCATCTTCTGTTGTCGAGTGGACGGCGGGAAGAAGCGTTGGCGGAGAGTAATCGGGCGCTTGAACTGGACCCGGTGAGCCCGATTATTAATTTGCACCTCGGCTGGCACTACCTCTACAACAAACAGTACGACCGGGCGATCGAACAATTGGGCAAGACTCTGGAACTGGATCCAGACTATGCTCTGGCCCATTGGTATCTTGGGCTGGCTTACGAGCAGAAGAAGATGTTTCCCCAGGCTCTGCGAGAAATGGGGAGAGCCAAGGATCTCCTCCCCACAAACCTCACGGTGCAATGCGACATCGGACACATCTACGCCGTTTCCGGGGATAAGGACCGAGCGGAAAAGGTGATTGCCGGATTGAAGGAGGAATCGGCACGCCGCTACGTCAATCAATATGAACTTGCGCTGATCTATGTTGGCCTTGGCCAGAATGATCAGGCTTTCAAATCGCTCGAACGCGCCTTTCACGAGCATTCCGATATGTTGGTCTATCTGAAGGTCGACCCGCGCCTCGATTCCATTCGTTCCGATTCCCGATTTGCCGATCTCATGCGACGCGTCGGCATTCCGGACTAGCTGCGTGCGGCACGGAGCGCTATTCAACGGCATTCCTCTCGATCGGGCGAAGGCAGGACGAATCCACTTTGGAATTCACTTCAAAATCTTGATACCACTGATACCGTTTTTTGCGGAACTACAGCGAATAGGAGAAACTATAGAAACTGTAGCCTACGATTGAAATGGCTTGTAACCAGCTGCAAGGGAAGGTATTATCGCGGAAGTGTAGGGATCACAGCGAGATAGCAAAAATGGCGCAATAGAAACCCTCCCTCTCCGCCATGCATTCTGAACTGCAAAGAATTCTTGCCCTACGCCTGGTGAAAGACGCGAGATATGCCTGTATTTCGCGATAACTCCCGCGCGAACCGGACCGCAGAGAAAGGACTGCCCCGGCCACTCCGCCGAAAGCACTCGCTTTTCTCTGCAGCGCTGGGCAGTAGTCCGGTTTCCCAATTGAGTCCGGGCGAATGCCGGGCGATGATAAACGGATCACTTGGCGAAAGATGGTTGACTTCTGGCGGCCTGGTTTAAAACGCACTAGAGACTTCTTCCCGTGGCTCCAACCTCAGGTTGGGGTACAGGAGGTTGCTGCTCATTTATCACAACGGAAACACCCTCAGCACTACACACGCCAACGTCATCAGCACCGACGCAGCCAGCAGGAAGGGGAAGGTAAACCTTTGGTGATCCCGCAAGTCGATCCCCGCCAATCCGATGATGAGAAATGTCGCCGGAGTCAGCGGACTGACAGGAAATCCCGTCGTCATTTGTCCCAAGACCGCCGCCTGGGCCATGCGAACGCCCGGGATTCCGAACTTGTTCGCGACGTCCGCCAGCACGGGCAGGACGCCAAAATAGAACGTGTCCGGATCAAACACCAGGCTCAACGGCATCGAAAGCAGCCCCAACGCGAACGGCAAATGTGGTGCGATGTGTGGTGGAACCAAGTAGACCGCGGCCTTGGTCATGGCGTCCAACATCCCCGATTCCCTCATGATTCCGGTGAAGGCACCAGCCGCGAACAGAATCGCCGCCATCATGAGCGCAGCCCGCGCGTGCGCGTCGATTCGCTCTGCCTGTGTTTTCAAGTTCGGATAGTTCACCCACAATGCCAGTACGAGACCGGCCATGAACACAGCCACGGGATCCAACCGAAAACCGACCATCGCCACCACAAGAAGCAGCGTCAATGTCAGGTTGATCCAGAAGCGCCGGGGCCGGCGCAGTTCCAGCACCGCATCGTCCAGCTTGTGTTGAAAGACTTCGTCACTTTGCGCTTTGCTTCCAAGGCGCCGCGCTTCCCTCTTTCCGAGCCACCAGGCGGTGGCAAACACAAAAACAATTCCGACCGCCTGCACGGCAACCAGCGGCCGAAAAATCTCGGTCACGGGAACATGCAGAGCCGCCGATGCGCGAATCATCGGTCCCGTCCATGGCAGAAAATTTACTCCGGCCGCCATCGAAGCGGCACACGCCAATACACGCCGATCCATGCCCAGACGATCGTACAAAGGCCGCATCACGGGAATCGTGATCAGAAATGTCACCGCCCCCGAGCCATCCAGGTGCACCAGCAACGCGAGGAGCGCGGTGCCGACAACGATCCGCGGAGGGTCGCTTCCTACCGTCCGCAGGATTTTGTCGATGATCGGATCCAGCATTCCAGCGTCGGTCATGACTCCGAAATAGAGGATCGCGAAGATAAACATCCCCGCGACCGGGGCTACACTCTGGATTCCGTGCACGATAAACGTCGCCGTTGTCTTGCCGGCGCCGATGGCCAGCGCCGCCGCCACCGGAACCGCGATCAGTGCCGTGAGCGCTGAAACTCTCTGGCTCAGAAAGGCCGCCAACAGCACAATGATCGTGAGAAGACCTACTGTTGCAAGCATGTGTGTCTAGGAAGGAGATTCCAAAGCTGGATCGGACTCGAACAGCACGCGACGATTGAGAAGATCGTCAATCACATCGTTCTCCAATACGAACAGATCTCTCAGCACGCTTCTGGTGTGTTGTCCTAGCAACGGCGCTGGTGTCGTCGGCCCGCCGGGCGTTTCTGACAACTTCACCGGAGTACCCGTCACGTGATGCTTGCCCGCCGTCGCATGTTCCATCACGGGAAACATTTTCCGAAGCTCACTCTGCGGGTCTGCCGACACTTCTCGGAAATTCCGCACGAGAGAAGATGGAACTCCCAGTTTCTGCAAGCGTTTGATCCATTCCGCACCTGATCGTTTCGCGAACACGCTATCCAGAATTGGCTCCAGCACTTTGCGGTTTTGGATTCGATCAGCATTCGTTAAGTAATCCGGATGCTTTTCGAGATCGGGCCGTTCGAGTGCCTGGCAGAACGCGGACCAAAGTTTCTCGCTGCCGATGGCGATCGCCACTTCGCGATCGCTCGCGCGATAACAACGATACGGCACGATCGTTGGGAACGACGTCCCCATCGGAACCGGAACCGCGTTCGAACCAAGGAAGCTCATGTAATTCGAACTCATGGTCGAAATCATGCCGTCAAGCATAGCTACATCCACGAACTGTCCCGTGCCGGTCTTCTCCCGAGACAACAGCGCCAACAGAATTCCGATGACCGCAAACTGCCCGGCTGTCACATCCGTCACCCCATAACCGCAGCGCACCGAATCGCCTTCTTCGGTTCCTGTGATGCTTAAGAGTCCGCTGGAGGCCTGCATCACAAGATCCATCGCAGCTTCATTCCGCGATGGCCCTTCTTGCCCGTATCCGGAGATCGAGCAATAAATCAGGCGGGGATTGCGTTCGTGGACCGCTTTGTAGCCGAGGCCCAGACGATCCATTGCGCCCGGCCGAAAATTCTCCACGATCACATCGGCCTGATCAACCAGGCGCAGGCAGAGGTCTAATCCTTCAGGCTGCTTCAAATCGATGCAAATTCCCTGCTTTCCGCGATTCAATCCAAGAAAGAAACTCGAGATCCCGCCCGCGAACGGAGGTCCCCAGCCACGCCCCATATCCCCTGTGCGTCCTTCAATTTTGTAAACGATCGCTCCGTAATCGGAGAGCAGCAACGTCGAATAGGGCCCGGCGAGAGCATGTGAGAAATCAAGCACACGAACCCCGGAAAGCACCGATGCCGAAGATTTTTGAAGAGAAGTATCAGAAGTCATGGAATGCCGATCAATCGGGTTTGCCCGTGACCTCAAGGGTTAAAAGGTTTGACCGCCGAGAAAACCCATACACACTACCTACTCCGCTCTGCACACGAACGACGCCGCGTCGTCGGTGCTGCCCGAGCCTTTCCACTTCGCAGCTTGCGGCCACGGACACAGCAGCCGTGTCCGGTCTATCTTTCCATCGCTCGAATGGGAAGCGACGATTTTGTCCGGCGCCTCTCCCTCACTGACCCAGTGATCCAGCGTACCGAGGGCGTCGAACGCATCGGGGCCTGGTCCTCCTCCGCAGTGGCCCATTCCAGGCACCATGAATAAGCGCGCGAAATCCCGTGCCCCCGGCGTCGTCCGCTCGACGCTTTCATAGTAGCGAATGCCCTCCTCGGGCGGCACCACCGGATCCGCCCAGCCGTAGTACATCAAGAGCCTTCCGTGACGCTGGTTGAATGGAGTCAGGTTGGCATCCATCGAATCAATCTGCGGAAGAGCCTGATCCGCGAATTTCACGTCCTGGTTGAAATCGAACGAGCGGGGGTCCCACGATGGATCATGAAATACCCACGAGCGCCAGAACTCCAGCCGCGCCGGCTCGTCCTTGCCGACGAAGTATCCGGCCCAGCTTCCGATCGTAGATCCGTCCAAGAATTCGCTGCCACGCTCCCATCCGGAATAGATCTGCTCGCCGGTCCGCGGGTTGCGCGCGCCGTCATAGATCTTGCGCACCTGGGCAACTTGCGACTCTGTCAAACAATCGGCAGCGTCGGCGCCTTTGCAGGCCAGGCTCGCCGGATCGAACTTGCAACGCCGAGGGTCGGTGATGATTCCGTCTTTCACGCCGTCGAGGGCGTCACACGCCGCCATCACCGCGTTATGGAGAAGAGGCAGCTTAGAGGACGGCAGTGTTTCTCCCTCACGCTCGTGTAGAACCCGCCAGTTCCAAAGGAACGCCGTTACCTGCCGGATTCGGTTGTTCGCCGCCGCCCCCGCGATGATTCCATCGTAGTCGTCGGGATAGCGTTGCGCTTCGGTCAACGCTTGATGCCCTCCAGTGGAACATCCCCAGAAATAAGAATGTTCTGCCAGTTTGCCGTAATAGCTGCGCATTACGAGATGCGCTGTCTCCGTCATCACGTGCACGGAGCGATATACCCAGTCGTTGATCTTCTCCGGATGTCCGACGCCGAACTTCAAATCCCCGCCGGAATGCCCCGTGTCTGAACCGGCCGTCGCATATCCCTTTTCGAGCGCATCGGCCATTTGCCGGTAGGTCAGCGCGCTGGAATAACCGCCGTTGCCTGTACCGAGAAATCTGCCACTCCACGCTTCCGCAGCGGGCAGCCAGATTTCAAAGTGAATCTCAGAATCCACAGTCGGCCTAGCGACGGCGAGGACGCGGCAGAATGCAGGAAGAGTAAAGGAAGCGGGACCTCCTTGATTATTCGCAGCAGGAGGCGAGAAAGTCGCCGCAGAAACCGCTGTCGCCGAACTGACCTCAGTGTAAGGAATAGTGAGAGCGGTGAGATGGTCGCAAGCCGTAGCTCTGGCAAAACTCGAATGCAGCAAACATCCCGAGGCGACGATCAGAACTTGCACTTTGATTTGGATCGACGCTGAAAGGTTCTTCCGTCTCGTCAATAGCATAGCGTGCCATTGTAGCTGGCCTAGCTGTTGTCAACAGATGAGATGAGAAGGCCGGTCTCCGACGGGAATGCTGTACGCTCCCAAGTTATCGACGCGCTCGAAGCGCAAGAGATAAAGGAGACCGGCAATGAAGAAGGTTAGCACCGCAGCGACGAAGCAGAGCAGGAATATTTCTCGTGATGCTCACCTTATAGCGACCTGCGAGGAGATGTGTCTGTTCGAAGTTCCCGCTCGCGTTCGTCTTGGATTCATAGTTCGTGCCGCGATCCACGTCGGATATTGTTACGGGAGCATTGGCTACCGCGGCCCCGCTCGGATCAGAAACCGTTCCGATAATGTTCCCGTACACTGCTTGTCCCATCGACAAAGTAGAGAATAAAACAACTAAGAGCAATGCGTTCGCAGTCCGCTTGAATCGTCTCATCGTTTCCTCAAGAAATGGACCCGCAACCTCAGAGCGAGCTTGCTTTGGCGTGAGTCCTTGTTAGGAAAAAGTCTGAATGCACTATACGCTAAGGGTCAAGAAAAAACGACAGCAAACGAAGCAATATGGAACAATTTGAGCGCGCACGATACTGGTGCAGTTCAGGAACGAATAATGGCTAACGGCATAGTTACTTGGACCTCGCTGCGAACAATATTTGCTCTTTGGGGATTCACGTTCCTGGCCCTTACTTCCTGGGCCGCGGACTACAACAATGTTCTGTATCGCACGGTCGACGGCGTTCAACTCACTCTTGATGCGCATGTTCCGGATGGAGAAGGGCCTTTTTCCACGGCGATCTTGGTGCATGGGGGAGGCTGGGTAGCCGGCGACAAACAGCAATACATCAATTATCTTTTCAAACCACTATCGGACGCGGGGTTCGTCTGGTTCAGCATCAATTACCGACTCGCTCCCAAGTTCCGATTTCCCGCAGACGCGGAAGACGTGGAGGCGGCGATCCTTTGGGTGAAGCAACACGCCGCGACCTACCACGTTGATACAAGGAAGATCGCTCTTATTGGCGAATCGGCAGGTGGACATCTAGTCTCATACGTCGGAGCAGCACGAAGTAAGCGCGCACGTGTAGCGGCGGTTGTCTCGATGTATGGCGTCCACGATTTCATATCCGCATCAATTGAATGGAAGCCGATTCCTAGTGAAATCCTGCAGCTCTTTGGAATCGATGCAGTCGATGCCGGGTCTGCCTCAGCGCTTGTCCGCGCGTCCCCTGTTACCTATTTACAGAAGGATATGCCGCCGTTCCTGCTGATCCATGGTTCCGGAGATGAAGACGTGCCATACAGCCAATCTGTCGAGATGTGCAAGAAGATGAGCTCAGTGGGCGCTAGCTGCGAGCTACTCACCGTCGAAGGCGCGCCGCATGGCATGGACCACTGGGAGCCGCACCCCGAATTTCTTTGGTACAAGAAAGCACTCGTGCACTGGCTGCAAAAAGCATTATCGCAGTGATCAAGCGTAAACTTTCGACGAGTAGCCAGCTCGGCCACGAGCGGTGATACCGGTGATACCAGTTTCGGCGGAACTGTAGCAATAGGAGAAACTGTAGAAACGTCAGTCCACTGGCCCGGAAGGGCCCTTGCCCAATCTGGTTGAGTTCAGTTCAAATCGGCGTGCGTCCACCTAGCTACTCGACTGCCTTCCTAAACGAGCCGGACAACGCTCACCTTGCCGACTAGTAACGTCGGTCGATCACCCAGCGAAGGACGTGATCCTCAACGCAGAATTTCTCCACAAGAAATCTCGACGCTAGTGAGAATGCATGCACTTCCAAAGGTACAGCGAAGTGTACTTTGGTCCGGATAAAACCGTGCATCCAGAGTTCTGCATAGTGCCGCACGCCAAGAATCCGAATCTGGATTGCACGAACCAGCGCATGGAAAAGTGACCGATCGCTCATCCGTTCGTTGAAAACAACAACGTCAATGAAAGCCAAGGACTCCATGTGACTTATCTCGGGTGGCTTAAATCCCTTCGCGCGGGCCTTCGCAAAGAATTCCGGAGTGGCGATGCGAGTTCCGTGTAGTTCCACGAACCTGATCGCTTCGAGCAACCCACCCGAATAGTACGGCCAAAGTTGCGCCTTGCGGTCTTCACTCAGCGGGCTGGCGACACGTGCGTACTGATCACGCTGTTGCTGGAGATATGTGGAAAGCCAGTCTGCAGCTTTCGCGATCTGCGCCTCAGATGCTGAGCTGCCGGCCACCTCAGTTGGGGCTTGTGGACTGTTGTCGGCCAGGTCTGCTTGTAGATCTTGACCTTCGCTGCAAGGTCCACTCGGTTTTCGCGAGAGGCTTCTCGTCGCAGAATCGTCTGGCTCCTGAAAAGGGCCTGTCTCGTTGATGCAGGGCTGTGTGCGGAAGAGATGCGGCTGTAGGCGTGCTCTAAGGCTGAGCGGTACAGTCGCGGGTCGGCGAGCGTCATCCGAGGACATATGTTGACTTCTTAACTCCTTATCGAGTGAGAGACAGAAAGGTGGGTTGGTGCCTCTTTAATTGTTAATTTAACACCGTTATGGTAACAGCGTCAACATAATTCGGTAGTCCACATTCCATTTGAGACACCGAGCTGAGGCGAGTGGAGGGACTGGCCTCACTTATCTGCGCGAAACTTGACTTTTTCAACAGCCACGCGATATTACGACAACCAAACGCTTGCGTCGCGGCCCTCCCGGGTGCATACTCTCGCGAACAGGAGGCGATCCTATGTACAGAGCGGCATCGCTGATCGTTGTTGCACTGCTCGCCGTAAGTACCGGTCACTCTTCTCCGCAGGCGGACTGGGCAATCAACGCCACTGCAATCGAGGCATGCAGTTGTCCACACTTCTGCATGTGCTATTTCAATGCGCACCCCGCGGCTCACCATGAGAACG